>JAHLWT010000159.1 GCA_019057775.1 Promethearchaeota archaeon
CAATAATAAACTCCTTGCTAGAGGTAATAAAGATTCCACTGATTGTTTTTTGTTACTTAACCTTTGACTTTCCTTATATCCTTCTTCAGCAAGCTTAATTGAATCCTTATATCTTCCTATTTTACCTAAACAATCACTTTTTAGAATGATACACTTGTTTTGGCTTGTTGGTGTTAAGTCCCCCTTCTTTTCGATATCGTTAATAATTTTTAGAGCTTCACCATATTTCGCTTCATTGATAAGTTTTTCTGCACGAATTAATTCCTCAGGTGTATCTTTTTTTCTGGATATTTTTTCGTTCATAGAATATACTAGCTCTGGAATACTATTCTTCGAATATAATATGTAATATGATTTTAAATTATATTAATGTACTGAGATGTCTAATGATACTAAAAGAATGATCAAAAATTTTTTAAGATATAATATCGCGAAATTTCTTTAAAGTTTTTTCCTATATCTTTGAATGCCTTTTCAATTTCTAGACTTTATTTACTGATTAAAAGTTTAAATTCTTCCAAGGAGCTTATATTTTCAAATTTCTCATCTAGGGATGCTCTCTCAATATATTCTTTATCGAGTTCTATAACTTTGGTCAATAATTCTAAAGCCTTTGCTTGGTTATTTCTTAGTGCTTCAAGACATGCGATATTATAGAGAATATCAATATTCGCAGGATCAATCTTAATTGCTTTTTTAAGAAAATACTCGGCTTTTTCAAGATTTCTTATAATCAAATACAAATTTCCAAGATTAATCTGAACACTTGCAACGTCATATAGATATCTCTTTGAGTTTTCGTTTACCAGCTTTTTAAAAACTTTTAAAGCATCATGAAATATTTGTTCCGCTTCTTCATACTTCTGTAAACTAGCATAAATAGATCCTAGACAATTCTGGATAATAGCAACGTTATGTAAATATGCCTCTGGGTATCGTTCTGCTAATTGTTTCGTCATATTTAATGCTTCATGATACATAGGTTCTGCTTCTTCAAGTTTACCCTGACCTGCATAAAAGTCCCCGAGGTCTATCAGGTTAAGGGCAAGTCCGGGAAAAACTTTATTTGGATATTTTTGCACTAATTTCTTTCTTATTTTTAAAGCCTCAAGGTGCATTCGTTCAGCATCTTCAAATTTCATTAATTCGCTGTAAATTATACCAAGATTACTCTGAGTAGTAGCAATATCGTTTAAGTACATATCGTAAGATGTTTTTGCCAAACTTTTATAACTTTCTATGGAATCAATACTTCCATCCTTGATGTCTTCAATTAAATTCATATCAATGCCTACATTTCCAAAATCACTAGTTCTTGTAGTTTCCTTAGGAAAATATATATTATAATACCTGTTTAATAACTCTTTATAAGCCACTAAAGCATCAGTATAGGACTTTTCTTGATCTCCAATCTCTCCTACATCAACATATACATTTTTGAAATCCTGTTGAATAGTTTCAACTTCAGCTGAAAAAGAGCTGTGTTGTTGCTTCTCCAAATCTTTATAAACTTCTAAAGCATCTAAATATATTTTTTCTGCTTCTTCAAACCTTTTTGAGTCTAAGTAAAGAGAACCAAGGTTTTTCTGAGTGGATGCGATATATGGTAAAAATATTCTGTAATATTGCTTTGCTAACTTCTCATATATTTTCAAAGCATTTTGGTAAGCTTTCTCTGCACCCTCAGTTCCTCCTATAACAGAAAGAATGTTTCCAATCACAGTTAGAATTGGTGCTTTATATTTATCTTCAAGTTTGAGTAATTCGCTTGCCACATCAATTAATCTTTCATAAATATCCTCGAATTCTTCTATTGCATTAACAACACTAAAAAGTTCATTCACTAATTCCTCAGAGGGATTGATCTTTGCCTTATGAAAAAGAACCTCAATTTTATCATCAACAACAATGCCATATCTTATTGACTTGCGTTTATAATAGTACAAAGCATTTTCATGGCATTCTTCATCTGTTAAGGGTATTAAAGCATTTTGAATTGGTAAAAAAGAGAATTCGTATATTTTTTCTTCGCTTTCTTTCTGTACTAATATTCCCTTATTCAATAATTCATCAAAGTTATTCTTAATATTTGGGATTTTATAGGAGGTTTCAATACTCTTTCTATCAATATTAGTAGCCACCTTTGTATTTAGTACAATCAAATTTTTAAGCAAAAATAGTGCTTCTGGATTTGGTCTAAGAATTTCTTGAATAACCTGCTTAAGAAAATTCTCTAATTGTAAATTATCATTTATTAGATCGAGGGTCTTTAATTTCTTAATATCTATTCTCTCATAATTTTTAGTGATTATTCCTTTTAAACCAGAATATCCCTCAGGAAGCTGTTTTATTAATTCTATTATATCGTCAGGGAGTTTAACCTTAATTCACTTTTTCATCTTAAAATTATTAATGTTGAATTTCACACTTTAATATTTAAATTTACTTAAAAACAAGAAAAATTTAAAAATTTGAAAAAGAGAGCTCTGGAGATTAAAATTCAATCTTCCCATTGAACAAGACGGCGTTCCCCTTCAAGAGATCGTAGTCGAGACAATTCTTGAGAAACTTCCAATGTTCCTACATAGTTATCTTCATCATCTCGCATAGCAAAATATCGAATCATAACAAAATTATCACCTAACTGTATCCAGAATTCTGCTACATCTTTTTCACCGGACTTGAATTTTTGCAGGATATCTTTAACAACGTGCACACTTTTTGGAGGATGGCAATTTTGAACAGTCCTTCCAATTATTCCTCGACTACGAGGAAAAATACGATCTTCTGTATCAGAATAATATGCTACCTCATCCTTTTCATTAACAAAGGTTATGTCCACAGGTAAAGTTTTCAGCATTATATTAATTTGCTCCGGTGTTAAGTTTCCTATTTCAAGATTGAGTGAATTTTCTGATGTTGAAAGTTGAGACGGGATCGGTTTATGAATATCAGATGTTGTTATAGGCTTCCATTCATTCCCAGGTTTTACCCCAAATATAAATCCAATTTCTTCTTCACCTTTTCGGACTGTTATCCAATCAGATTCTTTAAAACTCTCTAAAGTCATAGGAAAAAGAATATGTTCTTCTTTATAGATCATATCTTCAACTTTTTTTAAAGTTAGCTCAATTTCCTCATTCTTTTCAGTTTTTAACATTGATCTTATCTCATCGTGAACAGTCCACATAACTTGGGGTGGTCCAGAAATACCATTTTTTTCTAATAGGGGGAATATTTGATTCTCTTTGCGGGCATAATGTATATCAATCTCCCCCATTTTATGAAAAAGTTCAATTTTATCGGAGTCCTGAGCTGATCTGATTTTTCTTATAAGATTAGTAATTTCCAAGTTTTCTTGTAAATAGGTGTGGATTGGATGTCCAGGGGTGGTTTCATAATCCGCTTTCACATCTAAAGCATCTCTGAATAAGTCAACATGTAAATCACTTAACTTACTTATTTCTTTTGGATCCAAAAAACCCTCATCAATTAATTGCTGTTCGAGAGTCCCAATTTCATAAGATGATATGTCACCTACAGCTTCTTTAAACTGAGCTTTCAAAACCTCAATGTCGACTCCTTTATGTATGTCAAGTAATAATTTTTTAAGCATTTCTTTTCTATCTTTCTCAGGTTGCTCTGATTCACTTACTTCAATAGCATTCTTGATAGTCGAAATCAACGTTTCTAATGGGACGTTAAAAAGCTCTGAAACTGATAGTAATGTAGCCTTTTTTCCAATAGTTCTCCTAACAATTGGATTTTTTAATCGTTTTGTTTTTGAAGAAAGTTTTAAAAGATCATCGTAAACTTTCGGATATTTATCAATTATGGGCAGAATTTTTGTTGTTTTATTTATTTCCATCATTGTGACCATTTTTATTTATACTTAATAATTGTAAGAGTCTAAATAAAAACACTAGGATTTTATGTTATATATATATATTGGGCAAATAACGTATCTATACTACTCAAAAACTTGATAAATTAATTGCGAATAATAAATGATATGTGTACTGATTTTATCAAAAAGCATTTTTAAGCTCTTAAGCATTTTACAAGATATCTGAAAAAAAGAAAAATATTATCATGCGGGAATAGCCAAGTCTGGTCTACGGCGCTGGACTCAGAATCCAGTCTCGTAGGAGTTCGGGAGTTCAAATCCCCCTTCCCGCATTTATTCTTCGATTTATATAAAACCCACAATGTTAAACAATGCCAAAAATAAAAGTTAATGATGTTCAAATAAATCACGAGATTTATGGAGAAGGGTTCCCCCTTATCATGATTTTAGGGCTTGAAAGTAATATTGATTGGTGGGGAAAGTCACTACTTGGAAAAATATCCAACCATTTTAGGGTTGTTGTGTTTGATAATAGAGGTACGGGGAAAACTGAAGCACCAGATAGAGATTTTACAATAGAAACATTAATAGACGATGCATTTGGCTTAATGAATGCTCTAAAGATCAACTCCGCACATATTTTTGGACATTCAATGGGAGGTAGAATCGCTCAAGGATTATCATTAAAGCACCCTTCAATGGTTAAGAAGTTAGTTTTATGTTCTGCGAGCTGTGGACGTTCTAAAGATGTTCCAGTTTCTACAGAAGTATTGGAAATTTTACAAACTCCAAGGAAGAACTTATCTCCAGAAAAAATAGCAAAAAATATGTTATCAATATTTTACACAACTGAATTTTTAACTAATCATCCTAAAATAGTCGAAATTGCTATAAAAAATATGACTAAAGTACAGACTTCAAATAAAAGTTATAATCGTCAACTAAAAGCAATTGGTGATTTTGATGTATGTGACAGATTAAAAACTATAAAGACACCAACTTGTGTTATGCATGGAAGAAAAGATAGGCTTGTCCCTTTTCAAAATGGAGAGATTATAGCTAATTTAATACCAAACACACAATTTAATGTCTTTGAAAACAGTGCTCATGTCCCATTTGTAGAAGAACGGGACAAGTTCTTAAAATCGCTTATAACTTTTCTTGAGGAGCCTTTTTGATTAATTTAAATATTAAATAAATATTAATGAAAGTTGAAGTTAGTGATATTTAAGTTTACAATGAGACTTATAGAGATGGTTTTCAGTAAAAATAATATATTGATAAAATTATATTGTATTATATATTGAAGACCTTTTGAGCTAAAATTATGTCAGATGCTATTCCACCAGATATAGAAAAAGAAAAAATCCTAGTTTTTCAATTCAATGATCAGCTAAGTGAATTTCAAGAGTTAGAATTGGAAGAAGATGTACAATTATATGAATTGCTCGATTCAGATTTTATCCTTCTTTTTGTTGATCATAAAAGGTACAGGGTATGGGTCTGGCAAGGTAATAATGTTACCACCAGAATGAAATTTATATCTGCAAAAATAGCCCCAAGTATTAGAGATCGGCATGGAATTGCATTTAAAATTACAGCTGTTGATGAGGGTAATGAAACAGACGTCTTCAAGGTAATGGCGGGTTTAGAAAAAGAAATTAGTTATGCAGAAACGCAAACAGGACCTGCGTATCAGGAAACTGAAGAAAATATTCAGTTACTCAAATCTTTGTCGAGGGAAAAAATATTATTATTATTAGAAAAAATGGGCTTACCCGAAGGTTTTAGGAGAAAAATGGTCATTGTAAAGAATCAAGTCTTCGGTTATAAAGAATATGAGAGAGATTATTTAGGTTCAGTTATAAAAGAAAAACAACTATTCCCTTTGAAAGAGGAAGTCGAAGATGGTCCTTATCTTGCTGAGAAATACACCCCTAGAATGCTTTTCTCCTATAATAAAGTTGTGTTAACCGAACTTCTAGAGAAAGTTAATGATGAGAGTAATCAGAATTAGGATTTTGTCTTGAACATGAGGAATGGGATACCATTGATCAATGCAAAAAGAAGACCTACTCAAAGAAAAAGAATAATTTCCAAGAGAAGACAGAAGAAGCGAACTATTTTAGGTCTTAGCATCATATTTTTAATTGTTATAAGCATTCTAATTGGCATAATATTTGTTTCCATCTCACTACCTTAAGGATTATTTAAATCAATAAATATTTAATTAAAACTCTTTTATTTAACTTAATATATCAAAAAGTTCGATTCATATTGAAATTTAAGAAAATCGATTTTGTATTCCTCACCTTAATAATTATAATATCAATATTATCATTAGATCTGTTGTTAAATGAAGCTCATCGAGAAGCGATAGAGAATATTTCTAAACTTGCCCCCTTTCAGGATTTAGGAACAGGATTGTTAATAACATTTTGGGTTTGTGTGATAGGTAATCTACTCCCAGTTCCAACACCGTATATATTTGTTGTGTGTTTTTCATCACAACCTTTTCTACAGATGAATATATTTATCCCACTTTTAATCGGATTTATCGCAGCATTAGGCTGTTTAGTTGGAGAAATGGGAGGGTATATTGTAGGAAGAGGAGCGTCTGAATTCATATCTGAAACTCGTATAGAAAATTTAAAAGGATATCAACAATATTTGGTAGATCATCCAAAACTAGCCCCTTTTCTTATCTTTCTCTTTGGATTTACTCCTTTAAATGATGATATGATTACAATTCCTTTAGGATTAATTAGATATAGTGTAAAAAAAACGATCTTCTGGGTTTGGCTTGGGAAATTAGGCTTAATGCTAATATTTGCTTATAATCTGGTAAATATATGCAGCTTTTTGGGGGGAGAAAACTGGATTTTTAGTATTATTACATTATATTTTACAGTTATAACTGTATATCTTATGTTAAGGATTGATTTTATTAAATTCTTCAAAGAAATAAAAAAGTAAGTGTATGTTATTTTATACCTTATTTATCTTCAACTTTTACATCAATACCTGGGAGAGAGATATTTCCAGCAGATATTCCCTCAGCGATTTTATAATCTTCTAATGTTCTTTTTTCAACAGTTTTAACATAGTCTAGTAATTTTGTTTCAATTTCTCTATCCACTTCTGGTGGAGAGAATGATACGAGTATTTTCTCTACTTTTTCTCCTGCTAATGCAATTATATCTTTTGATCCTTTTTTGCGCCATGTTGATCGCCTATTTCTATCAATTAAAGTAGGTATAAAAAGCTCTTTTCGCATAAACTTGCGTGTATGAGCTTCACCGAGGTAGTTCACTCCTTTTTTTGGATTAGAAACTACCTTTTTAATTACATCTAACCCAATAGTTTCTTCGCTTACATCAATCCCTTCTAGTAGACGCTTTACAATATCCACTAACTCATCATCAATTACAAGAAGCTCTAGCGCCTCTACTAACGTTTCTTCGAATGTTCCAGCACACGTAATATAATTAATCCCTGCTTGGGCTGCCACTAAAAGTGTTTGTAGTCGTTCGAAACCACACTGAACATCAAGCACTTTCGAATCAGTTATACCTCCGGGACCTCTAGAGGGAATATTATAAAATCGAGCTAATTGAGCAATTGCTGTGGTAATAAGACCTGTTTCAATTGAACCTAAAGCAGTATTTCCAGATCTCATATCTGTTATGGTGGAAACGGTTCCAAAAAACACTGGTGCCCCTGAATTAAAAAATTGTGTGAGTACAATACCTCCAATAATTTCAGCGTTAATTTGCGTCAAAAGTCCAGCTAGAGTCACGGGTGCTGTTGCTCCTATTTATGAGTATTTGAAAGTATCATCTATCTTTTATTAATATTAAAGAATAAGATGTTTGACATTATTGTGTATTAATTATCAAAGCAAGGAAAAGAAAACTAAAAAGATTGAATTTCTTGGAGGGATCTTAATTATCTCTCGAATATTTCTCAATAATATAATTCTGTAAAGAACATGCATATTTTTCGAGGTTTAGGATTAAAATCTTTTGTTGCATCTCTCGTAAATACGATACATCTAATTCGTTAAATAAAGATTTCATGTGATCAATAGTATCAAAAATATCAACAATCAATTTCCAATCCCGGCCCCAATCCAAATCTTGATATTGTTCCATTTCTAAAATTTGACCTCCTCTAAAATTGTGTTAGATAATAAAATATTATGCTCTGAGCTAGTACATGAAAATTCACACTTTTAAATTTATAGATACTGATGGATTTTTGATTAACTAACTAAAAATAAAAAGAAAGAAAAAAGATTTATTTTGGAGATAGTTCGCATAAATTCTTATTTTACAACTATAACTGCGGTTTCTGAGATACTTTGAAGTATTCGAATTCTTTTTTGTGGATCCCCTGCTTTGGATATTAAACCGATAATTAAATCTAATATCAGTAATCCACTTGGTTTAGCTAAACTATTAATTGCATTCTTACCTGGGTCAGCTACTTGAAATGTATTTGCATCAACAGTTCTCAACCTCATTGCCATCTTACCGAGCGTTTGGCCCGAATTGAATGATTCTAAGCCCCAAAAATAAATAAATCCTATAACATAGCTAATTAGATTATTTAACCAGTTAAATGCTATACCCCATGGATCTAGAATATTGAATGGATTAATCATCCACGATATGGAAGAACCAATAATCGATATGATTATACCATCTAGAATGATTGCCACTAGTCTCGGCCAGAAATCTGCATATACTACACCTTCAGGAGTTACAGTTTTTTTTGCTGAAATCATTTGAACAGGGATTGATCCAGGTGTTTCTAAGTGAGCTTTTAAGTCAGAACCACAGGAAATGCAAAACTTAGAATCTTCCTCTAATTTTTCTCCACAACTGGGACAAAATTTCATTTTTTTTAACCTATTTTTTTTATAAATAATTTTGTTTTTACTTATATTTAAGCTTAAACCAAAATTAATATAAGATTTCTGTAGTCCAATTTTAAAAAGAGAATTGTTAGAGAGTACTTTTTGTTTTATGCTAAATAGTTGTGAAAATGTCTTTCCACAATCTCTTTTGTTTCATTAAAATCTGAAACATTAATCAATTTATTTAAATCTTGAATCTCAATTAGTTCTTTTTTATACTGAGCTCTAAATTCTTGAGCGAAGTTATCCATTAGTTTTTTTAAAATCGCATTTTGATTGTTAGTTATTAAAACAACAGCGAATCCGAATTCATCATAGTTTACAATTATATCTGAATTTTCTGTTTGGAGAACCTCAATTTGATCTTTTGTGTTAACAAATTCAGAAAGGATATGATTAATTCCGATAAGAATATTACCCCATATAGTAGAATCATTTTCACGATTAGATGTGGTAAATTCGTAAGAGTATAGTAAAATCCCTGATTTATGGTAGATGTTTATAAAATATATTCTTGTCGTCATTTCTAAAAACATCTCGGGCTTTTTTACTAACATTATACAGAATCCTAAAATATTTACCCATAATAAAAATATATGCAAATTTCTAAAAATTGAATATTGATAAGCAATATACAGAATGTACATAAAGATTGGGATTGATAAAATAACTACATTAATGAATAACTCTTTAACATTCTCTTTACTCCTTGCTTTATAATAACTAATAATGGAAAGGATAAGGCAATAAATTATAACAGAAATTTGAAATAGAACGATAATGATCCCGATGGTAAGATTGACCTTGTAAGTAATATTAGAGGAAGAAGTACTAAATTGAATAGAATTAGAGGAGAAAAGAGAACCGATTAAAAAACCAAAAAGGGAAATAAAATAAATTAATGGAAAATATGAGATTTTCTTATTTTTTACCAAAAAAGTGTAAGTAATTGACGTCAGTAATAGACTAACAAAACCAAAAATAATTGAAAGTTTCCAAAGGATAAGGTTAACAACTTCAGAAAAGAAAAATATACTCGACAATAGAAAAAGGGTTGAATAAATTATTACAGCATCAAATATTATTAGAAAATTTAAAGCCGCTATTGTTTTTATTCCATAATTGTGATGATAACGCACTAAATGGATTAATATATATATGGTTACAAGAAGTATACATGTATATCCAATAATTAATGCTATCAAGAAAAAAATCTGCATGATCGAAGTTTTATAATTAAAGATAGTTATACGTTTGATTTCGATTAAAAATTAATTTTATTAATGAATATAGAACAGTAGTTCATAAATATAATTCTTTTTAAATCTAATCTATCTCATAATTATAAAAACAGGATTAATATTATAATTATTTTTGATTAAGGAGAAATGGATTAAAAAATTCAGAGATTAATTCCCGAGTATTTGAAAATTCTGAAACATCAATTAACCCGCTTAAACTCATTAATGTTTTTTGATTTAAAGAAACAAATTTGCTCATAAACTTACTTACTGCTTTATCTATAAAAGAATTCTTATGATTCGTAGTTAAAAGCAATGCAAATCCGAGAAGCTTATCATACTCGAGAATGATATCTCTATTCTTCATTTTAATTAGATTCAATTGATCTTTTTTATCAATAAAATTGGAGAGAATGTGATTAATCCCAATTAGTATTGACCCCTTCAAGAGGGACTCATCAGTTTCCTCTCCAGTTTCGAAATTGTATGAATATAATAGAATTCCGCTCTTATGAAAAATAATGAAATCATGAATTCGGTTGGTAAGTTCTATGAATAGAGAAGGTTTTTTGATAATAATATAGGTAGCAAAAATTGCTCCTGTCAAGTAGATACCTATAAACACGGCTCTAACAATTATACTTTGAGTAATAATATAAATAGAATACAAAAATATTAAGAATGAAAACTGAAAAGTAAGAATACTTAAAAGCATACGTGATTTCTTATCGCGAATTCTTGAGAAATATCTAAGCAGATTATACCACATTAAACTAAACACAATTGAATTATAAGTTAAAAGTAAAATTAGTAGAAGTGAATTATGAAAGATAAATGTGTAATTGCTACTCACTATTCTCACTTCAAAAGAATCGGAAAGAAAATTTAAACCCAAAATTATCCCTATTATTAGGGAATAAAAAATAGTAGTAAATATTCCTTTTTCTTCTAATTTAATTATAAACCGGTGGATAATATTTAGCATGCTTAACGAAAAGATCCAAAACACTATTGATAAGTGCCATAAAATAAGGGAAATTTCCTCTGATATAAAAGAATATGTTGAAAGATAATAGGTACTGAAAAAGAATATACCCAAAAACAGATAGATGAGGATATTTAAAACAACATTAAGTGAATTTCCAAAGTTCTCTCGATTTCTGTAAACAAAAATAGTGCCTATTGTAGAGATAATTACTGATGTAAATATCAGAAGGATACTAATTATCATAATATAAATATTCTATGAGATTAGGAATTTCTAATTCTTAATAATGAATCATATAGTTCAATATTATTTAAATATGTTTTAAACATATATTTTACAATTCTTTTTAGGTTTTTTTTAGTTCTATTAATTCGCAAATAAAAATAAAGATATAATTTAAGGACTTATCTTTAAAGCAAGTAATCATTAATTATAAATTATGCAAGATTTCATCGATTATTTGGATCAAGAAAATTTAATCCAAAACTTAATAGATGATTATAAGTTAAGGGCAGATGATAATAATGAACTTAATCTATTAAATTCTGTAATCGAGAAACTATATGTATTTAAAGGAAAATTAAATCTTCCAGAGGAAGACAGCATAGTTGGTTTTAAATTTGATCTTTTTGGAGATATTTATGAGAAAACTCTAATTCATGAAGAAAAGAAGAAGTTAGGTGAATTTTATACACCTTTTTCTGTAGTTAATTATATTTTGGATGCAATAGGCTATGAAAATTACAATATAAATGAATCAAAAAAGATAATCGATATTAGCTGTGGGTCCGGAAGTTTTCTTATTGAGGCTGTAAGAAGATTAATTAGGAGATTACTTTCTAAATACAAGCGGAAAAAGATTTCGGAGTTAAACGTTAAGGAAGCTAAGTCTATTATTGATCATGTTAAGAATAATATATACGGAGTAGATATAAAAGGAGTAGCTTGTATCTTATGCCAAATCAACATCCATCTTTCACTATTTAAGATTTACAAGCATATTAAAACATCAGATATGAATTATCACCTACCTCAGTTTTATATAAAATGCACTAATGCCTTATTATTAGATAAACTAGAAACTTATGATTTTGTTATAGGAAATCCACCCTATTTGTTTATCAGAGATATTCCAGATGAAAGCAAAGAAATTATTGAAAAAGGAGATTTTCGAACAAGCGAGGGACAATATGATTATTTCCAGATTTTTATAGAAATAGGTATCGAAGTTTTGAAGAATGGAGGTTATTTGGGATATATTGTCCCTGATTCTCTTTTAGCCTTAACAAATCGCTCAGTTATTAGAAAATTTATATATAATACATCAAGGATTAAGAAGATTTATCATTCTGGACCAAAATTTGATGATCCCGTTGTTTCTAATATTATAATTATATTACAAAAAGAGAACGATGAATCAAATCGATTGAAAAACCAGATTAAAATTCAGTCATCAGATTTACAAGAACAAATGATTCAACAGGAAAGTTTAAAAAAATGGGACCATAAATTCTTAATTCATTTGAATAACACTGATAATTCTATTATTGAGAAATTAAATGAGAATTTTCAAACTATAAACGACCTTATTCAAAGAAAAGATTTTAAAATTATACTGTTTAGAGGGGTTGAACTAACTAAATTAGGAGAGATAATCTTTTGTGATAATTGTAAAAAATATTTCCCACTTCCAAAAAAAAAGTTAGTATGTCGCAAATGTTCTACTCATTTCAAGCTGGAAAATAAAGAAAAGATTATCCATGACTCAATCCCACGTGACTCCGGAAACAATTATAAATTGTTCCTTTCTTCAATAAATCGATATCAGAAAAACAAGTATAAATATATTGATATTTCTAAAACCGGAATTAACTATAAAACTTTAGATAATTACCATGATCGCATCATCATAAGGCAATTAAGTCAAAATAATTTAATATGTGCCACTTATGATAATAACCTATCCCTAACTTCCCAATCCTTTTACAATCTTAAAATTTCAGGGTCTCCTATTCCAGAATTAAACGATCTCTACCTTTTGGGAATTATTAACTCAACGTTATTATCATATTATTTTATTAAGTCATTTGGTTCATATAAGAAACTCTTTCCTAGAATTCTAATTGAAAAAATCAAAGATTTACCGATAAAAATTCCGTCTTCCAACATTGAACTTGAAAAAGCCAATAATATTGTTAGATACGTTAAAAAATCTCTAATTAATAAAGAAAAAATAGAATCAAATCAAAAAAAAATTGATTCATTAGTATTTGATTTATATAATATCGCCAATAATGAGAGAGAATACATATGGAACTTTATGAGTTCTTTGACGAACTAATGCTTTATCTATAAAAATGAAAAAAATTACATTTTAGTTAAGATTCAATTAGCCTCGTTTCTTCGAATTGATAGTTTTTAAAATCCTATCCCACTTGTCAGCAAGTTCGGTTAAATTTGTCTTTTTAAATAAATTTACTGCACGATTTAGGATTTTAGCGATATTTTCCTCATATTTTACGATATTACTGTCACTATCTCTATAGATATTTTCTTCTATCATGTATAAAAAGAAGTTGAAAACAAAATATAAAACATTATAATATTAATATATCTCCTAAATATGATTAACATATTATCCAAATAGCTAGGTTTATATTAAGGATGTCATATTCTTAATATACTAAACTATTGATTGAACTGATGAAATGCTTCCGAGTTTAAAAATCCTTAAAGTAATTCTAAAACATTATTTCGACGAAATCGATGGGATTTTGGGAGTAGCGATATGTGATAGAGACGGATTCATCATCGCTTCACAATTTAAAGAAGGAGATGAGGAAGAATCTGATTCCATAATAGGAGCCCTTTCAGCAATTCTAGACACTTATATTGATAGAATTAAGACTGAATTTGGGACCCAAGGTAATTTTTTTAATATCACAGAAACGGGAGATAAAAAATTTGCATTTTGTTCTCAAGGTCCTCAATCAATACTTACAACCGTTACAAATCAAATAGCATCCGATACTGAATTAAGAGTTTATTCTGAACATGTTGCAGGTAAAATAGAACTAGTTTTGGATGGAAATGAGGAAGTTTCACCACAGATCCCTGAAATAATTAAAGCTTTAGCAAAAACTCGAAGAGGGGCACTTCCTAGAATGGGTGGAGAATATTCAAATAAAATAATACTCACAGGTGACTACTCTGTTGGAAAGACATCACTAATCTTACGATTTGTAGAAAATAAATTTGGGAAAGATTATATATCTACACTTGGAGTCCAGATTTCGAAGAAAACACTTAATCTGAGTAATACTACTAAAATGAATTTCATTATCTGGGATATAGCCGGACAAACTCAACAAATGGCAACCTATAGAGCAAGGTTCTACAATGGTGCTAATGCTGCTTTAATAGTAATAGATAGAACTCGCGCGGGTAACTTAGACAGTATTGAAAAGTGGTATAAAGATATTAACAAATCGCTACAAAGAAATATCCCCATCGTTATAGTTGGAAATAAATCCGATTTACTTGATGAAATTGTTATTAGTGAAGAAGAAATCAGAGATATTGCTAAAAAGTTTGATTTCCACTATATCTTAACCTCTGCAAAAACAGGAGAGCATGTGAATGATGCTTTCTTATACATCGCTTACAGAGTTATCGAAAACCTCTAATCTTTTCAATAGAAACTTTTTTATAGATTTACCTTCTCTTAAATATTAGGTTATTTATTCAATATGATAGATAGAAAAATACAATTAATTAAAGGAGGTTAAAAATATAGTATTAAAAATAAATTGGCACGATGTTTTGGCTATTTGAAACTCTGCTGGATATATTATGGGTTTTTCAATAAAAGAACTTACATACAAGGGAAAATATCTCATATATCTTAGTGAACAAGAGTTGACAGGTCCATGGTTTAGTTTTAAATTAGAAGGAAAGAAAATTGGATCAATTCCAGTAATACTGAAAAATATAGAACCTACACCAATATATAACATGGTAAACACAAGAAAGGGTACTGCTATAAGTAGAGTAACTCTTGATTTCAATATAACAGAGTACCTTAGAAGATTGATACAAGAAGAAACATTAGCACCTATGCCTTTAGAAAAGAAGCAATTTGTTCGTGTTTACAATGATATTTTCAACGCACCGAAAGTACCCTATATTAACACCTTTTTCACAATCAAAAATATTTCGGATTTTTCTATGAAAGATTTTTCGATGTATTTTGTTTTTGATTTCGATATAAATGGCCTTGCAGGTTACGACAATGATTTATCTGGATACGATGAAGAAAATGACATAATTTACCAGTATGACAAAACAGGCTTATATGGTGGATTTTCTCCAATCTCTAAATCAACATACTTCGAAACATCCTTAACAAAAGATTTTAAAATAGATAGAGAAAGATTAAATCTCTCTAATACGCTCCACAAAGGGGAAGGAGAAATATTATCCGCCCTACAGATTGAGTTTAAAACTATTGAACCAGATCACTCTTTTCAAACTGCTTTAGTAATTTCTGGTGGGCTCAATAAAGATGAACTTATTGGGAATATAAAAGAAGGAAAGAAAAATGCAATGAAACATTTACATCAAGTGAACAGATCCATCAGATCTGAACAGAGAAATTTACAAGAAGTAGCATTTATAAAAATTAATCGCCAAGAAGCAGAAGATTGCCACTAACATAAATCCTGAATGATGATTCAAATAAAAAATCCATCTATGGAAAGTTATTTGATGAATACTCTGCTCGAGTCTGGATTTTCCATAAAAATTTCAAATAAACTGAGTATAGAGAAAAAGTAATTTTAAGGTTTTAACTCTGCTAAGCCTTTTTTTTCTATTATGATTCTAAATCAGATTCTTCAAGACTATATATTGTTAACTGCAATATTACATTCCTTGGATCGTACTTGTAACATTATGTTAAATTGAGTTTTTTACGTTTTCTAATCTGAAGGGAAAAGAAGTAAAACTAACAAAATTTATAACATTAAAAACATAAATTTATCAGTTATTAAAAAAATTTTAAATTATATTCTGCTAAGGGAGCTAAAGGAAGGACGTTAAAATAGGTGAAATATTGTTTTACGGAACAACTTGAGGAAACTATTAAAGAGTTACATGAACGATGTGGATGGCGTTATTGAAGTTATAATAACTGATAGGGACGGTTTAGTCATAACTTCAGAAAGCGGAGGAGAAGCGGGAGAAGATTTGGTTTTAGGTGCAATTGCAGCTACTATTGATAGCTACATTGAAAGAATTAGGGGAGAATTCGATAGAGAAACGAGTTTTTTTAATATTACAACAATTGGGAGTAGAAAATTTGCCTACTGTTCTATGGGTCTAAAATCAATTCTTTTAACAATCTCAGAACTCAACACTTCTGAGACTGAGCTTAGAGTTTATTCCGAGCATATTGCCGGGAAAATAGAATTATTGCTTGAAGGAAATGAAAATGTTTCTCTTGAAATTCCAGCTCTCCTAAGAGTATTAGCTAAATCTAAGGACGGAAAGATTCCAACTGGTGAGTTTCCGGTAAAATTAATACTTACTGGTAATTATAAGGTGGGAAAAACGTCATTAGTGATGAGATTTGTAGAAAATACTTTTAAAGAGAGTTATAGTTCAACTATAGGAGTCGAAATCTCTCAAAAGTCAATAAATATTAGTGAGAATACTAAAATTGAATTTGTTATTTGGGATATTGGAGGACAGATGATACAAATGGCACCATACAGAAAAAGATTCTATAGTGGAGCCAATTCGGCGTTTATTGTAATAGATAGAACGCGTGCAAATAACCTTGACAGTATTGAATCTTGGTATAATGACGTAAAAGATCATATTACCAAGGATATAAATGTTATATTGATAGGAAACAAATCCGACTTGGTAGATGATATAGTTATAAGTGAGGATCAAATAAAAGAAATTGCTGAAAAAAAAGGTTTTAATTATATATTAACAAGCGCAAAGACAGGAGAAAATGTATTAGAAGGTTTTCTGTATATTGCCTATAAATTCCTAGAAACTGTTTCTTAATCCGTGCTCTAATCAAATTAACCCAAACAGTTCTCCCATTTTAAAATCCTCTGATATAAATTCCTCATATGAAAAAATTTCTATTTTTTTTGGTAATCGTATTTCTTCAATATAGTTATTAAAACACTTTTTTATCCTCTTATTTTCTGAATAAGTATGTGAATTAACAACTATTATATATTTAGTAAATTTACCCCATCCCTCTTTCCCTTTTAAATAGTTCTGAAGTGTATTTTCTTCTAATTTTATTTCCAAATCCCTTAAAATTGAATCTGTATTAGAAGCGCCAGAATTGATTAACATATAATCTAAAATCAATTCTGTTCCATTATTACTTTCTAAGATTAGTATACCTTTCTGCTTCTGTTTTTTAAAAGAAATCTTAAAATGTCTGTTCATTGCCTTTTGAAAAATAGAGAAAAGTAAAAACTGATAGTCTTTAAAATAACCAATGTTTCCCTCTTTAACCTTGGCTTCAATTGTATTCTTATAACTTTCGTTTATTTCATAACCAATACCTTTCCTAAACAAAGCTTTAGCAACTTTTAAGGTTGTCCCCGAACCAACAAAGGGATCTAATATTACATCCCCAATTAAAGAGAACATTCTGATTATTCGATAAGGCAATTCTTCAGGGAACATGGCAATATGTTCTTTTTGAACAATTCCAGGAAATTTCCAATGTCCAATATACCATTTTTTCCACTCACTTAATGAGATTTTCGATAATTCCTTTCTTTGGTGATCAATGGTCCTCCCTTTTCCTTCATGTTTTTTGAAGATGAGAATATGTTCATAATCAAAGGTTAGTAAACCATTTCTAGGGTAATAAATAGATCCCATTAGCGAACATCCTCCAGTTGTATTGGTTGTACTGATTTTTTGCCATATAATATCCCCTAAAAAATCAAATCCTAGCGATATCGCGCTATTGATAATCCTACTAAATATAGGTAAGATGCGATATCTCCCATACTGTGCCGTTCTAAGATATTGGTCTCCAATATTAATTATTAATCGACATTGTGGTTCCAGAACGCGGTAACACTCCTTCCATACATTTGTTAATCTTAAGAAATATTCTTCAAATGAATCATAATACCCGATTTGTTCTTCTGAACCTCCGTAATTTTTAATCTTTCCATAGGGTGGTGAAGTTAATATTAATTGAATCGAGTTATCTTCAAGTTCCTCCATGTTTTCTGATGATTTAAAGTATATATCCGGTTCTTGAACATCAAACAATATTATCACTAAATACCTACTTAAAAATTAAAATTCTATACAACAATATTCTATTTAGAATTTATATAAATTATTATCAAATATTAGATAAACATGACTCGAAGTGCTAAAGTTAACCACGTTATATTAATTATTTTTGATGATGTTCGCGCAGAACACCTTTTTAAATGGATAGAACAGGGAAAGCTTCCAAATATTTCACGCCTTGCAAATAGTGGGATTACAAGCGAAAATTGTGTCACATCTTTTCCAAGTGTTACACTGCCATGTTATTCAAATATTATTACAGGTGCATATTCGGGATATTATACTAAAGAAGGAAGTGGTGTACCAAGTTATCATTGGATTAATCGAACAGATCCCCCATCTGAGAGAAAAAAGCCACCTTTTATTCGTAATTATAGTGAAAGACGTGACGTATTTAGTATTAATAAAGATATTGGGACCAATGTTAAAACGATATTTGAACAGGTAGATGATGGTAATCTTTTAAGTGTCATAAATTTCTTATATCGAGGTTCTTTATTCCCTATTCCAAAGGAATTCAATGTTGATTTAATATTTAAAAAGATTGAAGACGTTTATAGAAAACCAAACACTTTTTTTCCTAGTAATGAAGCTCCTATAATTACGGTGGGCTATGTCCCTCAAACAGATAGCTATATGCATGAAAAAGGATTTGATCATCCAGATTATATAGATCTTGTTTTCAAGTGTGACGAATATATAGGATCTTTAATTAAAGCACTCAAACAGATGGGATATTATGAAGATACTGCTATCTGTATAACATCAGATCACGGCAATTATAAAGCGGAAAAATTTTACGATCTTGAGCCTTTTTTCCTAAATAAAGGGTTACTCCCATATAACCCAAAAACGGGATTAGGAGATTTTGATTCAAATTTCGGTGGTGTTGGATTTTTTAATTTTCGTGGAGAAACTTGGCATCATCACCCAACAATAGCTCAGATGATGAATTATAAGACAAGTGGAGTAAAAAGAAATAAATTAAACTTATTTAAAACCTTGTGGGAAATTCCAGGGGTAAAATTAATATATTATAAAGATGATGACAATACACCCAATAAAGGTATTATATATTTAGAGCGAAGAGAAGAAAAAACTGGAAAAATTATAAAAGGAAAAATTGAATACTTCGGAAGTGGGAAAATACAAAAAAGTAAATATACTTTTGAGAATAAAGATTTATTTGGATATGAAAAGGATGAAGGTAACCAAACTTTACTTGATAATAAGGAACATACTATTGATGAATGGCTTTCTGCAATTTCTCAAATTGAATTTACCTGTTTAATTGATCAACTTCCTCGATTTTTTAAAAATCCTCGAGCATGTGATTTAATGGTTTCTACAATTGGGGAGTATAATTTTAATTATGAACATGGAAAAACTATGGGTAATTCTCTTTATACTCATGATATAGCTCTTAAAAATTCAATGACGGTCCCTTTAATAATTGGAGGGGCACCTGAAATTCCCAAATTACATTTACCTTATTGTAAAACAACGGACATTGTACCTACATTATTAGCTTTATTAGGTTTAACTCCTGATTCTAGTGTAGTAGGGAAGTCTCTATTTGAATATCATTAATATAATCGAGATTGAGTAGATCTACAGCTTGTTAATGGCATAATTTAAAGAAGTACAAATTTTGTATTCTTTTTATTCAATTAATTTTTATAAAACTATTCTTTTTGATTGTCAAGTAAAGATTATTTATAAAGTGTATTTGAGATGAAAGCAAATAAAATAATAATTGTTCCTGAAACTCATTGGGATCGCGAATGGTTTATTCCTTATCAGGAATTCCGAGCTCGACTTGTAATTATGATGGACAATTTAATCGATATTCTTAATAATGACCCTAACTATAGAAATTTCACACTAGATGGGCAAGTAATTCCTTTAGAAGATTATTTAGAAGTAAGGCCTGATATGAAAAACGTAATCATAAAATATGTAAAAGAGGGAAGGCTTTCTATTGGCCCAATGTATGTCTTACCCGATGAATTTTTAGTGAGCGGTGAATCATTAATAAGGAATCTCATGATTGGTCATCAGATTGGGCGTCAATTTGGCAGGATAATGAAGGCAGGGTATATACCCGATCCATTTGGTCATATAGCTCAAATACCTCAGATATTAAAAGGATTTGAGATCCCTTCTATTCTATTTTGGCGTGGTTTTGGAAATGAATTTGAAGAAAACAATTTGAATATGGAGTTTATATGGAATGCCCCTGGAAAAGCAGCTTCCATTTTAGCTATTCACTTAATATTTGGTTACGGTTCAATAGAAGCTCTAAATACTAGGAAATCTAATGGGACTTACAAAAGAGCTTTAAAAAATATTAATTATTTAGTGAAAAAATTTGAAATTTATATATGTACTCCTAATATTCTTCTAAATAATGGTTCAGATCATCATGAAGCTCTGCCTGAAATCCCCGAAATAGTAAAACAATGGAATCAATTACATCCAGAAGTAGAAATGGTGCAAGCTGATTTCGAATATTATATTAGTAAGGTGTTAGAAGCAAATCCGAAACTAAAAGAATTTCAAGGAGAATTAAGAGGAGGGAGATATTCACACTTATTATCAGGAGTATTTTCTGCTAGAATGTGGATAAAGCAAAGAAATACTGCTATTGAATATCTCTATGAAAAATATACTGAACCAATCTCAACAATAACGGGGATTCTTGATAAATACAATAAATTTCATTATCCAAAAGATTATGTTTTGACAGGATTGAAGTGGTTACAAAAAAATGCGCCGCATGATAGCATTTGCGGCTGTTCAATTGATGAGGTGCATAATGAAATGAAGACAAGATTCGATTGGGCAGAACAAATTGCTAATGAAGTATTTAAAAACTCATTTCTATATTTAGCCAATCTTATTAGCATTAATCAAAATAATAAAAATCGTAATGTTTTATTCGTATACAATCCACTTCCTTGGAAACGGCGAGATGTTGTAGAATTTAATACTATTTCACAAAACACTAAAGGTGGAAAGTTACCTTATAATATCAAGATATTTGATTCTAATGATAATGAAATTCAAGTTCAACATTCTAATGTCGAAGAAATCCCTAGATTTACTCGAGAGATAAGTGTTAGTCATAAAATTAGTTTTATCGCAGAGGTTCCCGCATGTGGATATAAGTTGTTTTATGTTATTTCTTCAAAATCTGAAAATACTTATATAGCTAAACCAGACAATTTTAAAATTACAGGAGATTTCCTAGAGAATAAGCATTACCAAGTGACTATAGCATCCAATGGCATCATTAACGTTACTGACAAAGAAACTGGTATAACATATGAAAAAGTTTGTGAACTTGAAGATGTAGGAGATTGGGGGGATGAGTATGATTTCTCAGGTCCTAAAAACAATCAAACAGATTTAAGTTTTACAACCGAAGATGCCGCAGTTTTTGAAAGATCTGTTTATGTTGATGGTCCAACACAGAAAACATATAAATTAAGATTAAATTTAAAACTCCCTCATTCATTAACTGAGGATCGCTATAATCGAAAAGATTGGCTAGTAGATAATAAATTAACAATATATATTTCGTTATATAGAAATATAAAGCGGATTAACTTCAGGATAGAACTGGAAAATAGTAGTAGAGATCATAGAATTCGTGTCTTATTTCCTACTAAAATAAAATCTGATAAAGTTTATGCTGATGGGCATTTTTATGTTGTTCCAAGATTAGTTAATTTACCTGAAGCCGATAAATGGGCACAAAAACCTCTCCCCACAAATCATCAGAAAGATTTTATATCAGTAAGTAACAAGACAAGGACATTTGCAGTTTTAAATAAAGGGTTGCCTGAATATGAAACTGTAATTAATGAAGATAAGTCAATCACTTTCGCCATCACTCTTCTAAGGTGCATTGAATGGTTATCTCGAGATGATATTCATACTAGATTTACTCACGCCGGACCTGGCTTTAAAACACCTGGAGCACAATGTCTTGGAAAACATAGTTTTGAATTATCAATAATTACTTCTTCAGAGCCAAACTGGTTAGAATCAGATATTCATCAAAGAGGAAAGGAATTTAATAATCCACTTAAACCGATCTTCCCAGCGATGGTTCAAAGTCCCATAAGAGTCTCAGATAAAATAATTTTAAAGCGTTCAGGAATACTTTCTTTTTTCTATAAAGCTAAACCAAGACAACTAGAATCATACCTTCCACCAACATTGAGTTTTCTTGAGATAGACAATAAAAGTATAGTATTAAGTTGTATGAAAAAAGCAGAGGTAGGAGAGCATTTAATTATAAGAGTTTATAATATCTCCTCCATTCCTCAGAAGGGACGTTTAACATTCTATGAAAAAATATCAATAAGAAAAGCCGAATTAGTGAATTTCTTAGAAGAGGCTCCTAAAAATGAAATTAAAGCAGAGATTAATAACTTCAATAAGAATATACTTGAAATAACATTAGATCCTCATGTAATTGCATCCTTTAAAATTGATACATCTTTAATTGAGTAGATATTAAATGTGGAAGGAAAAACTATTAGAAATTGTAAAAGATTTTAAACACCCCGCCTGGGGATTCTCCCATTTTACCCGTATATTTGAGCTATCCTTAGAGTTAGCAAAAGAGGAACAAATTGATATTGATATGGATGCCTTATATGCTGCAGCTTACTTACATGACATAGGAGCTTTTAAGCCGTATAGTCAAAAAGGTAAGGATCATTCAGATGTTGCCATTGAAAATTGCGATAAAATACTTAAATCTATAAATTTTCCTACAGATAAAAATGAGTTAGTAAAGGATATAATTAAAAGTCACATGTTCTATGCCACACCAGTAAATAATTTGGAATCCAAGATTTTTCACGATGCTGATACACTAGATTTTATGGGAACTATTGGAATTACACGAATTCTCTCAATTGTAGGTAAGGAAGATTGGACGCCTGATTTAGGTAGTGCAATTAAATTGATTGAAAAATTTTCTGTTGAATTGCCTAGCACTTTAGTCACTAACGTAGCACAAAAAATTGGCGAGGGGAGGAAAAAAGAAATGGAAGAATTTCTGAAAAATTTAGCAGAAGAAACAAATCAATATGAGTTTTTATAAAAAAAAAAAGTTTAAATAAAACCATACGGAAAGAATATAACTGATATCCAAGCAAAAAAGATTCCCCGGAATATTGCTGAACCTAATATATTGCGTCCTGACCACATATATGCCCAAGTTGCCGCGAATTCCATAGCAATAGACATAAACACCCAAACAGATAAATATAATGCTGAGATAACACTATATATATGAAGCCATGCTATTATCATTAATATAACAAGAAGCAAATTATCCATAAAAACTCCAATTCCAACCATGGTGAAATATTTTTTATATAGGTTTGAAGTTTTCAATTTCCCTTGAACACTTCTGAAATAAAACTCTTTAATAATGAAAAAAGGGAAAGTAACAAGTGCTATCGCCATTATTGAGCCAAATTCCTTTAGACTTGGTAAGGTATTCTGTGTTGACCAATGCCAGACAGATGAAACACACAAGATAAGTAATAAAGCACTAATTATTCCAAACGAGATCGATTTCCTTGAATTTGTAGAACTCATCTCCTTTATTTTATTAAGGAAATTTCCAAATGAACCCTTTTTTTCTTTACGTGATACAAGGAAATAGTAGATAACAATCGCTCCGATAGCATTACCAATTATTAACGATAATGTTGATTCTGATGCACTCAATGGTATCATGCCTGTAAAAAAATCAGAAAAAAACATAAAAATAGCAAATCCAATTAAAACTACGGGCACCGTGTAACCAAGAATTAACTTATTTACCGATACCTCTTTTTTGTCACCCAATGTCTGGATCTCTGGAAATACAAATTGGCGTTTAAAAAGTTTATTACTTATAAATACCATTGCTATGAATGCTAACATTACGACACCAAAGAGAGAGATATAAGAAAAAACCTGAACGACTGTCACAGTAATCGTTATATCGCTTGCTCTTACGCCATTAAAAGCTTGTTCAAACCACTGAACCATTTCGTACAATATAGTAGGATCTTTTACTTCAAATATATGCTCTGAAAATGAACCTACGAAAGCTTTAGTGTTATTTCCATCTGTAAAATCACCCGAATATAATTCTCCAATTTGTACATCATCTCGATCTGTGTATAGTTTCAAAGCTTCAATGAGATGTGCTTTAGTTGCTCCCTGTTCAAACAATCCAATCGCCAATAGAAGATTTGATATATTTTTCATATCGTTTCGCTCATCTGGGACGGCTCCAATAGCTACTGTTGCATTAACTCTATCTGGATATGTCCTAGCAAAAGATAAAACGGCTCCACCTCCCATCGAATGTCCTACTAACCCTATCTCAGAAACATATGATACATTATACTCAAGGTAATCTACTGCTGCCTTCACATCATTAATTAACTCAAAACGGTTTAAATACCCTCCAGAAGCCCCATGGCCTCGAAAATCAATATTTACTACAGTAAAACCTCTCTTAACGAGTTCAATACTCATTGGTTGCATGTGTTGTAGATTTCCACAATAGCCATGTGCAACAACAATACCTCCATGATTTTTTGTTCCTTTTGGGGTATAAATTGCAGCGTTAATTTCCGTCCCATCATCAGAAGTGAGTGTTAATGGTTTAATGTTATATGGGTTTTCAAGATCTGGTGTATATATAAAAACTATTAGTGGAATTATACCGATTATTATTAATGCTACACTTATTACTAATCCCAATTTCTTCTTATCAGATTTCAATTTATTTATTAGGGGCATTAATCATTAACCCTATGTTGTTTAATTAATATTATTGGACTTTTAACTATTTAAAATTTATTGGACTTAAAACAGAATAACAAATTATGTTTAAATTTGTCATAAATTCATTCAATGTTTATACGCTCTATATAATATTTAAAGCAATGTAGAGAATAATTAATTTATTAAACTCTTGATTTAATAATATAAATGCAATATAAACCCATAAAATTTTAATTAGTGAAATTTGATGAAATTTTCCGATTATGCTAAGAAGTATATATCAAAAATCAATAGCGAAATTAAATTGATCTGGGAAGAATCGCACAAGAAAATAAACAACAACTTTCTTAAGGACTTTTATACAGAAACAATGGATTATTTTCTTTCTGGAGGAAAAAGAATTAGACCGTTGCTAACGATTGCTACTTTTAATGCTTTCACGTCTGAGTTGGATGAAAGTATAATACGACCTAGTACTGGTATTGAATTCATTCATAATGCCTCATTAATTCATGACGACATAATTGATAAAGATAAATTAAGAAGAGGGAAGCCAACTTTTCATTACAGATTTTTTAATTATCATAATAAATACAATTTAAAAAAAATGAATGCTACTGATTTTGGACATTCTATAGGCATAATTGGTGGTGATATAGCATTTTTTACTGGATTAGAAGTGTATCTCGTAAATAAATTTGGAAGAAATTTAAATTTAAACGCAATCAATTTATATAAGACCGCGTTTTTAGAAATTGCGGACGGTGTTTTAATAGAAACAGATATGATCAATCGAAAAAATTTAACTATTTCAGATTATATTGATATGATTGCTCTTAAAACCGGAGCATTAATTGAAAAATCTGTTCTAATAGGAGCTAATTATGCAGAAGTAGATCAGAAGCTTCATAAAGCACTTTCTACTTATGGACGAAATCTTGGAATTATTTTTCAGATAACAGATGATATTTTAGGGACTTTTGGTGATGATAAAATAACGGGAAAGCCGACTGACGGTGATATTCGAGAAGGCAAACGTACAAGTTTATTGATTTTTGCTTTAAATAACCTAGATCATTCTAAGAGGAAAACGCTATCAGAATTAATTGAAAATCCAGAAATGGCTCATGAAGAGGTAGAAGAAGTAAAAGAATTATTTAATGATGCTAATGTTATTGATTCATGCAAAAATCTAGCAAATTCTTATTATCAAGAAGCTAAAGAATCATTGGATTATTTACAAACTGAAATTAATGAATCTGAAGCAGAATTCTTCAATACTTTATTAGATTTTGTGTCTAAGAGAAAATATTAAAGATTTTCTCAATTTTCTTTTTAATTGTATTTAACCTAATAAAAAAGTATTATTTAGAGATTTCGAAAGACTCAAGCTTAAATAGAAGTTTTATTGTAAAGAAATTATCGAGAGAGTGCAAAAACAGATCAGATGGGAAAAATAATTTGAATTCAAAAATTGAAAAAAATGATTACGATATTTTAATCATAGATGACAGTAAATACGTTATAGACTTCTTAACTAAATTTATCGAACTTAAAGGCTTTACTTGTGTGGGAGTTTATGAGGCTTCAAAAGCAATAGAAGCTTTAAACCTCTTTATTCCAAAATTAATATTTTTAGATGTTAATCTTCCCGATTCAAATGGATATGAATTCTGTAAAATGCTAAAGTCAGATAAAAAATTCAAAAATATTTTAGTATATTTTTTTACGGGAGAACCTGAATCGGAAGTCGCATTAAAAGCATTAGAAATACACGCAGATGGTTTTTTAACTAAACCTTTTAATCTTTCTGATTTTGACGAGATTTTTGAACACTTAGATAAAAATAGAGATAAATAACATTTATTTCAAATTATGTTTAATACTGAAAACGTAATAATTAATTTCCTTCTAATTATGATGATTAAGATCATTATTTAACATGAAAAAAGATAAGAATTATTATCTGTATAAGAATTTATAATATCATTATTGTGAATTACTCGAAATAAATAAATAGGTTCGTTTGAAATGTTAGTTGCAATTACAGGAGCTACCGGTGTTGATTTAGCAATTAAACTTTTAGAGACTCTAAAAGAATTAGAAGTCAATGTTGAATTAATAATCTCTAAGATTGCTGAAAAAATAATTTCAATTGAAACCGATTATCAAATTCCTGATATTTGCAAATTAGCGTCAAAAAATTATGCGGTTAAAGATTTAGAAGCTCCTCCTGCTAGTGGTTCTTATCAAGGAAATCAATACATGATTATAGTTCCTTGTTCAATGAAAACTCTTTCAGCAATTGCAAATGGATATGCAAGTAATCTGATCACAAGAGCAGCAGACGTGATGATAAAAGAAAATAGAAGACTTATACTCGTTGTTAGGGAAAGTCCTTTAAATGCTATTCATCTTGAAAATATGCTTAAATTAGCAAGATTAGGAGTAGTTATTTTACCTCCTGTCCCATCATATTATATTCGACCAAAAAGTGTCGAAGATCTCGTTAAATTTACTGTTGCAAGAATCTTAGATCAAGTTGGAATAGACAGTGATATTAAAAGATGGGGAACTCCTTAGATATCGATTAATATTTCGTAAAAAAAAATCACTTGATAAGTTTTTGATTATATGATTTTAAAACTTTAAAAATCTTAATAACAATATATTTTATCAACGATTGACTGATACTATTATTAAATAATAATTTTTATTTAGATAATGTAATTATTTGGTTCAAAGGATTTCTGAAATGTAGAGAGGATATCATTTGAAAGTGCTCCAAGATTTATGGATATTAGAAAAATCAGGAATTGTCATATTTCATAGAGTCTTTGATAAAAGTGTGTCTCCTCAGATGTTTGGAGCCATGATGTCCGCTCTAAATTTATTCGCGGAGCAGTTAACTGAAGGAGGATTATCAAACTTTGAATTAAATGAGAAGAGATTCACCATTATAAGGAAAGGCGGCCTACTTTTTATTGCTAATTCATCAAATAAAATAAATCATAAGAAAGTAGATAAGCAGTTAGGTAAGGTATCTAAGAAATTCATCAAACTTTATTCAGATAAATTAAAAAAGTTTAAAGGAGAGATTGGTGCCTTTAGAGAATTTAAAGATGTAATTAAGGACCAGTTGGCAGATAAAACTGATAAATTCTGGGAAGGATTATTGTAATTCACTCCCATAAAATTACATTTATAAATTTGGATTTTAAATCTACTATACATTTAACTAAATCTTAATTCATTGGTGTAACCATTGGTATAGTTCACCGAGGATTACACATTTATCCCTTTTGCCTTTTAAATTTTCTATTTTATCAACATTCATTAACCATAGACATGAACGCAACTCATTTTTTAAAGTTCGTATTTCTTTTGTAGTATTCGAAATAGAATTATTTTTTCTATCCTTCCATGCCGATTGGAGAAATTTATAAGCAAAACCTCCGATATCTGCTCCTAAAGCTATCGATTTAGCTATATCAATTCCAGTTTTTAAGCCACCCGTAGCAATAATTAATTTTTTAGACACATCTCTTACTAAAATTACACTGACTGGGGTGGGTATTCCCCATTCTCTAAATATTTCCGCAGGATCTCTTGTATATCTTTGGTTATTAAAATTTTTTCGTTTGGCTTCTATAGCAGCAAAGCTCGTTCCTCCAGTTCCTCCCACATCAAAACCATCAAAACCAAGTTCATCAAGAATTTTCGCTAAATCTTGGTTAAAACCAGTTCCTACTTCCTTTGCAATTATTGGGATTTGGGTATGTTTTCGCAAATTTGCAAAATTTTTATAGAATAGCTTATATGAAATATCTCCTTTATCTTGAACCAGTTCATGCAATGTATTTAAATGAATAGCCATTACGTCAGCACTTATCATCTCAATACATTTTTCAAAATCTTCTAATTCAAAATTTTGAGAACTAACTTGACCCAAACCAATATTACCGATTATTGGGATATTAGATGCGACTTTACGAGTAATTTGAAATGATTCCAATAGTGCTGAATCTTCAATCCCTGCACGCTGACTTCCAACACTCATTATAATATTTTCTTCTTCAGCGGCTTTAGCTAGTATTTCATTTAATTCTTTAGAAACAGGATGTCCTCCCGTGATTGCCGAAATACAAATAGGAGCTGAAATTGTTTTCTTAAAGAATTTAATTGAAAGATCGATTTCTTCAAAATCTACATCTGGTATTGGATAATGTACTAACTTAATGTCCTCAAAATAATTTTTTGAATGTTGTACATCATATTCTAAGGGTATTTTAAGGTGCTCTATTTTCCTTTCCATTATATCTTTAGAGTGGTTTGGTTTAGGCATGTTTTTCATCTTTGTTTCTGTCATATTTAATATATACAAAAATTACTTGTCAAATAAAATATTTGTACAATCTAGTTCTTGGTTTTTTAATGATTTATTGATATATAAATCCTTTAAACCATTTATTAGTTGTACCGGAATTTCTAAATCACAAATTTGTTTAATGAAATTAATTTTCCCTTCAATTCCACCGGTAACATCTATTTTTTGTTCCAAATTCGCTAAATTTAGAGAATTTAAATCTCTAGCATGTACTTTTTTTGCTAACTTTGGTAAAGAATTATCTTTATCTTTAATATAGATTCCATCAGTCTCCATTGTAAATATGACTTTTGACACCTGAAATTCTTTTAAGTGTTTACATAATTCAAATATAATCTGATCTCCCGAGATTATAGAAAACGATAGTTGTTTATCGAGTATAATATCTCCATAAAGGATCGGTAAAATATTCAGATTCAACGCACTTTCAATAATATCTATTGATTGAATTGAGGTTCTATTTGAATCTTTAATAAAAATGCTTGATGGTTGAATTGATAGAACTGGATAATTTTTCTCTATAAATAGATTAACTAAAAACGAGTTGAAATTGTTCATTGCTTGATGTGTTTCGGTAAGCCCTAGAATTTGATTTTTTATCGATATATCTTTTCCCTTTGATATCTTGTATTTTTTTGCAAGGGGATGGCCAAATGAACCACCTCCATGAATCAAAATTAATTGTTCATCCGCATCAATTATTTGCTGCACAGCATTTTTTACAACTTCTTCTCTAATCGAGTTAGGTTTATTTTTATCTGTTAATAAACTCCCACCAAGCTTAAGTAGAATAATTTCTTTCTTAGTTTTCAATTTTAATTCGCCCTCATCCAATCATAGTTTTCCATGCAGTATAACCTGATGTTTCTATTGCTTTTGCTATCTTATCTTGCATTAAATAATTCTCGGCCAATGCAATAATTAAACCACCCCGACCAGTTCCAGTCATTTTAGAGCCAATCGCCCCATTTTCCATTGCAATTTCAACCAATTTGTCATTTATTTCTCCCGAAACTGTGATTTCTTGGAGGAGTTTATGATTTTGATTCATTAAACGTCCAATTTCTGAATTATTTCCTTCAATTAGTGCAGTTTTCGCTTCTTCTGCTATTTCTTTATATTCGGTAAATATATCTTCAAATTTTTGAGGATTTTCTTCTTTTAAACGTCGAACATCAGCTACCACTTCTACTGTAGAGGCTGTTATCCCTGAATTTGCTATTACTAAAGGCATCTTTTTTGCTGATTTTAAACGATCCATAGTATTTTTTCCTCCACTTAAATTTTTCACGAACCATATTAAACCTCCATAAGTAGAAGCTGTATTGTCTATTCCAGAAGGTGTTCCATGATAAGCTTTCTCTCCTTCATATGCGGCTTCATTTATTTTCTCATCATTCAAATTAAGATTAAACGTTTCATTAAGGGCACGAGCTAATGATGTACATTGAGCAGCAGAAGCACCAACTCCGCTAGCAGCAATTAAATCTCCACCAAAGGTTATTTCAAGTTTTTGGTTTTTGTAATCTATTTTTAAGTGATTAATTACATTTGCAACTGATTTCATCGCTTCATCAAATTTCTTTTCTTTATATCCCGGAGTTGCAGGTCTTTGATCATCCACAGACCACCCATCACCCTCAGCAACTTTAACATCCGCAGATGTAAAGGAACCTAATGCTGAAGCTATAGCTGGGAGACCATACACAACAAAATGATTGCGTTTATTCCTGAATTAGGAAATAAAACTCGCCAAAAAGTATGGTCTTTCCATATCCTTTTCCTGTTCCCATTTACCTCACCAATACAATACCCTCGGTACCATTAACATAAAGTTTTTGTCCAGTTTTAATATTACTTATATCAATTTTATCAACACATGGAATTTCACTAATGATGCATCCTACAGCGACAATAGTATCAATTTGTTCATTTACTATTGCAACCGGGGCTGTGTTGTTCTTTTTCATCCTATACATAGTATATGAGCCAACAGTTGAGCCTTTTCCTGTTGGGAATACTAATACTTTACCTGTGATAGATTGTCCTTCAAGCTCATGTCCAACCTCAACTACCAAACCAGTATCCGGATCAACACCACCGTAAAATGAAATACCCTCTTTTGTAACAATTGCCTCAGCCTCAGCTGATCCCTTATATATTTTTCTTCCTTCTAATTTCATTTAATCGCCTCTTCAATACATTCTTTAATAGAACCGATTTTTACTTTAAATTTATTTTTTGCTCGTCCATAATAACATGCTTTTGCTGAATCTACCATTATTCCTTTAAAGCGTCCTTTAATTGGTGCAACAACACAACACGTGTCAGCTGCAAATTTAGCTCCAGCATCCTCGATAATCTTAGAATACCCTACTTCGTCAGCAATTCTTTTTGTTGGTCGAGCTGTTGTAACCCAAAATTCCTTCTTCACTTTTTTTCCCTCTAACATTTTAGCAATTGTTGCAATTTCGTGTATTGAAGCATGAGGGCAGCCAATACTGACAAAATCAATATCAATATCACTATCAATAAGTTCAGCTCGAGTCTTCTCTAAATCCTGATTGCTAATTTCAAATACAATATCACTCGGTTTAGGGTAATTATTATATTCAGGTGTTATTCCTTCCATGTGGAATAATGCTGTGCCCCCATAGGTTGCAACTGACGCACAGAAAGACTTTAGTTCTTCAATTGTTGCATTTTGAATGCCTGAAATATATGGTATTTTCTTTCCTAATTCAACTAATTTGTCCCCAATTATTTTTCCTAGAACCCCAAACTCGTCTGTTCCTTTCACTGGAGTTTTAACTTCCACGAATACCTGACCATGACGATTTTCTTCTAAATGATATCCGTATTTCGGTGTTATACCTGTTAAAGCAGACGCCAATGCGCTGGGTCCCCCTTCACGATTAGTTCGGGCCCCTATAACAGAATTTGAATAACATACCGCACTACTTTCTGCCCATGCGAGATGTTGTCCAAAATGAGGGGCATTTCCAATAAGATAGGGTGTGCATGAACAGGTTGTAATTATTCCCATCTTAGCAAAAACATCAATTGCACGATTTTGATTTTTAGCAAAATCTTCATCAATCCCTAAAGTTTGCCAATTTTCACGATCCATCCCTGCTGGATTTAATGTTGTTAAAACTCTTACCTTCCCGTCTTCTGCCATATCACTTAAGTATTCTAATCCAGCTTCACCTAGATTAGCATAAGAGACTCCTGCTATTTGTACTCCGACAACATCAATCATACATTCAGCCTCAAATATGTCGCCGAGGGTGGTCAATATTTCCATTGACTTCTTAGTTGCTTTTCCATACTTCCCATCTAACATATCTTGTTCTTCTGATGTTAATTTCATTATCGTCTACTCCTACTAAAAATATTTATTTACATCTACATCTGGAAATTCTGCTATATCAAAACTTTTTCCTATTACTACGAGTGGTTTAGTTAAATCAAAACCGATTTTCGTAGTTAATTTTGTTCCCGGTTCTGCACTAGGATCTAAACTGCTTCCTGGTTCTTTATCCTTAACAATCATTCTAACATCTCCCTGAAAGCGAGTTGCCATTGCCCATTCCACAGAAAGAGGATCATAAATATTAATATCTTCATCAACAATAAACACGTGTTTGCAACTGGTATGGCCTGCAAATGTTCCCTCTATTGCCTTTTTGCCGTCTTCTTCTGTTTTTTTATCGATTTGAACTATAGCATGCAACCAAGAACATCCACCAGGATTGATGTTTACATCTAAGCACTTAACACCTGATTCGTTTATTTTCTTGAAAATTGTAGGTTCACGAGGCATTCCCATCAATATTTTGTGTTCAAGTGCGCCCGGTAATAAGGCTTGCCAGATCGCATCTTTTCTATGAGTGACCTTCTTCACTTCAAACACGGGTTCTTCTCTTATCATGTCATAGGTCTCAGTCAGATCAATAAAAGGTCCCTCTGCATGTTTTTCCTCTAAATATACTCTTCCTTCTAAAACAAATTCAGCTTCAGCAGGAATTAATAAATCAACAGAGTTTGCTTTCACGAGTTTAATTGGTTCTAGCGCATTAGCAATATACAATTCATCAACTCCTATATCTACAGAAGTAGCCGCTGCAATCATTATATTTGGCGTATTACCGATACAAAATGCTACATCCAATTCTCCGTTTTTTTCTAAAAATTTATGGAAATGGCGACCGCTAACGATTCTTGTAGCAAATTTATATTTAGAGAATTGCATTGCTCTATGAAAATCCATGTTTTGGCCATAATCAGGATCTCTCGTAATTACAACCGCAGAACTAATATAGTTTCCTCCATCTTTATCACAGTGAAAAAGTATCGGAATTTTATCTAAGTCAACATTTGATTCGACAACTTGTTGACAAGGCGCTTCTGAAACAATCTCAGGTTCTGAACGCTCATTAATTGCCTTTGAAAGCATGGGTATTAGATCTGAGGGAGTTACACCAAAATAAGAAGCAATTACATCCTTAGTACAGAATGTGTTACCAAGAACTCTGAATTCTGATTCTTTAACTTTATTAAATAATATAGGTGTTGGTTCCAACTTTTTTAAAATTCCAGAAATTTCTAATTTCTTCGAAATCTCTGTATCTACTTTCCGAAGTAAACCCTTTTCATCAATAGCTTTTAAATAATCTCTTAATCCCATAATAATCTACTCAATTATTTGTTCATCATGATTAAATTTAACATATTATTAGTTTTTTTACAGAAACACTTTTTATAAAACTAAAGGTTTTCACCTTCATTGATTTTTTTTAATAATTCTATAGCATAATCAACCCGAATTTTCTTATCCTTTATCATTTTTTTTGAGACTTTTTCTATTAAATCATCAGGCACACCCGCTATTTTAGCAATATTTCGAGAATGTAATGCCATATGGCCTTTTTGAATGCCTTCTGAAGCTAAAGCCCTTAAGGCTGCTACATTTTGGGCCAATCCAAGCGCAGCCCCAATCTGTGATAGTTCATTAGCACTCCTTACATTTAATATTTTTAAAGCTAATCGTGCCATAGGATGTATTTTAGTCATTCCTCCAATTATTCCTAATGCCAGGGGTACTTCAATTTCTCCGATTAAATTACCATCAGAATCCAATTTAAACTTAGTCAAAGGAGAATATTTTCCACTCATGGAAGCAAAAGCATGAGCTCCTGATTCAATAGCTCGCGTATCATTTCCAGTTGCTAATGTCAAGGCAACGATACCATTCATAATTCCTTTATTATGCGTTGTTGCCCGAAAAGGATCAGCTAGAGCAAATTCATACGCATTTAATATGCCTTCAACAACTTCCTGGCCTCCTAACATTTCTTTATCAAATGTTGCTCTACTCCTAGCTAAACGGTGGATAGCTAAATTAGAAACGATCCGGAGATAGATCTTTCCACCACATATCTCTTCAATCTTGGGACTAATGGCTTCTGCCATAGTATTTACCACATTGGCACCCATCGCATCAAGCACATTAACTAGCAAATGAAGAATTATCATCTTCCCTTTATTGGTATGGATTTCTCTTATCTCTATATCCTGAGCACCGCCTCCTAACTTATTTAGTACTGGATCTTGCTCATTTGCTATCTTTAAAAGTAGTTCTTTACTCTTTTCAAGAGATTCTTTTGCAATTTCAATATCTTTTAATTTGGTGATTTGAATTTGAGAAATCATTATTGGTTTTACTTCATCTGAATGAAAACCACCATGTTTTCGAGCCATCTTTGCTGCATTTGAAGCAGCCGCTACTACAGAAGGTTCTTCAATAACCATGGGGATGATAAAATCTTGATCATTAATCTTAAAATTAAAAGCCAAACCAAGAGGTAATTGATAACTCCCCACAACATTTTCGATTAATGTGTCAATCTGTGCTGGTTTAAAATAGCCAAAAGTATTCAATATTTCTAAGTCATCTTGATTTAAATCTACAAGCTCAGATAACAGTTTTTGGCGCTCTTTAATGGTTAACTTGTAAAACCCAGAAATATCTGAACGAAATTCTTTCATTATCTTTTTATAAATCTAAAAATTAATAAATTTTTTCAAAATATTCTTAATTTGGCTTTATCTTTTAGGTATTTTATCTACGTAAAAGATTGGATTGTGAATTAATAAACGTGGTGATTTGGAAGATTAATATAGATTGGTGTCCAGTTTAAAAGCCCTTTTGCATTAATATTTTGTTCGTTTTCAGTCTCTACTCTTCTTATTTCATATTCCAAAGAATTTCCTTTACGAACATTTCCCGCTACTCTTACTAATCCTTTTTTCAAGTAACCAAGTCCACTACCATTATTATATACAATTGGTTCGCTGTCTAGCTTAGCGAAGAGTGGAAAGAATCTTTGGTGATACCCAGGGTGTCCTTTTGGACAGTGATTTAATCCTTTGATATTAGGAATTATACAGCCTTCATCACAGAAGTGAAGTGTAAAACCTCTGTCATTGTTTTGTTCATGCTCGCTAATGCGACCTACTAAAATGTGAGGTTTAGCGGAACCCTCTTTAATCAATTCGTATTCCATAACACTTTTCTTTGCTTTTAGATGGATAAAATCATTTATTTTTGGACTATTCTGAACAACTTCGTTGAATCTATTTTGAACTTTTAATAGACCAGAAATACAGGTGGCTCCAGAACCATATGAGCCAAAATAGATAACATCATTAACACGAGTATGATTTTCAAAGAGAAAAGCAATCTGAGCCCATATTGAAGCATTATACATATTTCCAAAATGCATTGGTACTCTAAGTTGAGGAAGTACTCTTGCTTTTACACTAGTATTTACCCATTTTGCAAACTTTTCTAATGTTGATGATGAATACCCTTTTTCATTCAATTTTAAATAAATATATTCAGGCAATACAGTAACATCATGTAAAAATGAATCTAATTTCCTTAGAATGGATGATTTGATTTGTTTTCGATCAAATTTGGGTAAATCATTTATATGCTTAATCCAGCGTTTTAGAATTATTTCCTGCATTGCTTTTAATGGTAATTTTGAATAAGGAGCGTGAAATGTATAAAAATCTGCGTTAAATTCTCCGATATTTTTCAATAAATCGTCATATGCCTTCAATTGAAAATCAATATAAGTACTTTGAGAGTATCTTCCAAATGCCTGTGCATTTTTGGAATTTGCTGACCGGAAAAAATCATTTACATTACCAGAAATCTTGCCAAATTTCTTGCTGAATGTGGCTATACGAGGATATTTAGCGATTACCATTGCAATAGCGCCTGAACCCTGCGTTGGTTCGCCAGGGGACCCAAGATGATAAGAGGAAATGTCGGCACTTATTACTAGAGCTTTATTTATAATTCCTTTTTCAATCATAGCGATCGCATTAAGGATTGCGAGCGTTCCTCCAGCGCATGCGTTGTAAATGTCTTGAGTCATTGAATTAGGAGAAATTTCTAGCATTTCAGCAAAAATATTCGAGATACTCTTCGCAGCATATACTTCCGTTTCAGTACCAACGAATAGTCCATCAATACTCTTAGGTGAGACGCCACCTCGTAGTAAAGCATTATATCCTGCTTTCAAACCGAGAGATATAATATCTTCATCTGCTTCGGGAACTCTCATTTCTTTAGAGAGAAGTCCTTTTTCATATTTAGCAGGATCTACTTCTCTTTCTAATGCAAGTTCCTTTAAACTTACAAAATGTCTTGGAGCATGAAATCCAATGGAGTCGATGCCAACATCAGAAAATAGATAATCGTCTGAAATCATAGTTAATTCGTGTTTAACAATTTTACGGAAACATGTTTGTTTCCCTTATTCCTATGAGAAAATGAATAATTAAATGTCGTATTTATTTATTCAAAAACTTATCTAATTAAAACATTGAATCATTAGACTCTATTTAAACGTAATGATATGAATAATACTCTCCAAAAAATAAGAGTATGAAAGTTAAGGAATTACGAAGATTTACCTTAAAATTGAGGAAGGTGTCTAATTTAGATAGGTTATAAATAATGACTGATAGGATGCCAAAATCTGTTGATAAGGGAAAAATAATAGTATGATATAAAATTATTAATTAATAAATTGTTTATAGGTTCTTAACATCTTAAGCTAATGGAATTCTTTAATTTTATTTGATATTCAGGTATTTAATATTGCTAATGGAATTTGGGATTTTAATTTTGAAATAAATTTATTTTAAAAATAAATCATTTGCAACAGTTTCAATAGGTTTAAATAGGTTCACATCCCCATTCCAATCCTTTAGGATGTTATGATAAAGCGTTTCAAATTTTTCTACAAAATTTTTTAAAACTATCTTAGGGAAATTTAATTCTTCTGAAGTGTATAATACACCTTTCACAAAGTTCCCATGAGAAATTATAATATTCTCTCCTTCTTTTTTGATGACAGAAATACCTTTGCTACCCTCTCCCGTTTTAGTTAATGCTTGAAGCATTGTATATATACTGGAAATTGCTGCAGTAATTAAGTTTTCGTTAATGATTTCTTTTTTGTTACTAAAATTTTTGTAATATAAACAGAGTCCTGCTTCATTTATTAGAAATAGAGCCTCAATTTTTTCTTGCCAATCAAATTCTGAAAAAGGTGGGAGGATCGAGAAAAAATAAGAAAGTATTATAACAGAAAGTAATTGAAGGGTAGCACCTCCCATTCGACCTTCAAACCCCAAGACCTCTATTAGGGCGTCTGTAGTAAGTAGAAATCCAATCAACATAAAAATAATTCCGCTAAATAAAAGTATCCCTTTCTTCTTTAATCTTTTTATGAATTTTATCAAATATATAGCAAAAAAAGCGATAAAACTTATCCAAAATACGTACGTTATAGGTTGGGTTATCCTAATATCAATAAAAAATACAATTAAAAAAAGGATAGAAGAAATTGAAAATATAAAGGTGAAGAAATACCTTCTGAAAAGAAAAACATCATATTTTTCCACACATAAGAGTAAAAAAAATACACCTAAGGTTACGGCAAAATAACCAATATTCAAAAATAGAGTTCTTACACTACCTTGATTCCAAATAAGGAAGGGAGATATAATAGTCTCAGAGGAATAGTAATCCCCTATGATATAAAAAAACCACATCAGTGAAAATCCAAAAAAAACAGAGGCGTACCCACAATCTTGTAAATTTCTTAAAGATTTTTCCTGTTTAAAAAATCGTATTAAAAAATAGAAACTTATTTCAAAACCCGTGATTATATAAATCCATTCCATTATTAATAATGGCAATCTTAAATCTCCAGTTATTGGGAATTGTAAAAATATCATTTAAACCACTAATAATGCATTAAATTTTCAATTATTATATCAAAACTTCCGAAGAGTTGTTCTTCACTTCCTTTTAAATTATCTAAATCTCTTAAGATATCTTTATAAAACGATTCAAACTGCTCTTTAAGAGATTTTAAAAAATATCTGTTACTTTTTAAATCTTTTTTTACAACTAACGCAAAAATTATCTTTGTAGAGTGATAAGAACTTAATTCCAATAAAATTAATGAATTGAGGTGCGTAATTTCATTAATAAAACCATGAGTGTTAGTTATAACTGAGATAATACTGTCAATTCCAATGATTCCACCAGAAAACAATTTTTCATAATCTTTATTATTATGATCTACTTTTATTTTAGAAAAATCATGGCTGTATAAACAAGCATTATTTTTCTGGTTAATTATCACTAATTTCAAAAGATTTTCTTTCCATCTAAATTCATAAAAAGCAGGGAATCTATAAACTCCAATTGATGTTAATAGAAAGCTTAATATTAACAAGCTGAGGCCTATAATATATAAATCTGTAATAATCTTTAATGTAAAGAATAAAGAAACTATACTCACTATATTTCCTATAAAAACTTCGAGTAATCTTTTTTTAATATTACCCTTAGCAGTACTGATTAATCTAATTTGAAAAATTAGAATTGGTAAGGATAATCCAATAAAAAAGATATAAGTGAAATTCAAGGTACTAGGTAAAAAAATAGCAATAATGAATAGTATTAAGCTGAAGATCAATATATACTGTGCAATTTTTAAATTTATTATTTCTGAAAATTCCTTAATTTTTATGAAAAATGCAAAACTTATTGGGGAAAAGAGTATCGAGAGAGATCCAATCTTATAAAAAATCTCTTGTAAATTTGGATCTGAAATAAAAAGTCTTTTAACTGTTAAAATAAAAGTACCTGAGATTAACAATAAATAAAACATACCAAATGACAATAAAATTTTATTCAACGGAAGCCTATCGTCCTTAATGGTATAATATCGATAGAAAAAGTAGAATGCTAATTCGACACCTAAAATTGTCGCTGTTAGATAAAGTAAAAATTCTGTTTCTTCAATGTATGCTAATTGGAGCACCATAGGTTATTACATAATTTAAAGATATTGAATATGAATAAAATTTTGTAAATTCTACACATACTAAAAATCTTTTTATTTCATTTAATTTATTGAATAAGATTCTTATTTAATATTCAATAATATCTATTCAATAAATTTATGTTTGAGTAAAGGGGGAAAAATTATAGTTCGCGATAAATTTCAAAAATTTGTTGAAAAGACTTTTTTTAAAGGAAATTCTACAAAAACGAGCCGTAAACTAACCTTTATTTTAATAAATATCTTTTCAATGATTTTTTTATATTCAATAGTTTTAATACTCATCTTATATCCATGGACTGGTAACTTATATCCTGAAGGAAGTGGATATAAATTAGACTTTCTCGGTGATAATTTTATTCCATTTATCCCAGAAATGGCAATCTTTTATGTATTTCTTTTTTTCCCAATGGTAATTTTTACCCTGATTTATTTTGCGTTTATTGAGGAAGAAAAAGGTTACGCATTGGGCTGGGCAGTAGTTATAATTAACGGTATTGCTACTATTGTCTATATTATTTTTCCTGTTTCGACCTATTGGTGGAGACAAGAATTATTAGCAAATCAAATTGAGGGAAACTTTTTCGCAGATGTTATGTATTTTTATTATACATATGAGACTAGTTTCAATTGTGTTCCAAGCATGCATGCTGGCATGTCAACAATTTGCTTCTATGTGTGGTATCAATACTATAAACTAAAACCCTCTCTTAAGACAAAGATAATTGCTATAACAACTTTTATCATTGCATTTGGTGTGATATTATCTACACTATTTGTTAAACAACATTACATAATTGATGAGATTGCTGGAATTTTATTAGCTTATCTTATCAGCAGATACCTATTTCGTAAATTTTAAAAGTCTTTCCAATTGCTGATCAGACTACACCAAGTACTAAAGTTAATAAAGAAGAGATTTTTGGCGCATTTAAGGTGAATTAAGAGTCAGATTTTAGCGTATTTGATGTTTTTGGAAGGATTTAGAGGCGAAATAAAGATGGTGATTGGAGTTGAAAATTTTTAGATAAAATTAATATTACACATCGTAATATTAAAACTTGTATAGATGGCATCTACTTTAGAAGATTTTAAGAGAAAAGAAAAGCACAAGTTACCTAGGCATGTCGGTTTAATCATTGACGGAAATCGTCGATGGGCAAAGCAAAGAAATCTTGATACTGATTTTGGTCATTTAGTTGGATATGAAAACCTCAAAAAAAGGCTATTTGACTTTTTCGATGCTGGGATTCACTATTTAAGTTTATATATTCTTTCATTAGAAAATGTTAAGAAACGAAATTCTGAAGAGTTAGATTATCTTTATAAAATAATGATTAAAGCAGTTGATACTGTCATAGAGGAATCGATTGTAAAGAAGGAAAAGGTGCAATTTAATATTGTGGGAAGGATTTCTATGCTTCCGGCGAAAACTAAAAAGAAAATCGATGAACTAATCGAATTTACAAAGGATCACGATCAAAATTTTATAAATCTATGCATAATGTATGATGGTCATGAAGAAATCGTTGATGCCGTTAAAGAAATAGTCAAAGATCGTATACCCCCAGAAAAAATTAATAAGAATATTATCAAAAAATATTTATATTCTGACTTTCCCCCGGTAGATTATATTATCAGGACTGGAATGGATGATGGGGCACGTATCTCAGGTTTTTTATTATGGGATTCTTCTTATGCAGAGTTTAAATTCAGAAATGAGCTTTGGCCTGATTATAATAAAGAAATGATTATAGAGGATTTAAAAGATTATATAAAAAGAAATAGGCGTATGGGAAAATAAAATTGATTTTGATTTCAGAATAATGACAGGGGCAAAAGAAATCATAATCTAACTTGACTAATACTTTAATATAGTTAAACCTAATAAATAATAAGAAATTGAATATCATTATTAGTAAAAATGAACAGATAAACCAATATTAGCATGTCAAATCTTGAACAGATCATTTCTATAAACATTACACAGTTTCCCCAGAATCTCTTAATTCCCGGTATTGAGAACAGAATTTCACTTCAAGCTATTAACAATTCAAACAAATCTGAGATTTTTAAGTTCACTTTTGAGGGAGAGAATTTGAAAATCTCCCTAGAGTCAGATAAATCTCATGAAAAGATTGAATTTAGTCCCGGAGAAACTAAGAACATTGACTTTACGTTAGAATCTAAGATTGATGGCTTCGGGAAATTAAAAATTGATGCGTATTGGTTAAATATTATTGAATCTTTAGTTAAGGTGCAAAAAATAAGAGAGAGTGTAAAAACACAAAGGTTTGAGAAAATTGTAGATAAGTATACTCTAACAACTACGGAAACGATTGAAAAATTGAATCCAGATGAGTTTTTTATTGAAATGACGAAAGAAGAGTTAAACCAAGCAGAACAAGCTTTGAAACTAATGAGGAAACAACATAAATCATCCGGTTCTGCTGCGAATGCTGAAAATTCCCCTGTAATAGTAATTGAAGATATTGATGCCAAAATAGGTATCCTTGCGAAAGGTTATCTTTCAGATAAAGATCCTTTAAGAGCTTTAAAATTAGCATTAACATTATCTGAAAAAGAAGATCAAATAGCTCTTTATTATAATTTAGCCAGAGCTTATGGGATGAAATATTTACAAGAACTGATTGAAGTTATCAATAAAATTAAAGATTCAAAGGTTCAACAAAAAATTCTAAAACTAGTTACTTTAGATCACATATTCATTAATCCAAAACAAGCAATTAAAGTAAGTCTCTTAATTAAAGATAAAGTTAGCAAAGAATCACTTTTAGATACCATATTTGGCAAAGTTATAGAGTCAAATCCGGTGCAAGTTTTATATTTAACAAAAGAAATTGAGGATCTAATTCTAAAATTTAAATATCTCTTAAATGCTGTAAAAAAATTACTTGATAAGGATGAAAAATCTGAAATTTTTAATATTCTTTCTCTGGCAATCAAAGAAGTTATAGATTTTATTGAATTACATCAAAATAATAAAAAAGATAAAACGATTGGAATTGATCTACTTAAGGATGGATTATTGGCTCTTGCAGAAATCGAGGGTCCTAAAGCAGCAGATTCAATTATTGAAAGTATACATTCTGAGGAACTTAAAGAAACCGTAGTTAAGGATTTGTTTGATGAAATTTATGTTATAGTTGAGGAAGTGAGGATCAAAATAGAATCTCATTTAGTTTACTCTCAATTTTACATCTTGAACACGTATGTCTCAGCCATTAATGATGATGTTAAGAAATTTAGCTTAGCGAATGGTAATTTAAGTAATAATTTACTTTTAAATGATTTTAGTTTTAATTCTATATTTCTCTCTTTATTTGGTTTTACTTTCAGTCTATTTCCAATCTTAGATCGAGTATATAACGATTTAAAATATAACCATAATAAATCATTCGCATACTATATTTTTCCCTCAAAAAATAATTATGATGAAAACGAGGAGAAGATATTGAGAACTACGTTAAGACAATTTTTTAAAAAAGTAATTAATACTCAAACTCAAATAGTAATTTTTAATTTGGATTTTATCCCTTATTTAGGTAAACCAACAGTTATACTCTCCTCAACTCCAGAGATAAATGATTTAATACATACTAAACTAAAAAAAATCGGAGATATTATTAATGTAAATATTGATAATTCATTATTCCAAGGTGGTAAAATCTACGAGTATTTACAAGACATTTTTCCGTCTAATGCAGTAAAAATAGTAAATTTAGTTTTATCCTATGAATTTATTAACGATTATAACGTTTTAAAAACAGTTTTACAATTTTTACTCTAAAATGGAGTAATTTAGCCAAAATTATAAAATTAAAATATATTATATATAATACTGAAGCGGAAACATGAAGTTAATTGTATTGTTTTAGAGTACGCTTATAATAAAGGTAAAAATATTATGGCAAAAGATAAAAAAAAGAAAAAGAAACAAAAGAAAAATAAAGCTAAAGGAGAAATTGATACTTTTTCACAATTGCTTTCTAAAAAAGGAAAAGGTCTCGTCACGCTTGGAGAGAGTATAGATAGATCAGGAGATAAATTGTTTCTTGGAACAGATTATAAAGAAGTGCACATCCCAGAGAGACCATGGGCAGAAATGTTGGCAGATGTAGAACACTGGACTGGGTTACCGTTCACACATGGGATTGAAATGGAATTAATCATAGCTGACGATAACGGTAATTATCCCCCTGGAGAAGAAATGGTTTTTCGAATGAAGGAAATTGTTAAGGATGCCATTAAAATAATGGATGATATTTTATACGAGGGAAGAACCGGCTTTCTCCCTGTTCCTGATTATATTAGAGAAAAAGTGTTAGTTAGACCATGGGGACGAGATGATCTTGAAAAAGGGTATGCTATGAATATTCGCTACGCTTTGGGGGAATCTTCAGTAGATATCGATACATTTGCTAGGGATGGGAATGTAACCGCAATAACATATATTTTAGAACTTGTAAGTCCGCCATGTGTTTTTGTGGAGGAGCTAGCATATTGGTGTTCAACCTTATTTCAATTAGCTAAGGCGACATTGCCAAAGGATTTACATATTATAGCTTCAGCCATAAATCCCTCATCTAAGGAATATATGAGAGGTTTGAGTCAAGCTGACCACAGTCATTTAGGAACCTTTCAATCTGAGCTAGAAAAGGTTCAAGCATATTGCATGATACGGAATTTTATACCTCACATCATTGCTCTCACTTGCAATTCTCCTATTTTAAACAATAAGCCTACAGATGTTATAAAAATAATTAACAGACGTATAACGGCACCAAATTGTGTGCGTTCCTTAAGGTTAAAATATAATACTACAATGTTAAGTGGGAATGACCCAAAATTTTATATTCCTTATTTAACTGATCTCAGTGAGAATTCTGTTAATTATTTCCTTCAAACTGTCCAGAAAGCAAGCTTAGAAGATGGAAGGTTCCAAGATGTGTTTCCATTCACAGATTGGGGGACGATCGAAGTCAGGATTAGTGATGCACAGATTTCTATTTGTCGTCGAATAGGAATCGCCCTTTTAATACAAGCTATGTGTTATAAAACAAGAAAACTGCTAGAACAAGGTGTTTGGGTACCTGATGCTGGCTCTGAAACGATCACTATGAATCGTCAAGGAGCAATAGAGAGAGGTTTGATTTCATTATTCCGACCTATAAATATTTCACGTGAAAAACTTGCTCAATATGACCCTGAGTTTGCTGAACAATATTTAGGACCAGAAGATCAGCCAATCAGATATATGACGCAAGCAGTTCAAAGAATGTTTCTGTATTTAAAAGAAGAATTAAAAGAATTAGGATTTCTATATTCACCCTTTATGAAACCGATCCTTCAATCTGTTTTTGGAGGGGTTTCTTATGCTGAACCTCCCATAACAGAGGCGGAATACCAACTTTCTTTATATGATTTTAAATTAAAAAATGGGGAGGACCCGAATATTTTATATGATTTAATTTATTTCACTATACAATATTGCCAAGATCCTTTGAATAATCCCCTTACGGGAACTTTAACGCTCCCAAAAGAAATGAGAGAATAAAAATAAATAATACATAAATCGACACTATTAGCATATAAAAATTTAAGAAAAAAACATTATACAAGAATTAGTAATTACTAAAAATACTTAAAATTAAAAATAGGTTAATCAATGTTAACAGCAGTAATTGAACAAGAAGGAAAGACTCGAATAGAAAATATATTTGTTATCGATGCCCATTCACACCTTGGTCAGGATGTAGATGGTGCTACAATGATGAACCCGCTAGCTCCGGGAGCCGGAACTTTTGACTTCTGGGGTAATATTCAAGGTAAGATTAAAGCAGATTGGGAGAAAACTGGGGAACAATCATTTACAACAAATACCAATGGAAAATTTACAAAACTAACTTGGTCTTTTACCCCTTATCCTTTCACGGATAAATTGTATGGAGAATTGGCAAAACTAGGAAAGAAGCATTCGGATTTAAAGGAAAAATCTAAATTTTATTCTCTAATAGATCAAGGAGTCTGCTTTCCATTCCAAGACGTGTTTCGTGATAAACATCCTGAAGCATTGTATAGAGCAAGTAATATAAATATATCACGTTTCACTACCAGGTTTCCGTTTTCAATGAAATTGATAGGATATGGTAGGTGTGATCCATTAGAAGGAGAAAAAGCAGTCAATGAAGTAAAATACATGAGAAAGGAGTTAGGGCTTCGGGGATTGAAGTTGCACCCTCGTTCTGAGGGTTGGATAGATAAAATTTCTTCTGAAAAAGCCACTAATGTTCTCATTGAAGCTGCAAAATATTCCATGCCAGTTCTATTCGACACAAGAGGGCGAGGATCTATATTACAAATTGGAGAATTAATCAAGACAACAAGAAAAGTACTTAGATCAAAATATCCCGCTTTATTACCCCATTTAAAGGTAATAATTGCCCATTTTGCTCAAGGAAATATTGATGATCATGAGGTTTATAATACTATAGTCCAACCAAATACGTATGGAGATCTTTCAATGCTTCATGGAGCAGGAGCTGGGAATTTTTTTGAAAGCTTTCGAAAATGGTTCATTTCAAATAATAAAGAACGAGTAGATAATCGCAACTGGTCAGAATACCTGCTTTTTGCTTCAGATTACCCTTATTTTGGTGATGTTCATGCTGAAAAACTTTTTATATATGTAATTAATAGGCAGTTTTTCGACACAGGTGGAACGATAACAGATGTTAAAAACATCCTCGGTTTAAACCAATTAAAATTATTACCTGAATACAATCTTGCTCAAAAACAGGTAAATATGAAAACTCCACCAAGTCTAATTGTCTCAAATCCAGAGTTCCATCAAAATAATATAAGTACACATGAAACTTCCATAAAAGCTTTAGCAAAATTAATAGTTGAGAATAAAATTGACATCAAGAAGTTTTGTCTACAGTTTAATGATACGTGGAATAATTTTTGCGATGATATTTTACTATCAATTATTTCAACTAATAAAAAACAAGAATTTAACCTGTTATTCATGAATGTAATAAAAGATCAATTGTCTATTTTTGCCCCTCTACAAGCCAATATGGAATGGCAAAAATTCGGATACAAATATTTTAATCCAGAGCACAGAGCATTCTTTGCTTCACTATTTAAGCACAATTATCTTTCAATGGATATAGACAAAACAATTGAAACATTTACTCATATATATACTTAGATTAGTAGTATGACAGTAGAACTATTATATGACTTATTATTAAATAATATTAGTAATAATTTTTTATCAATATAGTCAAAATTAGGAAATAGAAACTTCTAAAGGGATCATACTTTGAAAGGAATCGTGATTTTAAATTTAAATGAGTCTTCTGAACCAAAAATCGATGTTCAATATCCAGAAAATATTTGTGACGAATTAGCCATATCCACTTCAGGTTTACTAAGTTTATTCGAACAGCATAAAATTGTTAAAACAGGTCCTAATTATATTGAGATGCAAATAAAAAGAAATGTAAGCGTCGCTAGTTTTTTTACAGGATTTTCAAATAGAAGTTTTATTGGTAAACCAGATCATGCAATACTGATCTTTCTCTCTGACGATGATATCATCCCGAGAACATTTGAAGGACAAGTGAGGAGAATTGCCTTTGAATTATTGCCTAAAAGAGAGGAAGAGAATTTCTACGATCAATTTGTTAAATATTACGAATTATTGAAGAATGAAGAATTAGATCCCTATTATCAGCAAATGCTTGAATTAGAGCAGGATCTAACCTCCAAAAAGGGTAGGATAGATGATCTCGCTAAAAAAGTCTCGATGCTAGTGTCCGACAGATCTGAGCATTTACAAAATGTTCAAGCCTTAAAAGATGAAACTTATGGATTATACACAAAAATGGATGATTGGTCTGCTCAGATGGCAGAACTCAACGAATATAATGCAACTTTGACAGTGAAGATTAGAGGTCTAACAAAATTAACAACTAAGCAAAAAGGAGAGCTTGAACAAAAAGAAGAACAAATTCTAAAATTAAGAAAAGTTATTCGAGATAAAGATGAAATTGAAGAAGGTGCTGAAAAACTTCTGGAAAAGCTTAAACAAGTCAACCTAGATAATGAAAGCCTTTTTAGACAAGTTGAAGAGTTAAATGAAACAAACAAAAGGTTTAAATTCCAAGAATTACAATCAAAACGGACAGCTGAATCGAATCAAGAATTAGGTGAAAAATTAAACCTTGAGATCAAGAAACTTAATAATAAATTATTAGGCGTTACCAATGAAAAGGGAAATCTAAATCGAGAATTAGTTGAAATAAAAAAAGAGATAAAAGTAATACGCCGGGATCGTGATCACTATCTTAAACTTGCAAGAGAACATAATCTTCTTTAATTTAATAAAAATGGTTTTAGAGATAAATCTTAAGACTTTTTAAAAAACTCCGAAAGAAAGTTTAAATTCCATTCTAATATAGGACTATTCCACGATTGTAGCTCTTTTGAAAAATCTTCTCTCTTTATTTGCGTTATATCTTCACTTGCGTTACAACGATTTTTGGCTAAATCCATTATTTCTTCAATATATTTTCTCTCGAGTTCAAATTCTTCTTTCGATGCTAGTTTTCCGTGTCCGGGCACAACAACGTTAAAATTCAGTTTAGGTAATTCTTCATCAATTAAAGACACCCATCCAGCAGGATCTCCTGAACCTAACCATGGATCTACATTGGCAAATAATAAATCCCCTGCAAATAACAATTTCTCTTCTGGAATAAATATTGTTACATCTCCATCGGTATGAGCTTTTTGATATGTTTGTAAGTGAACTGTTATTTTTTCACCGTAAAAAACTAACTTCTCTTCGAAGGACACATTTGCTCCACGAAGGAAAAAGTCATCAGCTTGAACAGTTTTAATAAATTGTAAATTATTTGCGATTTCTTTTCTTTTTTCTTCATCTTGTTCAATTCTGAGGTTTTCTTCCATCTTAGCGATTTCTTTAGCAGCCGTTTTCTTAATATCCACAATTCTTTTTGGATTTTCAGTTTCTATATTTTTAAGAGTTCTATGAGAGGTCATAATTAGTGTGGATGAGTCAAAAACAGTGTTTCCTATAACATGATCCATGTGAAAATGTGTGGTGACAATAAATTTCGGTTCCTTCTCTGTATATCGAATAGCGGCTTTCTTTAAATCTTTCGCGGCCCCCTCATTTAATGTCGTATCAATAACTATTGAAAATTTACCTAAGTCAATAAACCCCGCATTACTACCCATACCAGAATTCTCCTTACTAATAGCTCCATAAGCGCTATGAGATAACTTATAAAGATCGAAGTACTCTGATTTAAATTCTAATTTCTCAACAAAATCATGTGACATAAATTTTTTTGGAATATAATCTTGATAAACTTTTTTGATTAGTTCATTGGGAGTTAAAAATTCTATTCAATAGTATGAGAAATCAAAACACAACTTCTCGAGTGATTAATCTGAATACAATTTTCTCTTATCTAAATAATTGTAGATGGTACTGAAATACTAATTCAATTTAAATATTATATTATTTAGATGCAAATATGGAGAGAAAAAAGAAGTTAATTACTTTAATCAGGTGTAAGTGAATCGAGATCTGATAAATCTAAACCTGAATCAAGAGTATCTGGGATCTCTGATAAGAATTCATTCAAAACATCTCTTAACTCGTCTCCTGAACGCTTTAGTATAAGTCGAATCAACCCAATGTTGATGTCTGGGTCAGAAATTAAGGTTAATACTCCCTTGGGTCCACACGATGAAGCAAAAATTTTTCCTCCAAAAAATTCAGAGGTGACAATTTCGAGACCACCAAGTTCTAAATTCTTTCCTTGTTCCTCCGAAGCACAAAATACGGCACTCGCAATTGCGCCAATTCCATCAACATCCGCAGGGAAGTAGGAAAACTTAGATACACTAGCAATAGTTAAACCCGTTCTATCAACCAAAATGACCTTTTTGATACCGCTCTCACTTTTAATAATCTTGCTGAGAATGTTATCGAAGCTCTTGGTGTCAATGCTAATCGTTATACACCTTTTTTAGTAATTTTTTGTGTTTTGATTATATGATTAATATATATAATTCTCTTTAAAACTATTATAATCATATGAATTTATAAAATTATCTTTTTAAATTCTTTCATAGGAAATTAAGGAAAATTGATTCTTTGGATAAGTCGGATAAATTTTAATATTAAATTACTTATAGTTCTGAAGATTTGTAGATGAAAAATGAAATAGAAAAGAGACTACACAGAGTAAAAATTGAATTAGATAAAAAAGATGTTAAATGTCGTTTTTCAAAAAGTTGTGATATTGCTGAAAGTTCTTCTAGATGTAATTATTTTTACCATAAATGTACTAGATTTAAAGATTTTATAAGAAAACATAGGTGTGATTGAACCATTTACGATTTTAAAGACGAAATATTTCTTTAAAACGTTCATTAACTTCTTTCCTTAGAAGAGAGCCAAGTTCACCTAATTCACCTAAGATCAACTCTTTTTTAATAGTCGCGAGTTTGTCTAAATAGATTGCGGAATCAACTTTTAGGCCAGTGAGTTCAAACTCAGAGTGTTTTTTATTTACGAGAATTGTATATTTATTTAATTGATCTGGGATTTTTGAGGAAATAAATGCTGCAATTACATCATAATCACGTTCAAGAATAACTAAAGCTGGTCGTCTTTTTAAAGTTGTAAAATCTGTAAATGGAAAAGGTATCAGAACAATTTTTCCTTTCATTAATATCTCAATTTTAAATCTTCATCTGTATATAAATCAGGTTCTTTTTCAAGAAATTCTTTTAATGAATATTCAGAGATATTTATTAATGCCGTGATTTCTTGATTATATTCTTCACTTTCTAACATATTAATATAATTTTTCAATGCGGACTGAGTTATAGAATTCCAATTGACGTGAGGATACTTTTTCATTTTTTCATATAGTTCCTCTGGTAGAGAAATTGATCGATCAAACATTATATATCTATAAGGTATATGTAAAATTTAATATTTAATTTTTCTCATTAATAATGTAATTCTTTTTACCATAAATGCACTAGATTTAAAGATTTTTTAAGATACTAGCTTAAATCTAACATATTTTTTTTCCTTTTCACTTAGGTTAGATTGCTATTTTAAGTATAAATTTTTAGAAAGGTTTAACATGATTTCTATTCACAAATCTAAATAATCTAGGGGCAAACTTCATGAGAAATGAAATAGAAAATAGATTACATAGGGTTAAAATAGAGCTGGAAAAAAAAGAAGTCGAGTGCCCTCATATGAAAGAGTGTGAAAGTGTTGAGAATTCTTTTAGATGTATCATCTTTTATCAGAAATGTACTAAATTTAAAGATTTAGGTATGTAGTAGCAAAATTTACTATAAATTTTTCCCCCTCAATTATGTAAGATTGATTTTTTAAGTTTGTGAATATCAAATTTTTAAATATGATGTTGATATAATTACTTTAAGAATCTATGTTTGGAAACAAACTAATTGTGAGGTTGTTTATTTCCATAAAATATAGAAACTATGACAGAAAATATAGATAAAATATTAAAGGAAATAATAGAAAAATTAAAGAGTAAATATAATCCAATAAAAGTAATACTATATGGGTCATATGCTCAAGGAACTCCTAGAGATGATAGTGATATTGATCTTTTAATTTTAAAAAAAACTAATGAGAGAAGAATAGAGAGATTTGTTAAAGTAAAAAAGATCATCTATAACCCTGAGAGAAAAATACCTGTATCTCCATTAATATATTCTCCAACAGAGTTGAATCAACGCCTTGAAATGGGTGATGATTTTATAAAAGAAATATTAAGTAAAGGAAAAGTTTTATATGAAGAAGCAATTAGTTGAAGAGTGGGTAGAGAGAGGTAAGAGAGATTTAGAAACTGCAAAAATTTTGTTTTCAAAAGTGGATTATTATGATATAATCTTATTTCATATTCATCAAGCTGTTGAAAAGTATATAAAAGGATTTCTTATCTATCATGGATGGAAATTAAAAAAAATTCATGACCTTGAAACTCTCATAACAGAGGCAATGAATTTTGATGATTTCTTTCAGAGGTACCTTGATTATGGTAGAAAATTAACAGCATTTTATTTTGAGGAAAGATATCCTCCAGGCCCCGTTTCCTCCTTCTCAGAAGAAGAAGTCAAGAATATGTTAGAAATCGCGGAAGAAATAATTGAAAATATAAATTTGCTCATAACGAAATAAACCTTTGGTTTTTATCCATGAATTTAGGACTGAAAGATAAGATTGCCTTGGTTTTAGCATCAAGTAAGGGGCTTGGTTTAGCATGTGCTAGAGGATTATATATGGAAGGCGCGAATGTCGTGATTTGTAGCCGCTCTAAACACAATCTTGATAAGGCTAAAGGAGAAATAGAAAAAACACGATCTACAAGTGGGGAAAATAGGGTATTACCAATAGTGGCAGATCTAATGTATAAAGAACAAATAGAAGATCTTGTAAAAAAGACTTTAAAAGAATTTGGAAGAATAGATATCGTCATACATAATGCTGGGGGGCCACCGGCAGCTCCACTTGAAGAAATAACTAGGGATGAATGGGAAAAATCGATCAAGCTAAACCTACTTTCTTTCATCCATATTACTGATATTGTTTTACCAGTAATGAAAGGACAAAATTATGGGAAGATAATTGCAATTACTTCTGTTTCTGTAAAACAACCATTAGATAATTTAGTGCTGTCAAATACAACCAGATTAGGAGTTGTAGGTTTTGCTAAAACGCTCGCAAATGAACAAGCAAAAAATAATATCTTAGTAAATGTTGTATGTCCTGGACCAACACTTACATCCCGAATGAAAGAATTAATCGATACCATAGTTCAACAAACCGGTAAATCATTAGAGGAAGTAGAGAGATCTTGGCTCGATCCAATACCAATGGGACGTTTTGGAAAGCCAGAAGAATTAGCTAATCTAGTGGTTTTTTTAGCATCAGCTAAAGCTAGTTACATTACTGGAACGGTAATTCAAGTTGATGGTGGGTTTGTTAAAAGCCCCTTTTAAAAATGAAATCTTCTCAGAATATCACTCACATATTTTAAAACCTTAAATCATTTACTATTATTTTCATTTATATAAGTATATAAAAAAGATTTTAATATACCATGTTACCATTATTATCTTGTATTTATATCATATAATAATTATAAGACAAGATAATTTTTTTACTAAAAATTAAAGAAAAATAATATTATCAAGTCCTAAGACACAAAAATATTAATCTTATATTGTGGTGAATGAGAGTTGGCAGTAGAAAAAAATAGGTTTTGGAAGTTAAATAAAAGTAATAAAAAAAGAATAACAATTTTGACAATCTTCTTAATCAGTTTGCTTTTAATTACCTTCACAAAAAATCTTGATCTAAGTGGCAATTTAAGGTCAGATGGTCAAAATTACATAACGGAAGAAAATCTACAGTTAGAGAATTTAAAGAGTCAAGATCTTTCATCTAGTAATATTTTCAGCGGTATTGGAGCCCCTTGGAGTGTATCTCAATGGGCAAATCGAACTGATTATAATTTGCCAGTGAATTTTGGAAATGGTACAACGGATATAATATACATGGATTTAGGGAGCGGTTGGGAGGGTTATCAATTAAACGGTACTATTAATGAATTATACGATACAAGGAATTGGGTAAATGGAACTTTCCACGCTGGAGATGATGACGGAATTCCTGACGCGAATAGTAATGATCAAGATAAACTTTTAAATTGGACCTTTAATAAGCAAAATGTTGGTGTTACTGAAGTTAATCCTATGTCCGGTAATTATTTTAATAATGTGACTGAAGATTATTTGGAATTAAGAATGGATGACTCCTCAACTACTAACGAGTGGTATGATCAATATGATAGATGTTGGTGGGAGTCAAATTTTACTTTACCAAGAGGAAGAGTAATTGAGGGTGAAATAAGTCTTGCAATGTTTCCTGAAACACAATATAGACCTGTAGGTGGAAGTGGGGATTATGGAACTCATTGGAGCATTCAACTTATCCTAAATGAAGTTGTAATTGACGATAAAAATCTTATATGGTTAGAAAATGCAGAAGGGTTTAATCAGTGGGTAACCTTGAAATTACAACTAACAAATTGGCTAGATGATCCTGCTGTCTTTCCAGTTGGTGAGAAAAACATGAGCCTTAGGGTACAGTTAATAAGAAATGGGGGATCATTATCTTATTCATATTATGGGGAATATCAACAAGTTTTTATTGATAATGTATCGTTAATCGTGAAAGCAGAAGTAAATGCTACTCAAATCGGTTTGAGAATGAATGATCAGCCAGTATCTAATATTGATTGGGGAAAAGGAACTGTAGGACAAGTTAATACTTGGACTGAAACACCTGTTGAGGTTAAATTTAATACTACTGAAGATTGGCCATTCGAAATGGGGGGTTATATTATTAACTTTACAACAGATGTAAATCTATTTGCACGAAAAATGAGTGATGATTCGGATTATATACCTAACTTTGCAGGAACCACTTTCGAGGTAATAAATGACAGTTCTGTAGAATGGGAATGCTATGCACGTGTATCTGTTCCGACTGGTTATGAGGAAACTAATATGACACTTATATTTCCTGAAGATGTGAATATAACTTGGATTTCCAATGCAGAAAAACCAGATACTAATATATTAGAGAGAGACTGTGATAATTCAACTTTAGGATTTTTAAAAGTATTTAATTTTTCAGAAACCCCAGACGGTTTCTGGCGGGTAAAAGGAATATCACCGAATTATTGCAACGATTTGAATATCTATAATAACGTTACAAACTCATGGGCTCTTAATAACACATTCATAAGTGGAGATTATATAAACATTACAGGAAAAATAGAAATTTCTGGTCTGGTTGATATATCTGGATATATAGAAAATACTAAAGCAAAATTACACATAAAGTTTCCAAATGGAACGATTTGGGCAGCAGAAAATCAAATAAAACAAGTCAATGATACAGGATGGATTTATTTTGATCCTATTATGATACCTAGTGATGTTCCAAATTACGAAGCAGGTAAATATGAAGCAATAATTACCTGGAATAATTCTTATTCATCTTTTGGGATAAATGAGACGGGAATTATTTATAAAGAGTTTACAGTAATCCATGATTCTAAACTCGAACCTGATCAAGATATATATTTTATTGAAAGCGTGTTTGACGAAGGTATAATTAATATTAAAGTTTCATATAATGATTTAGAAGATAATACCGCTATAGAAAATGAACAAGTTTATACAAATTATACGGGAATCAATGAGTTTTTCAGTGAAATAAGTCCAGGGTTTTACTTATATGAATTTAACGCTAGTAAAGCTATTGCTGGTAATAATACAGTAACAATTTTTGCTAATTCTACTTATTATTTGAATAAAGTAATAGAGATCAAAATCGAAGTAGTAAAAGAAACTCTTCTTACAGTAGATAATGATTTTATTACAGTTCCATGGAATCAAAATTTCACAGTGCGATTTAACTTTACTGAAAAAAATAATCCAGGAACAGGTATTAATGTTACTGATGATATTTCAATTGATTGGCTCGGTGAACATCATTTGATTCAACCCATTGAAGGACAATATGAATTAACTTGTAACACTTCAGCTTATGATGCACTCACACTCCAATCATTCATAATTTCTATAAACCCATACAAATATGAGGCTCAAACTAAATTAATCAGGGTACAAATAACTGAATTAACATCTTATTTAAAATTATTTATAAATGGCAATCAAGTAAATTATAGCGATACCGTTCAGGTTGAAGTCATTGAGACTATAAATATCATTGTTTATTATAGAGATAACACGACAAAAGCACATCTTCCTAACGCAACTGTTAATTTATTAGGAATAGGGACCTTAAATGAGACAAATAATCATTATAATCTTTCTTTAGATGCATGTGACTTAGGTCAAGGAATTTCTGCTTTAACTATATTCGCACAATTAACTAATTATCAACCCCAGTCTATTCAATTTTTCATTGAGATTTTTGAAAGAGAGACAGAGTTAGTTTTAATTATTGATAATATTCCCTATAATGATGGTGATACAATTCAAGTTGAATTTGATGATATAATAAATATTACAGTGTATTATAGAGATAATGAAACTAAAAATCATCTTCCTAATGCAACTATTACATTATTGGGAGTAGAAGAAATTAATGAAACAAACAATCAGTATACTATAATCATAGACGCAAATGATTTAGATCTAGGAATTACTACTCTAACTATATTCGCACATTTAACTAATTATCAATCTCAGTCAATTAATTTTTTCATTGAAGTGTTTGAAAAAGCAACAGAGTTACAATTATTTGTTAATGACATTAAATTAAATTATAGCGATTCAGTTCAGATTGAACATGATGAATCTGTAAATATTACAGTATACTTTAGAGAACTTACAACAGAACAACATGTCTCAGGTGCTACCGTTAATTTATTAGGGATAGGAAATATTGATGAAATAAACAATCAGTATACTAAAATCATTGATGCAAATGATTTAGATCAAGGAATCACTGCTCTAACTGTATTTGCTCAGTTAGTAAAATACCAATCTCAATCATTTAACTTTTTCATTGAAGTAACAGAAAAAGCAACAAGCTTCCAACTAATTTTAAATGGTGAAGATAACACTCTTGACCCTGTTTTTAATCTCACAATAGGTACATTATTAAATATAACTGTGAAATATACAGAACAATCCGGAGCGTACATTCCTAATGCAACCTTACAACTAGTAGGTGAGGGAATATTAATATATTTAACGCGAATAGACTCTCTAGAACAACATTTCATAGTATTAGATTCATTAAATTTGAAAATTGGTGTTAATTTATATTCAATTATAGCTCGTGCTACAAATTACGAGATTCAAACCATAAATTCGATAATTACTATTAACAGGATACAGACATTAATAAACATATCATCTCAAATCAGTGCTGAACCTGGAGATGATGTCTCATTAAGTGTATTTCTAGACGATATAGATTTTGGTAACCTTGTAATAGATGCTACAGTAACATATGCGTGGGCTTATGGGCAAGGAGAACTCGTAGATCCTGATAATGACGGTATTTATGAAATTGTATTAGAAAATGTCCCAGAGGGTACTTATTCTATAACTATCACGGCTTTTGCAGGTGATACATATGATTTTGAAAGTAAAGAAATTACATTAGTGGTTGTTAGTCCTACGACAAGCCCCGGAGCTGATTTAAGTTGGCTAATTTATGTTTTAGTTGGGGGAATAGTTGGTCTTGTTATGATTTTCACACTATACCAAACACATTTTAAGTATCCTCCAATGGTAAGAAAGATAAGAAAATTAAGAAAGAAGGTTAGAAAGAATAAAAAGACAAAACCAATCTTGATAGAAGGACGAGAAAGTATTATTAAAACTGAATTTCAGAATAAAATTGATGCAACAGAGATTGAACTCAAACAGGTAGGAGAACCAATTCCTAAGGATAAAATGAAAATTGTTAAAAAAGAAATTAAATACGATATAAAGAAGGATGAATAAAGAATGCCAATAGGATTTGTAATTACCGAATGGACAGAGGATCAAGGGTTAGCAGTTAGTTATAAATATCCAAAAACCTTAGAAGTTGATTTGGATGACATGATGCGCATTTTTTATGCTCATATTACTGGAGCAGGGGAATCGGGAAACGTGGTAGTAAGATTAGAAAAAGCACGAGCCAATGTATCGAGTTTTTTTACAGGGATGGAATCTGACACGCCAGTGATGATCAATCTATTACTTGAATTGGGTGAGGAACCAGAAATGTTTGGAGAAACGGTAATTCAAGAAATAAATGACACAATTTTAAATTTTATAAAACCGTCAGATATGGATGTCTCTAAAAAGCTTGAAAACATTGAAGAATTATATAAATATTTAAAAGATTCATTACTCCTTTTAGAGCGATTAGAAAACTTATCTAAAGAACAACGGTTGACACAAATTTACAGTAGTGAGAAAGGAAGAACAATTTTGGAGATTCTCCAAGATGGTGCAATGTCACGAAAAGAATTACAAGCAGTAGTAGAGGAAAAATTGAATAAAATCATTTCTAATATTGAGATAACATTGGATTCTTTTATCAAAACTGGTCTAGTCAAACAAGATTGGGTTGAAAGGGATATAGATATCACTTTATTCCTACTTTCGGATTTTACTTTATTTAGAACTCCAGCGGCAAAACTCATTGAAAATACTAAGACTTATTTACCAACTCCAGAACTGGCAACTAAATATCTTAAAGAAGTAAATGATTTTTTTTCAAAATATAAACCAACTTTAGAAGATAATTTAATAATAGCTCAAAATATGCTGAATCCAGATAAATATGATTATATTTCTTTGCTAAGAGAACGCGCATACCCGTTAAATAAGCTACCAAAAGCTCCTGGAGAGAGCCTTGAGCAAATTGGAAATGTTTTAAAACCTATGGAAAAAGATAAAATTATTAAGTTTATAAAAGATAGTAAAGAAATAGTATGGGTATTTTTATTAACAGATATAGTTGCTCATACTTTTTATCCTGAATATTTAATCGAAAAAATACGAAAAGATCGAATGGAAGGGAAGTTAAAGAAAGAAGTTGCGATTAAGCATTTAGAATTACTTGAAGAAGCGTATAAAAAATAAAAGGTGGAATATTGATTTGTCTCATGATGATAATTCAGCAACAAAGCAAGTTCTAGAACTTATCGGTTTAGCCCAAGATGAAGTAGATACATACTATAAAATGACGGGAAGAGGCCCGGTAATGGTTGGCGAAATCGCCCTTATTGCTGAAGTCTCAGAAGAAAAAGCAGGAGAAATTGCTGAGAACCTGTTCCAAAAAGGTCTTCTGAAGCAAATTCCTGGGAAAGTACCCATCTATGAAACTTTACCACCATATGCCGCTCTTGTAAATCAAATTCATCAATTTAAAGAAAAAATTAAAGAATTTGGAATAATTGCTCCACAAAATTTACAAGAACGATTTGAATCTCTTGGGAAACAATCAACGAAACTTAAGAAATTAGATGATTATAGGATTTATCTTCAGATGATGAAAACGAAGTTACCAGCTCAAATTAAAACCCAATTCGACAGATTTGATGCTGCTCTTGAACAGGTGCAGAGATTTCAAGATGTTAAAAGATTTATTCTTAATTTAAAAGAAATTGTGCCATCTGATATAACTAAAGAGTTTGAAGTGATGGAAACCCGTTTAGAAACAATGAAGACTGAGATTTCAAACAAGTTTGAAAAACAGTTTCGCATCGGTGCCCTAAAAAGTATGGCTGAAAAAATAGTTTCTAAGGTTATTTCAGAACAATTCAGAGAAATTACTGAATACTTCAAAAATAAATTCGTTGAAACAACACAAAGGATGTTAGATCAAGTAATTAATCAATTGGGGAGTATATCGGATACAGCAGGCGAAATTAGTACAGATTTAAGTACTATTTTTATCGATATTGAGGCAGGAATAAAGACAACCCTAACTGACTTAGAAAATAGAGTTGCTGCGGTATATGATGATATCCTTACAGGAATTCAAGAATTACAAGACGTATTTCAAAAGGAGATTTTTGAAACTCTCCAAAATGATATTATTGATAATATAATTGGTCAATTAGAAAGCGCTGAGATTACAATGAATGAATTTTGGGAGCGTTCTAAACAAACCTCACTACTTAGTTTTAAGGATGTTTGGTTTGTGAGAAGTGTTGAAGGAATTAGAGCACAGATAAATGAATCGGTTTCCCGCGTAAAAATGCGAGTTCATATCGTTGCTCCGAAATTGGAAGATATTGATTTAGTAGCACTCTCACAATTAAAAAAACATATAAATATTAGAATTTCTACAAATTTCGATTTGAATAATTCTGAAGATCAAATACGATTTAAACAATTAGAAGATCTCCCAAATATCACAATTAGACACTATCCAGTTGAAAATCTTTGGTCTATAAACAAAGATTTCGAAGAAGTTGTAGTATGTGTTGTATCCAAATCAGAGGAGGGTGAACTTGAAATAGCTGGAATGGGTTCAGTAATAGAAGAACATATAAAATTATTTGCTTCGGTTTTAGAAGACGTATGGATACAAAGCAAAAGAATTGAACAAGTGGAAATAATGCATGCTATAAAAAGAGCTCCTGACACATCTTTACCAAAACAACTAGTTTCAATACCAAAAGAACCAGAGATAGTGAAGAAAGTCGAACCAATCCCATCTACAATTTCACCAGAACATACAGCACCACTTAAAAAAGAAATAGAACCACCGGGGATATTACAAGAGGCACAAAGGATGGAAAAACCTAGTACTGAAATACCACCAAATATTATCCCTAGCGCACCGAGTACTTCAGAAGCATCTATTTCAAATCAATTTGATGATTTAATGAATAAGTTAGATAATATGACTGGAAATGAAATTGCATTAATATTAGAAAAGCTTCAAGATGATATACTTGAAACAAAAGGATTTAGTGCCATATTAAGGCAGATAAGGATGAGTTCCTCCTCACTGAAACCTAATAAGAACTTATTAAATGCTGCTGAAAAAGAAGAGCTATTTAATAAACTTGGATTTTGGAGAAATAAGTTAAAACTATAAAACTATTTTTTATCAACTTCATATTAGAATAAAAAAGGATCATTTATTCCTAAATATTTTTCGACAACACTCAAAATCTCCTCTTTAGTACCTATATAAACAAAAAGCTGATGTTTAGCTTTTCCATGAGTGGCATTATCAGTTGCCTGAAAGGGATTTAGTTGAAGTTCAATTTCGCCATAATTCAACAGAGGTTTATTAGGGGATTCAGAATTATATGATTGAATAACTCCTATCTCAGAATCAGGATTATCTTTTGCAATATCAAAACAATCATCTTGCGTTCTTGGAATATCATCAGATAGTTTTACTATGAACCCATATTCATCTGACTCGGGGATTTTTAAAATGTATCCTATTTTTGCAGCTCTATCATAGTTTATATCTTCTGGTCTAACTGCTAATTTGTAAATAGCATCTACATCTATTTTATATGCTACATAATTATCCATAATTCTTAAGTGATTATTTGGAATACGAGAAAAATATGAAATGGGTACTGGACTCTTTTTGGTAGGAATTAGTACCGTACCTGGATTTTTAAGGCCCCCGCTTATAACAGTTGCTAAAGACCACCCATTTAATTTTAGATTCGGTCTAAAGAATATACAATCATCTAAAATTTCTAAACCGCAATAACTAATACCTGTTGAGTGAGGTTCTTTAATAACCCTTATTTGACGCGTGATTTCTCCTTGAGACCCCTGCTTTGTCCTTTGATTTATAACAAAAATTTGACTTGAAAGAGTACAAGAGGTATTTGAACTTCCAAGAATTTCGTAATTGGCGGGATCTAATCCGCTAGGGCATTCCCAGTCTTCCCATGTTTCGGGTTTTTTATAAAAGTAATCTCTTTCGGGGCTAACCCAATATCTATCACCCCCAATTACATGGCTTCTTGCCTTAATTGCATTTTTAATATCAGGATTAACCCATAATAAATTATAACAATTAGCTTTCGGAAATAATCCTAAAGGACGCCCTCCATACTCAGAAATTAAAATTGATGCCTCATCTTTCAGGTCAAATTCAATTAAATTAGTTTCATTTCCAATACTGGTTAGAAGAGAATCTTTTGTGAAGTAATTCATATTTAACGATAATGAAGAATTCTATAAATTATTATTTTTAGAAAAAATATTGTCTCTTATTTCTTTAATAATAGTGAAGGTATTAAACCTCATATCAGTTGTTATAACTTTTATAAATTTTGTAAGAAATGTTTTTATAAGACTGACATATATTTTAAAATGACAAATTTGAGGAAATATTATGCCTAAAATTGTACATTTCGAACTTAATGCTGATGACCCACTACGAGCAAAAAGTTTTTATGAAAAAGTTTTCGACTGGAAAATTGAAAAATCAGAAATGCCAATGGATTATTGGATGATTACTGCAGGACCCGAAGATGAACCGGGAATTAGTGGGGGTTTACAGAAAAGAGAAAATGCTACAGATGAAGTTTTCAATTATATAGGTGTCCCTTCCGTTGAGGAGTTTATTAAAAGAATTGAAGAAAATGGAGGAGAAATTCTTACACCAAAAAGTCCTATTCCGGGGATAGGATACTACGCTTTCTTCAAGGATACAGAAGGTAACAGATTAGGAATTTTTGAAGATGATGAATCGGCTCAGATGTAATAATAGTCTTAAATTCAATTTATTTTTTTTTTAATAAATGTACTTCGAGCAAATCTTTAAATTTCGACCGAATTACTTCCATCAATAACCTTTATGTTTCTAACATAAGAGATTTTTTGTACATCTGATAATAATTCTGCTTTCGAATCGAATTCACTTGATATTTCTCTTCTTTTTCTAATTGATAATAGTTTTGTTTTTCTCTTAAATGTTACAATGAAACTAATACGATTTGTATTTTCGTTAATGGAATCAATTCCTAGCAGACTATAATATTTCAGATGCCGCACAAAAATGGGGCTAAGAATTTTTGAATAATCTTGAGAGACGGGAAAATCAAGTTCCAGAATATCCTGTGCTAAACCTTTCTGTCCGAATTTTGTATATGTCATGAAATACATTAAGCTACAACCGACTGTGGTGAGCATTATTGCTACTAAATAAAATCGAGTTCCACAAGCCATTCCTGTAGCCATTATAAAGAAAATAAATCCAACATCTCTTGTTTCTTTTAGAGCACTTCTAAATCGAACAATAGAAAGAGCTCCTACCAATGTAAAAGCTCTTGCTATATCAGTCCCCACAATTACCATAATCATTCCTACAACTAGCCCTAACAATACTAGGGTCTGAGTAAAATTTTGGGAATAAGAAATACTTCGATGAGTTCCTCGATATGTAATCGCAATCAGAATTGATAGTACAATACTCCAAAACAGTACAATAATAATATCTGTTATTTCAATCGTTGAAATATTAGAACTTAAACTTAGAAAAGAGTCCTCAATAAATTTCCTAAAAAAATCGTCTAACCACATATGAATCAAAAATTTTTGTTTTTCTTAAATTTTATTAGATTAATGCCAAGATTTTTGTTTTTTCTAACCCATTAACAAATTTGGAAATTTTATATTGTATACAATCATTTTTTTGAATTATTTTTATAGCCCAATTTGGAATAAAATTGTTGAATTTTACTTCCATTATACAAATTCCTCGCGGAACAACAAATTTAGATCCTCCTCCAAATCGAAGATCAAAATTATATTTTCGTACCATAATATTCGTATCGAAGGTTATTCTAAAAGTTTTTTCAACTTTTGAAAAATAAGGTTGTCTTTTATAGGATACAATACATTTAGGTTTTAAATTATACTTCTTATATAAGAACCATATTTCTTTCAAGGTGTTTTTATCTTGTGCAGACGCTTCTTCATAAAACAATTTCGTTTCTTCATGATTGTTATCTAGAAGATTTATTGCACTTTCAAGAGGGACGTAAATTCTGCTCTTTGCAACGTTTTCTTTAATCTTCTTCTTAATCTCAATGAAGACATATTCCTGATTATCTTTAAAGAAATTTGGATAATATCTTATTCTTAATTTATGCCGGATTGCGATTCCATCTTTTTTTTCCAAAAAGGAATGATGGAAATTAGAATCGAAATATAAACTCCTTACCTCATAACCATAATTATTTTGAACGTATGGATCCAATTTCGTAAAAGGACGTACAAATGAGATTAAATTATCGCGTTCTCGTAGAGAGATTTGATATTTTATCTCAAATCTGTTGAAGTATTTCTGGAATTTTCGGTAATTCTGGATTTTTTAACACCACATCGAATTATTATTTTTTAATTAGGGGAGTTGGCTAATTACAAATTGTGTTCTTCCCTCTAAAAAGGTTAGAACACGAGATTTATCATAATAAAACCAACCTGGTTCAAAATTCAAAATCCATTCCCAGATGGGATTTGGTAATGGATCCGTATAATGGAAGGGTAAAAAAACTGTTGGTTCGATGAAATCGAACCATTTTTCTATCTGCTCAACTAGTTTGGTCATGTTATTGACAATTTTTTCATATGAATTTAAATATGGATCAATAAAATTTGAGTCGTTTATTAAATTATCCCAAAGGGGTCTAGGATCTGGTTCAATCAAAGCATCAAAATATTCTTTATATCCTTCTAGTAGTGGAGCATATCGAAAGTCAGGAGAATATAGAAAGTATTTTCCGATTATAGACAAATTTGTCAGCATATTAAGACTCATTTCAATATCCCATGGTATAAACACGAAACCATAATTTGGATCAGAATATAAATAAAAGTTTTTAGGGTGAATTACATAATCATCCCAATTGCCTATAAAATTACTTACGGCTAAATATTTTGCTAATATTGCGATGCTAGTAACCTTTTGAATATTACTCCAGTTAAAATTAATAGAGTGGATAAAATCCTCTAAATCAGAATAGTCATCCTGTAATTTATTGGTTCTTAACTCATAAATTCGACGACCATCATAAGTTTTATATTCTTTTAAATCTGCTTTGTATTCGAGACTGGCTGGAATATCTGTAGCTTTATATAAATTTCCCTCAGGATTTTTAAAATTGTAATTGAGAAATGTTTTGTCTATATCTTCTGTGAGTAGATATAATCCTTTATATTCTTTAGGTTTAACAATATTACCACTTTCATCTGTCTCAGTTATATATAGTTTTGCCCAACTAACTCTTGGACAAGGATATCCGAGAATCTTGTAGATTGCATAGCCAGTAACTTCATTCATTAGTGAGAAATCAGTTGGTGCTGCCCGTAAATTCAACCTTCTTAAACCAAGAAATCGTCGATTTAAATTTTCAGGAATATATTCATATAGGTCTTCCCCATATTGGTCTTCCCCGATATACATTTCAGTCTCACTGAATTTCATTTTAAAAGAATCTTTGGGATAGTTCTTATTAGCACGAATTCGAAACCCTATGTTATCCATTGAGAAACCATCAATTGAAATATCCGCAGGCATATATCTGCGTTCATTCGAGCTAACCGTGTCTCCCATACGATATATCATATCATATAAATAATCATCCTGAATAACAACGCTAACCTCATGAATTTTTTGAGTCGAAAATAGGAGTGATGATTTAAAATAACGTCTTCTTGCTGCGGAGCTAGAAAACCCAAATATCTCATCATCCTCTCGAAATGGTGATTTAAAGTTATCTTTAAAAATATCACCTTGCTTATCGAAAATGTCGTCAAGTAAATTTAACCTATTAAAAAACCAACTCTCAATTGCATCCTTAATAGCATAGACATCATCAGTAGGGGTTCGAAGAAGGGTGTTTAGAATTGCTGAGTAAAGATCGTTGATATAGTCATTAATAATGTGTGATTGCCATACATGTGAGCGAACATAACTCCAACGATTTTTAATTTCTGATATAAATTCATCATTTATTGAAGAGTTGATCGGAAACAGTAATCTCTGGTATAGTTTACTCCAACAAACAGAATCTATCTCATTTTGAGTTTCATTTAACCAAATACTATTAGGAATCGAACCATCTTTGGAGAATCCCCAACTTTGGTCGAAATTCCATGGGAGAATAGAGAATTTTACAGGTTTTTTCTCGTTATATATTAAATAAAATGAAGATCCTTCAATAATTTCATGTCCCGTAAATAGTCCAAATAATAGATTATCGATAATTTCGCTTTTTTCGAAAATCGTAAAAATACCATGTTGCTCACTAAAAAAATCTTCTTCTGATGTATTTTGTATTAATTGGGTAAGATTAATGGGTATTTGAGAAAAATCACCAGTATCTGGGTGTAATTGTTCCCATGGAGAGCTTGTAGCATTATGGATAGTAAAAAAATCACCATCCCAATTAGTTGCCTTAAAAATCATACCATTTTCTTGATCCAAATTCATCAATTTTCTATCTACTCTCTCTGAGAGCAAGTAAATGCCCTGATAGATCCCGTTTATATGAAGTTCTACTAATTTAGAATGTGGTAGGAGATAATAAGGATCATTTTCTTTTAGCATGTTATAGATATCAAACGCCATTTTTGTTCTGAGCGAATCTATATTTTTTCCCTGAGGTAATAAAAGCCAATCGTCGTCGTCTCGTATCTGGAAGAAATTTTCCGGTTGGAATAACTCAAAAGAAAAACCCCCGTCGGAATTCCTTTTCCTAATATTAGCACCTAAATATCTCTCTGCCCAATTAGATCCTAAAAATTCGTAAGAAACAGGAGATAATTTAATAAAACATTGCTGGGATGATTTTGTTATTTCACTTGAAACTTCGATATTAATCTGTGGAACAACAGGGGAATATGTTATTGAACCTAAACTGTCTTGATATGAAAAATAGGCGAAAGATGAAATTGTAATAATTGAAATAATAACAAAGGGTAGAAATTCTCTTTTAATTCTAGAAGGTTTTAATTTTTCGAGTAGGTCTGACATATTAAACTTTCAATTTTTTAAAGCATTTGAAAAATAAATAGATATCTGTCCTGGCTACTTTTTGACTATAATGTAAACGATTAAAATATTTCTGATGTCTTTGAATTTTTCACACCTTTTTTCTTATATATTAAAATTTAGGGTAATTGGTCTTTTACATATTGAGTCCTTTCAGTTAAAAAGTTTAAAACTCGAGATTTATCATAATTAAACCAACCGAAATTGATTTGGGTTGGGTACCATTCTAAATAAGTATAAGGATCTGTAAAACTAAATGCTTCTAGGACTGCTGGTCTGATAAGTTCAAAATTGTTATTTATTAGATCAATTAACTCTGTCGCGTTACTTACAATTTTTCCATGAGCATTTAGATAAGCATCTATAAAAGCTGAATCATTTATTAAATTATCCCAAAGAGGACGTGGATCAGGAGAAATACCTGCCCACTCAGATATTCCATCAAACCATCCCTTATAGCCTGATAGTAATGGAGCATACCTAAAATCGGGAGAGAAAGGCTGCGCAGATCCAATTATTGAAAAATTAGTTCCCATGTTTAGGTTCTGTTCAATGTCCCATGGTAAGAACACAAAACCTACATTAGGATCAGAATATAAAAAATAATTATGGGGAAGAAACACATAATCATCCCAATTACCTTGAAAGTTACTCGCAGCAAAATACCTTGCTAGAAGATCCATATTGGTGGTCTCCTGTAAGTTGCTCCAATTATAATTTATGGTATAAGCGAATCTTTCTAAGTCAGAATAATCATCTTGTTCTTCATTAGTCCTCAATTCATAAACTCTGCGATTATCCCATGTTAAGTAAGCTTTTAAATTTGCTTGATATTCGAGGTTAGCTATAAGATCAGTTGTTTTATAAAGATTTCCTTCAGGATTTTTAAAATTGTAATTGAGAAATGTTTTGTCTATATCTTCTGTAAGCAAATATAATCCTTTATACTCTTTAGGTTTGACGATATTCCCGTTTTCATTTATTTCAGTAATATAAAGTTTCGTCCAACTAATTCTTGTATGCGGCATTCCGAGAATTTTATATATTTCATATCCTGCCACTTCATTCATGAATGAAAAATCAGTTGGAGCTGCGCGTAGATTTAACCTTCTTAATCCAAGAAACCGACGATCTTTATTTTCAGGAATATTTTTATAGAGGTTATTTCCAATATAAAATTCAGTTTCACTAAATTTTAATTTGAAAGAATCTTTAGGATAATTTCTATTATAATTCTCCCGAATCCTAAATCCAACATTATCCATTGAATAGCCATCCATAGAAATGTTAGAAGGCATGTAGAGTCGTTCATTCCAGCGAAATTCGTCAAACTTACGAAGGATCATATCTTTAAAATAATCCCTCTGAATCACTATGCTTACTTCATGAATTTCTTGAGTTGAAAAGAGAGAAGATGATTTGAAATAGTGTCTTCTTGCACTTGGGCTTGAGAATCCAAATACTTCCCGATTTGCTCTGTAAGGTGATTCCAAATCATCAATAAAAATTGTGTGTTTATCGTTAAATATTCCATCGAGTAAGTTACCCCGGATTATTAACCAATTTCTAATATTCTCAGCGAGATTAAGCACTAAGTCATCATTATTGCTAGTTCGAGTAATTATATTCTGAATTAATGAATAAAGATCATTGAAATATGAAATAATGTTATCCGATTTCCAAAGATTAGTACGAATATTATTCCAACGACCTTTAATTTCTGTTATAAATTTATTATTAATTGTAGAATTCTTAGGAAACAATAATCGATAATACAGTTTGCTCCAAACAACAGAATTGATTTCATTTTTCTCTCCATTTAACCACAGATCTAATGGAATAGCACCATACTTATAAAAACCAAAGCTTTGCTCAAAATTCCATGGGAGGATAGAGATTCCTGGGTCGATGTCATGATTGCGTATTAAATAAAATGAAGATCCCTCAATAATCTCATGTCCTATGAATAATCCAAATAATAAGTTATCGATTATCGAATTTTTATCGAAGATCGTAAAAATACCATTATCTTCATTGAAGAAATCTTCCTCTGATGCATTATGAATATATTGTGTAAGGTATAAAGGTACATGAGAAAAATTAATTGCATTTGGGAATATTTGCTCCCATTGAGAATCAGTACTATTAGGATTAGTGTAAAAATCACCTTCCCAATTTGAAGCCTTAAAAATCATATCATTTTCTTCAATATTAACAAAATTTTCTTGATTTAAATTCATCATTTTTCGGTCTATTCTCTCAGAAAGCAAGTAAAAACCTTGATATTTACCATTTATATATACTTCTGCAAGTTTAGAATTAGGAAGCCTATAATTTGAACCATTTTCTCTCAACATGTTATAAATGTCAAAAGCCATTTTTCCCCTAAGTGCATCTAAATTATTTCCAGGGGGCAAGAGAAGCCAATCATCATCAGTACGAATATCAAAGAGATTCTCATTTTGGTATAATTCAAAAGAAAATCCGCCATCAGCATTTCTTCTTCTAATATCAGCAACTAAATAACGATTTGCCCAATTTGATTGCATAAATTCAAAAGAAATAGGTTCAAATTTTATAAAACATTGTTGTGAGGAATTAGATATCTCATCCGAAATTTCAATGTTTATAGTTGGAATTTCTGGAGAATAAATTATTGATCCTGTACTATCTTGATATGAAAAATATATGAAAGATGATATGGTAACAACCGAAATTATTATAAAAGGAATTAATTCTCGTTTAAGCCTTGATGGTTTTAATTTCTCAAGTGAATCTGACATATAAACATCAAACTGATTTAAGAAATCTTAAGAAGATAAGAAATAAAAAAATAACTAAATCCTAAAATCTGTTAAGATATATCATCAACATCAATTTGAGATTAAACTATGCGAATAGAGGAAATTGGTTTTGGTTTTGATTTTGTCCAAAAATCTTTTGGATCTTAGAGAAGAAATATATATATTATTGAAATTATCATTTAGAAAACCGTTTAAATTATCAATAAAAATAATAGTTAGATTAATTAATTGGATTAACAATTCAGTTATGAGTAGAAGTGCTTAATGTCAAGGTTAAAAGGAGCAAGTTCTGATAAAAAAAGAAAGATAGGATTGTTAATAAGTCTATTAATTATTGGTATTGGGGTTGTACCTCATGTCATCTTAGTTTTTATTTCCGATTCATATAATTCATACACGATGAAACCATTATCTCTTGAATCTGAGGATGGAACATATATTAGTGCATGGATGTACACTCCCGTAGGAGAGAAAAATCATGCGGGGATAGTTGTTGGTCATCATTTAAGCGGGAGTAAACTCCATACTCACCCTTTAAGTTCTGAACTTGCCAAAGCTGGTTTTACTGTAATAAATCTGGATTTTCGTGGTCACGGGGCATCTGGGGGTATCTTTGGTCGGAGTTTTTTGTTTGATATGTTAGCTGCTGTTGACTATATTGAAAATGATTTGACATATATTACTGAAATTGGACTTGTTGGGCATTCATATGGAGCTCGAATGGCAATAAAATTAGCTAAGCTTAATTCAAGCCGAATTAACGCAACTGTATCAATAGGAAATATACCTACCAACATTATAGGCATTTCAAATCTTTTAGTAGCAGTTAGTCTTAGTGAACCTTCTATAAATAAAGATTATCTACTTGGTGTCTTGAGGGGATATACCGGACAAGAATATGTTGAATTTGGTAAACAATATGGAAATTGGGCTACTGGCAATAAGATTATGATGGTTGTGAGCTCATCTACACATTTATTTGAAGTTATAGATCCCTCTATTATTTACCATACTGTTCAATGGTTTAAGCAAGCTTTAAACTCCGAGATAGCAAGTAATGTTATCATAACTGCACCAACTTCTCAAATATTTTCCTATATCTCTTGGTTTGGTATCATTGCGCTTGTTTTTGTACTTATCGTTTATCTTAGTGATTATCTTTTTAAGCGTAAAACTTGTTATCCGGAAAGAAAGATACTAAAAGACATTGGAGAATTTTCAATTGGTTACTTAATGAAACGTTATATGATTTATGTAGTGTTAATAGGTGTTATATCTTTATTTCTATGGGAATTATCAATGGATGGGATTATACCATCCTCAACAGTAAATTCAAAAATAATACTTTTAATTGGGAATGCAATTGGTACAATTTTTGTATATGTATTCTTAATTTTATGGCGAAAAAAGCACTCTATTAAAGGTTTTTCCTTAAAAATTAAGGGAATGTCATCAGTGAATCCAAGATTTTCGTTAATCTATGGATTTATTTCTTCTCTATTGATAATTTCAGCCATGGCTGTAGGCTGGCATTGGTCCATCAAAAATATTCAAGCATCTGCCAATGATTTTGTAAATATAATAGGATTAACGCTTATCTGCTTCCCCTTTTTTTTTATAAAAGAATTCTATTTTAGGAATGTTCAGGGGTGTTTAAAAACTTCAAGGCGGTCTATTGAATATTTTTCTATGGTTTTTATAGGGATATTTATGGATAATTTCCTTCTATGTGGAGTCATATTTTTGAAATACGCTAATTTGTTTTATATGCCAATTAATTCGCTGTATGTATTTGGATTGATGATTTTTTCAATTATTCATCAGTTCACTACAACTTGGGTTTATATGTGGTCTGGTAGGAACATCTTAGGTTCTACAACGTTTTTAAGCATTTTCTTCGCGTGGATGTCTATTATTTTTCTCCCCTCCTTTGGATTTCTATAAACATCTTTTATTTTAAAAGTTAAATAAAGCTTTAAATAATTGAAATATTAACAATGTTTAACTGAATGTAATAGTTCTTTTATGAGAAAACTAAATTTTGATAAATATTTATGAAGATCTTAAAAAATAGATATATATTATTACTTATTTCATTCCTAATCTCTTCTTATTTTATTAATTTTAATAGAGTCAATGCTCTTAATTCATCTACAGTGTACTCAAAACAACACCCTATATTATTTCTCCATGGGTGGACTGGTGATAGTACTAATTGGAACCAGATGAAAGGTCGCTTTATTAATGATGGGTGGTCTTCATCAGAATTATATGCTTATACTTTTAATAATACTGCGGATTATTCAAATGAAGGCAACATACAAAATGCGAATGAGATAAAACAATGGGTAGACAATATTTTAAACGGTATTGGAGCTGAAAAAGTAGATCTTGTATGTCATAGTATGGGAGGTATTAGCAGCAGGTACTATATTAAGTTTTTGGGAGGATTAAACAAAGTTGATGATTACGTATGTATGGGGAGCCCACATCATGGAGTAGCTGAAGGTACTAAAGTTTTTAATTCCAGTTCCACATTTTTAAATAGTATAAACGATGGCGATGAAACTTCAGGCGGTATTTTAAATGATACAATTGGATCTCGAGTAGATCCTATTGGAGGAAGTACCTATAACAGCACTCATGTCCCAGGAAATACCAATTATACCTCAATTTATAGTACTGGAGATACTATATGTGCTCCTTATATAACTTCAAAACTTGATGGAGCAAATAATATAAAGGTAGAGGGAGTAGGTCATGTTAATTTAATTTTCTTTTATAATATCTACGACTTAGTTAAAGATGCTGTATATGATGGTATCACAGAAAGCAATAGTACTGGTGTTTCAATCTCAGGATACGATCTTCTATTAACTTCTAGTGTAATTCTAATTGTTATAATAATTTGGATTAAAACTAGAATAAGAATTAAGAAAGTTTAATGGAAAAAAAAAAATTGTTTTAGACATTTTAATTTCACCTGCATTCCTTACAAACTGCCACCGTGCTATTAAAATCTAATTTGATAAGTTTACCGCACTTCAAACATTTTATTTTAATTTTAGCCATTCTTGTACTGTCTCCACTATTATAGTGTAGATTATTTCCTGCTGAATCATTTTTAAATATAAATAATCTTTTCTTCATTTTTCTTTACCCCTTTTCTTCTTCTTATTTATTAGTTATTTTTTTCTATACTATTAATTAGAATTTTTAATATGCTACGTAGTTCCTAGAAGCGTTCACTTCTATGAGTTTTACGTAGTTCCTAGGAGCTTTTGCTTCTAGGAGGTTTATTCAAAATGGAATAGAAAAACTTTTTTGATAATAAGTGAGTTGGTAAAATTTATTAAAAAAAATTTTAGAATTGGATTTATTATGCGCAACTCCTGCAAATTGCCCTTGTATCCATGAAATCAAGTTTTATTTCCTTACCACAATTCATACAGTTTATTCTTATTTTCTTTTTCATTTAAATCCCTCTTTTAAATAGAAGTCATTTTTTGAGCTTCTTCTGGAGTATTTTTAATTATGATTATCTTTTCAGGTTCCTCAAGCATGTTTGATTAACCTCCTATAGTATAATTATCAGGTAATTGTTACCACATTACAAACCTATTACTGTACATTTTAACATCAAGGTCTCTTTTAATGTTATTGATGCAAATTGCTTTTTTGTGTTTTTTAAACAATTTTGATTTCTTCTGGGGTTTTTTCTCTTCCTTCTTTTCTACTGTAACTTTTTTCTCAGGGATGACAACAAAAACTTCTTCTTCTTCAAAAAATTCTTCCAAGTCAGCTTTTTCTAAAACTTGTACCATTTTTTTTTCACACTTTTTAATTTTTTTGCTTAATACATACTAACCCATGTATTCATATATAGGTTCGTACTATATACTTTTGTCAGAAGTCTGTACTTCAGTGGGAGTTCAGACTTAGTTAGGTACCATAAACTTTATATAAAGTTCTTATTATAATATATGTAAAGTAAAGATCTTACACAGTGATTAATCATTAGTATAACTGAAAACTTACTATATCCTCCCGAAAAGGTTTGTATATCTCCCTTAACACAAAAGAAGGACTTTAATAGTATTATTTTATGGATGTTAAATTATAATGAAGAATTAGAATGGTCACATTTTACTAATGAACCAATTAAAATTAGCCAATCAACTCTTTCACAAAAGCTTAAGCGACTAATGAATAAAGGTTTAATAGTAAAAATAAAGAAAGAGATTGGCGGAAGAAGTAAGAAAGTCTATAAAATAACGTCTCTTGGGAAAGAAAGGTTTATAGAACTATCTGAAAAAAAAGATAAAGGAATAAAACTCAATTTCCCCCCCAAGCTAATTTTAAAAAAGAGGAATTACGAGCATTGGATTTTATGGATGTTGTATAACAATAAATCTTGTAGATGGTCTGATTTCAAACAAGAACCAATTTCTATTAATCAATCTTCTCTGTCAAATAATTTAAATTTGTTAATGGAAGAAGGTTTTATCTCAAAGGATAATAAAGAATATGTTATCACGCCACGTGGAAGGATTGAATATTATAGAATTTTAAAACTATATGATTTAGACAGGCAATCAATTTTAGAGGAAGAAAGTAGAAGAATTGAAGAAATCACAAATTATACAAATGAATTTTTTAATAGGAATGATATTAAGGATGAAAAGATTAAATTTAGATTTCTTAACAACATATTGAAACTAGATCATACGAAAGTAGAAAGCTTGGTCAAAAGTAAAGAAGAATTTAATAAAATAATTCTATTTTTATCATTTAATCATCCTGATCAATACCCTGAATATATAATACGAGAGAAATTTTGCTCAAAATATGATTTGAGTATTTCTACTCTTAATTTCTTTGTTGAGAAAATAGTAGATTTAAATTTTTTTGAGATCAAATTTTTCAAATTAGAAGTATTTCCTGATAAGGAATATTATTTTAGGGCTGAAGAAAAAATAGAGAGAATGCTTCGAGCAATTATTGATGACCATATTGCAAGATTTACTTACCTAAACAAATTAGAGGGTATACGAGATCCCTCAAATCAAATCTTAAATATTAATAGCATTATAAATGACATTTTAGATGAAATTAGTGGTAATTTATTTCATGAGAATTTAAACGATTCTCTTAGAGCTTTTATTCCTGAGTATATCAAGTACTTAGCATATAAAATTGAAACTGAAGAAAAAAAAGGAGCATCAAAATTAGAAAGTCTATTTTTACAAACGATGTTAGAGGATGTTCAAGGGTATAATATTTCAACAGTTCAAACTCAAACAGGACCGGAAAAATATCCTTATACCATGAATTATATGATTCTAAAGACTTTAGAGATTTTTTATTTATCTAAACTGAATTTTATGAAAACTCATTCTTTTAGAGAGTTATTTAATCCATCTAATCAGAATTTTCTTGGGAGATTCGAAGATTTTATAAACATAAAAAAAATCGGAAAAGCAAAGAGATTATACGAGAAAAGCGAAGGTGATTTTAATGAACTTGAGAATTTAGTAATAAAAGATATTTTATCGACATATCGATACAATTTTGAAGAATCCCTTGATCTGACGAATAGATTAATTAAAGAATTTCCTGATAACTATATTGGATATTTGTTTCAGTCAATTACCTATTTCTTTATGAGCGAGTATGAATTGGCTCTGAAAATTGTTGAAGAGGGGTTACATTATTCAAAAAACAATTCACTAATTTGCCAAAAAGCTCAGATACTAACATTATTATGTAAATATAAGGATGCGAGTCTATTAATAGACCAAGCCACTAAAGATGATCCAAATAATGTACTTTTGTTACAGACGAAATTTTTGGTCTATCTTAATGATAGGGAGAAATACTATGATAGTCCTCCAGACAGAGTTTTAAATATAATAGATTCTGCTATTAAACTAAATTCTAATAACAAAGAACTATTGATTTTAAAAGCCATCGCTCTATGTATGATAAAAAGCAGAAGATACAATGAAGCAAAAAAATTAATAAAAGAAGGTATTATTTTTAATTATCTTAAGAAAAATCCACGAGTGGATACAGCAGCTCTTTTTATTTTGGTTTATACATATTTAGCTAGAGAAAATAAATTCGAAAAAGTCCTGAAGCTTGCGAATACTATGTATACACATTATCCTAATGATACTATTGCATTTCTAACAAAAGCATTAGTCCATGGGTATAATCTTATTCATGACTATAATTCCCAAAAACCAAGTCCTGAAACATTTCTCGGGAACATTGAAAGAACTATTCAACTCGATCCTATTAAACAAAACAAATCAAGATATTATCAGTTTAAGGCCATTGTTTTACATGAAACTAAAGCCTATGATGACTCTATTAAATCGATAGATAAAGGGATTGAGCTAGATCCTGATCGAATAGATTTGCAATTTAATAAAATTAATTTCTTAATGACAAGTAATAGGAATGATGAAGCTTTAGAATTAATCAATGGATTTCAGGATGTATCACCTCGAATTAGACTATATCTTAATCTGAATAAATCATTCATTTTTTATGTGAAGGAGGAATATGAAAAAGCTATAGAAGTTCTCAATGAAGCTCTTGATTTATTCCCGGAGAGTAAAAGCGTACTTAATAATAAAGCTGTAATGCTTGGAAAGTTGAAGAGGGAAAAAGAAGCATTTAAAATAATGGAGAAGTTGATAGATATAGATCCGCTAGATGGGAATTCTTACGATAGTTATGGAGAGCTATTGTTAGAATTTGGAAACTACGAAGATGCTTTAGTTAAATTTGAAAAGGCTATAGAAATAGATCCGACTGGCTGGTATTTTACAAACACATACAGAAAAATGAGTGATTGTTATAAGAACTTAGGACATTTTGAAAAAGCTGAAGAGTACTTTAATAAAGCCAAGAAGATAGAGCAAAAAATGCTTCCTTCTGAATTAGCGTTATATAGATCAGAACCGAAATCGGAATAATATGTTAATTAAATACAAATATTTGAAAAAATTGGAGTTAAGTTTCCAATTTGGAAAAATGTTACCGATTGATTTAGAAACCCGAGATAATTTCTCAGTTAATAGAAATGATGAAATTATTTATGAGTTAAAAAATTACCTTTTGAAAAAAAAAGAACCAGATTATATATGGTTAAATTTAAGAAGCAATTCAGAATTATATCGTGAATTCAACGATCTTATAAGTAAAATAAAAGAAAATTTCCCAAATCTTAAAATGGGGGCATATGCGAATAGCTTATTATTTCAATATGAAGAAATACCTAAAAGTCTATCTTTATGTGATGTCATAGCAATTAATTTAAACTGTGTATCTTCTGAAAAGTGTTCAAAAATATGTGTATTCAAGGAAAATGAAAAATTTACTTCACAAAAAATATTGAATGGAATTAGGTTATTTAAAAAAAATTTCAAGGGATATCTTAGTATATATACAATTTTAATGAGTGGAATTAATGATTCTGTTGAAGATATTAAAGCCTTAAGAGATTTTATTTCAGAATTAAAGCCAGATCAGATTTCTCTTAGCGAGATTACAGGAAAGGCACACAAATCGTTATCTGAAGAATTTAAGAGTTATGTTAAAAGTTATTTTTCTGTTCTCCCATATAGGGTATCCTTCAATTTTTAATTTAACGTGATTTATTCACTTTAGGAAGAGGATTATTACATTATGGAAAAAAATTTAGTAAAAGAAACCTTAGAGAAATTATGTCCTTACTCTATTACAAGTGTTATAGATAACGATTCTTCAAATTTTTGTCCTTCAAATTTCGCTTTAAATGGCATTTCTTCTGATGTAAATAGTTCTTTGAAGTACCCATACCAATAAGAACTATATCGTTTATTTTGTCTATGTTTGAAAAGGAGATGAAACGTCCTCTCGTCTTCTTTAACAACATCAATTTTATAGAAATAATTAGCAACAACCCAAATTTTCTGGACAGTAGTTATTATCTCATCAACTGTAAGAAGATTCAGGGGTCTTGACTCGTTATGCCAAAGAATTAGATCTATCGCCACATTTTTCTTAAATGGTTTATCTAAACGCTCTTCAGGTGCCTCTGCTGCCGCTATTAATTGGTTAAATGTTGTTTTTCCAATTAGCATCATCTTCATTTCATCCCTAGCACGAACCCAGAGATCTCTATCAAGATCCTTTTGATCTCCATAATACTTAATTGCCTGTTCTATGAATGAAATAACCGATTCGCCCTCATCCTTATATTTATCAATGATTGCATGGATTTCTTGAGAAATTGAATTAAATTGGTCATAATATTTCACAGAATCTCTTACTAGATCTGAAATTGTAGTACCATGCTCCTTATATTTATCAATTAGCTTTCTTGTTTCATCACTTACTTTGAGATAGATTGCTTTATCTTTAAAATCCTCCTTCTGAGTTCCATTATTTTTTTCAGCGGAAATGTAAATCAACTCCTAGTTCATTAACTATTTCATCTAAATTTGAATATATATCTTTATATTAATAAACTTTAATTTTATACCTTAAATGAAAAAATACCTTAGATTATATTTTTTTTCATATATATAAATATATAGAGACAATTCACTTAATTCTTTGCTTTTTTCATATTTTCTATATATAAATATATATATTTAAATAATCACACGGACAAGTTTTTCTTATTATTTCCTCGAATTTTTTTTGATCATAACATTTAAATATATTAGTATATATTAGTATATTGATAATCAAAATTTTAAAATAAAAAATATAATAAAATATAATAAAATATAAGAAGTGAAGGAAGAAAGTTGGCTTGGATTCCATGTATAATACCAGCAAATCGGAATAAAAATTGCGGTAAAGGTAACAAAAAAGGAGTTTTAGCGGGATTAATAGCTATGGTCGTTTCTGGTTTGATGTTCTTTTTTTTATATGGGTATAGAAAGATTAATCATTTTATTTCATTTCCTTGGATTTTGATAGTTGGTTTTAGTATATTTATGATAGTTATTATAGGCATCGGAGTTATTGCTGCGGCAATCTCCTCACCTAATAATCCATATAAAGCAAAGCAAGAAAATAATTTTCTAAATGAAGTTATCCAAAAAAACCAACAAACACAAGTAAATCCCTATAAAACTCAGAAATCAGCTCAGGTTCAATTTATAGTAGAAAATAATCCATATAGAATTGAAAGTCCTTTTATCCAAGAAACGCGTTATTGTAGCTTTTGTGGAGTGGAATTGGAACCTAATGCGAGATTTTGCCAACAATGTGGAAGTAAATTATCTCCATAAATTTTTCATATTCATATTCTTTTGAAATTAAATTAATTTTAATTAAAAATAAGGATTAGGAGTCCGAAAATGATACAACAAAGGGCGATTAGGAAATTAACTAAGATTCAATGGAAGAGAAAGGATAATGTAGCTATATTTTTAATCATATCTGTTGGTTTGGTACTAACATTTATAGGTTTCTCTTATAATGGGTTTTATGACATTTATTTTAGTACTTGCATTGGATTATTTGTTGGAGGGATTATATTATCAATAATTTCAACATTTCTTGCTGAGATGGAATCAAATATTTCAGGAGCTGGTGAATTAGATGCGGAAGTTGATGTTGACGTTGATGTAGATGCGGATGTTGACATAGATATAGACGCAGATGTTGACATAGATATAGATGCGGATGTTGACATTGATATAGATGCGGATGTTGACATTGATATAGATGCAGATATTGACATTGATATAGATGCGGATGTTGACATTGATATAGATGCAGATGTTGACATTGATGTAGATACAGATGTAGATGTTGATATAGAAGCAGAAACAGAAATTGATACAGGCTCAGGTTCTACAGTCACTCCCGCACCAATAATGCTATTATTCTCTTCAGGATTTTTAATATTTGGGATATCAGGAATTTTGTTGTATCAATTAATTGTGGGAGCATTACAATTTATTATTCTTTTTGTTGCACCTACAGCGGCATATCTAACGACCAAGATAATTAATTTTGTCTGGAAAATTATTGCAAAGTCAAGGTTCTATAGAATATCATCAACGCGGAATTTAATAGGAATCCAAGGAGAGGTGTTATTAAAAGTTGATGAAAGGGGAGGTGTAATTAAAATTCCTTCCAATACGCCAATGAAATTTGAAAGGTTACATGTGAAACCTGGTGTTAATGCTTCTCATTTTGAGAGAGGTGAAAAAGTGTATATTTGCGATGTGAGAAATGGCTATTTATTGGTTGATAATAATAAAAAATTAATAAAAAGAAGGAAGTGATGGCTACAAGGACACGAGATTTGTCATGTTAATTATGAGAATTTCAATATTTATTGTTTTATTTTAGAAATTTACAAAAAAAAATATTAAAAAAAATATATTAAAATAAAAGAGAGGAGGTTTAGATACAAAAAGTGTTATATCAAGAATTAAATCCTTGGTTTGTAGGGCTTGGAGTTACAATAGGTATAATAATCTTCCTATTTGTAATATTCCTTGCTGCTCGTTACCGTAAGTTCAAGACAAATCAATTCGTCATACATTTGCGAAATGGTAAAGTTAAGCACTCCGGATTAGGTGGAAGTATATTCCTTCTACCATTGATAGATGAATATATTGTCATTCCTACTACTAGCATCCAAACAGTTGTTGAAGCTCATGAACAAGTTGTTTCAAATGAGTATCAAAACATTGAAATCGAGGGATTATTAATTTGGAAAGTCATTGATCCAGAAAAAGCATTCAGTGCGGTCTCATGGAAAATACGAGATGACAACTATGTTGAAAAGATATTAAAAGGAGCAACAGAAGCGATAATTCGTACTACTTGTGCCAATATGCCAATAGAAAAGATCATAAGGGAAAGAAGAGAGATTATTGATCCCATTGAAAAGGATCTACATGAATTAACAGCAGATTGGGGAATAGTTATTGAATCTTTAGAAATTTTAGAAGTCATTATTGTAGAACCGGAACTAAAAAAAAACATGGAAGCAACTAAACAAGCAGAAGAATTTCGAAAAGCTAGAATTGCTAAAGCTGACGCTGAAAGAGAATCAAGAATGAGAGAATTAGAAGTAAAAAATGAGGTAGGTATACAAGAACAATTCGTAGAAAGAGAAATTGAGCTACGAAGAAAAGATAAAGAAATTGCCATCGCAGAACAGGAACGAGAGCGCAAGATAATCGAAGCTGACGGGGACAGACAGAAGAAAATAATTGAAGCTGATGCTAGCGCCCAACAAATTAAAAGAAACTTAATAGCACAGGCAGAAGGAGAAGCAGAGAGTATAAAACTACAAATGCTTGCTCAGGCTGAGGGTTTTCAAGAACAAGTTAAAGCAATGAGCACAGCTGATGAGAGATTCTTAGCAGTTCAATTAACAAATATTTTACCAGAAATATTTAAGAATTTAAAACCTGATAAAATGTTTATCATGGGGGATGGCAATGAAGCATTTAGTTCATTATCTCGAGCAATTTTACCGTTCTTACAGCTTTTACCTGAATATTCAGATAAAATTAAGGATTTTTTTAATAATGGAGGCACAGAAAAAATAAGAGAAATCTTAGCTAAGAAATAGGGTCAGATTTTTTTTTTTTATTTTTATTTTTATTTTTAATGTATTTTTTGAGGATTAGATTAGTATGATTGAAGAGATTGAAAAATTGTTAATAGAAGGTAATTTAAAATTTAAATGGAAAATCATGCAGGATTTAGAAAGTGTTGAAATTCAAGAGAATATCCCTAAATATCCCGTGTTAATTCTAACTTGCATGGATCCGAGAATAGACATTTATCGAATTTTTCAGCTTAACCCTGGAGATGTCTTTATTCTAAGAAATGCAGGAAATATATATACTCAAGATGTGTTAAGGTCTATTTTGATTACAATATTTAAGTATGAAATCAAATACATTATAATTTTAGGACATTTAGATTGTGGGATGACGAAGATAAATCCAGTAGAATTAAGAAAGAAATTACCATCTGAATTTCTTTCACGTTTATCTAGTAATTATTCAGAGCTTTACAGAGAATTAACTAATTTTTTTAAACCTTTTGATAATGAAGTACAAAACGTATTGGATCAAATCAAGACTTTAGAAATAATAAAGGATTTTTACCCTGAAATTGAAATCACTGGAATGTTGTATGATGTTAAAACAGGATTAGTTTTTGAGCATGAGAAATTTAAAGATTATAGATCTATCGAGGATTTTAGAGAAACGTATAGAGAAATACTTATTGAGAAGAAAAGTCAATTCACAGATTTTTTAGATAAAATCAAGACTGAAATTCCCACTTTTGAGGATTCAAAAGATTTATCACGAGAGGGTGAATCAAGAAAAGTAGTTATTTCTACTGTTGCTGAAAAAAACGAAGAAAAGAAGGATACTTATAACATTGAAAAGAAAGAATATAAGAGGGATTATAATAACAACATCCAAATAATTTTACCTAAAATTAAAGTTCCAAAAATCAAATTTCAAGGGGTTAAAATATATATCCCCAAAAGATTTAGTGAGAAAAGAGAAATTTTGAGTAAGCATTAAAAAGATAATTAGAGATTTAGAGAATAAATAGAAATGTCAGAGATAAATACAGTTTTAGGTGATCTTAAATCTCGTTTTAGTGAGCATAGAAAACAAGAGCAAGATATTTTAAAAAGATATTGTGGAACCTGTAAAAAAGAATATTCATATGAAGATGTAATGAAAACATACCCGGAATTAATCCAAGATTCTCTATCCGCGTTCTGGAAGAATTCAGAAATAACTTTTTATTGTTCTTACTGTCACCTATTAAAATTAGTTAGATTAATAAATAAAAATAAAAAAAATCATTAGTTTGTATGATACTCTTATTTATTTTTCTCACTGAATTCTGTTAGATTGTCTAAAAGTTTTCTTAAATAACTTTCAAACTCATCTATATCCTTTTCAGAAAGATCTTTATAGTAAATATCTCGCATTTCATTAGATACCTGAAGAAATTTATCTTGTAAGGCTTTATTCTTTTTTGTTAATTTTATGTATATAGTTCTTTTATCCTTTTCAGAACGCACCCGTTTTATATGACTACCTTTTTCAAGATTATCTAACATGTTAGATAACGTCGCCTTACTTAATGCTGTGCTTTTTTTAAGTTCTTGGAAGGAAATATCATCTTTCTGCCAAAGTGGAAACATCACTCTACCTTGAGCAGCACTTATCTCGGTAATATTAAAATCTCTGAGTAATTTAGCAAAAATACGCTCTGATAATTTACGGATTTTTGACATCAAAAAGCCTCCTTCCCTTAACTTTTCCATTTATTTCTCGCCCGGCTCAAATTTAACATGCTGTAATTTGTAATAAAACTTAGCAGTTTTAGGGCTCAATTTGAGCAATGCATAATCAGGATCTTCTAAACCTTTTGGGTAATATCTTATCCACCAGTCTAGCCAAATTTTACTCTTTATATCCATATCAGTGATAATATCTACTTCACCTCCAAACATTTAATTTATTTTTACTATTGAATTCGTATCTCAACTTTTTAATTTTGAAATAGTTCATGTAAAAAAATATTTAATTTAGTAATAATTAAATGATTATAGCATACTAATTGATAAAATGATGCTTCTATACAGATTTGCCTCTATTTAGGCATTTAAAAAAAATAATGTCTTGGAGAGAGCTCAGTCGGTAGAGCGTTGCCTTGGTAAGGCAAAGGTCGCGGGATCAATCCCCGCTAGAGGCTCCATTTAAAAACTTCCTAGAGCGATTACTTGAAACATGAGTCTATTTCCGAAAAGCTTAGGGATATAATAGAAATTCATATCTCACTTTTCTCAGCTGCGGATCCATAATCCTATAAGATAATAATTTAGGGCTAAAACCACCAGTCTTAAGTGATGTTATATTAAGAGGATGCCGGTGGTGGGAATCTCATGGAAGAGAAAAGCCCTTTTCCATTATGAGCCCACGACCTCCAGATTATGAGTCCAGCACGTTCCGTCTGACCCATTTTTTCAGAAAGAGAGTGTGTCTGGTGCTATAGCCAACTAAGCCACACCGGCTTCACATTTAATATCTAATTTTTATTTTTCGTAATTAATTTAGTTTAAAATTATTCTTATTTCTTTCGAAATTTTATTGAAAGTAGAAAGTGTAATTCCTTTTTTTCAATAACAAACTAAAAGGTTTTTTATTGCTTTATCTTAAAATTATTTGTTATGGAGCGATTTAATAATGAAAGAATTTCAGCTGAAGAAGTCTCAATAGCTGATAATAATGCGCAATGGCTTGGTGTTCCATTAGTTCATTTGATGGAATGTGCAGGGTACAGTATAGCAGATGAGATTACAAAAAGATATAAGCTTGATAATCATTCAGATGTAGCTATATTTTGCGGAACGGGTAATAATGGGGGAGACGGATTTGTGGTTGCGCGCCATTTAGCAGCATTTAATATAAAATCTACAGTCATTTTAGTGGGGGCGCCTTCAGCAATAAGAACTCATGCTTCAAAATTCAATTGGGAGATACTTATAAAACATATAAATTATATGATCAGAACTATCGTTGTTAAAGATTCAACACAGATAAGACAAATCAATTTATTAAGCAAAAAGGAGGGAAACCTTAGTTTAATCGTTGATGGGCTATTAGGTACAGGAATAAGCGGAAAGATTAGAGAGCCAATTGCAACTGCAATTGATGTTATTAACGAGATAAAGGAAAAAGATAATATTGATGTAGTTTCAATTGATTTACCCTCAGGAATGAACCCAAATACAGGTAAAGTCATTGATAAAGCGGTAAAAGCTGATTTGGTAATATCTTTGCATCGAATAAAAAAAGGTTTAGATATAAAAAGCGATTATATCAAAGAGATCGTCATAAGATCTATTGGTATTCCATATGAGGCAAATATATTTGTAGGAAAAGGAGACTTAATTCCTACTATTAAGACTAGACCTATTGATAATCATAAAGGTCAATTTGGAAGAATGCTGGTTATTGGAGGATCGAAAAATTACTCTGGTGCACCTGCGTATTCAAGTCTCACAGGAATTCAATTTGGAATAGATCTAGTAATAACCTATGTTCCAGAGGTCGTTGGAGATGTAATCAGAAGTTTTTCACCTAACATGATCGTCAGAACTAATAAAGGTAATTGGCTTAACTTACAATCACTCGAAGAGGTTTCAATATTAATAGACTGGGCAAATTCAATAGTTATTGGTCCGGGATTAGGTTTAGAAAAAGAAAGTGAAGAGTTACTTGAGAAATTGCTGGAAATTCTAATGCAGAAGAAAAAATCGTTTGTTTTAGATGCTGATGCTTTAAAATTAGTTAAGAATCACCTTGAGCTCTTAAAAGGTCAGAAGGTTATTTTAACCCCCCATGAAGGAGAATTAAAAATTATGGCTGAAATCGATTTACCCCCTTATAATAAAATCGAAGAACGGGGTAGTATTATTCGAGACCTTGCGAAAAAGCTTGATGTAACCTTACTCGTTAAAGGACCGTATGATTACATATCAGATGGTAAAAGGATAAAAGTTAATAGAACTGGTTGCCCTGAATTGAGTATAGGAGGAACTGGCGATGTTTTAGCTGGATTATGTGCAAGTTTTATAGCTACGGAAAACGATCCATTCGAATCCGCATGTTCGGCAGCATTTCTCAATGGGATTATTGGTGAGTATTGTAAAAAGAATATCGGAAGCCGTTTCACAGCAGTGGATATGATCTATAGTATTAATAAAGCTATTCAATATGTCATTAATTTTTAAGCTTTTACAAAACGATAATTTTCTATTATAGGATGTCAGAACGTGAATTCATTTATTAAAAAACATTTATTAATTTCTAATATATTATATTATTAATTTAGATATTAAGATAATATTGTTGAGGTTTCCAGAACTTTAAATTCATTTTTATTCTTTCTAACTATTAAACTTTATCTTATAAAAGTTTCATCAAGTAAGAATTCAATTAATTTTTAGATTTCAGATGGAAATTATAACGAAATGGTATTACTAATACTTTAAATTTTTGCAGTTTATTTTTGAAAATTTAAAAAAACTATTAGTTATCGCAATTAAACAATTTTGGGTAGATACAAAATTAAGTGATTATGTTTAAATCTTTCGCTAACCCTCATTCTTTTTTTTATTTATATTAGTTCAGTTATTGCTTTTATTCATAATGATTAAGGTAGATAAAAGTAATGATGCAAGGGATAAAATTCATATTTTGGTAGTGTTGTTAGTTATATTTAGTTTTGTCTTATTCGGAGCGATAAGTGAGGAACATTCCATGACCAAGATTAAGGTTGAAGATAAGGTGGGTGGAGTCGAGAGAAATCTGGAAATCTCGAATAGCTATATGTTCGAGTTGGATTGGAATAACACGTGGGATGATGGAGCTTACGAAACTCCTTGGGACTTGGCCTTAGATTCGCTTGGTAATATTTTCATTACGGGTACTAAATCCAACGGATATTGGGATGATGAAGATGATGTTTTCTTAATAAAATATAACAATGTTGGTGAGTACCAGTGGCATCGAATATATGACGGTGGGGAAAGCGAATGTGCTTACAGTGTCGACCTCGATTCAGACGATAATATTTACATAGTAGGGAGATCGAATGAGCCTAAAGGAGTACGGGGATGGTCACTTCTGATCAAGTATGATAGCTTAGGAAACTATCAATGGAATATCACTTATCAAGGGACGCAGAGCGCCGCTTATGGGGTTATGGTTGATTCATTGGGATATGTTTATATGACGGGGCGTATTCAAAATGAAGATGGTTGGTATGATTTTTATTTAGCAAAATATAATAGCTTAGGAGGACATCAATGGATTAGAACTTGGGAATCTACAATGTATGGAAATGGATATGGGTGTGATATTGCAATAGATTCGGACAATAATGTCTTTGTGGTAGGTAACTTTGATATGGAAAATGATTATGATTATGAAAATGAAACGGGAGATACGTGTCTATTAAAATATGATGATCAAGGAGTATTTCAATGGAATAGGTCGTGGTCAAGTAACGAAAAGAATTGGGGGACGGGTATAGTTATTGATTCAGAGGACAATATAATCATTTCGGGATTGACATTTAATTCTACAGGAGGTGGCTCAGACATGTTCATTGTCAAATATAATAGTTCTGGAACAAAAAACTGGGAACAGACATACGGGGAAAGAATGAATGAAGATAGGGCTTATGGAATCGCTTTAGATTCAGAAGGGATGATATACATTGTAGGCTCTGTAGGTCATGTTACTTCAGAACAGTGGGATAACTTCTTGATACAATTAAGTGATGCAGGTGAAATACTAATTAATCATACTTGGGGTAGCTCCTTTATACGCGAAAGGAGTTCTGGAATTGTAATAGATGCGTTTAATAATGTGTATATCGCGGGAAATATGGAAGATCTTATCGGGAATAATAGTGATGTTGTCCTGTCCAAATTTCATCTTACTACGGTTTTGGATATATTGAATGACTTTCCAAAAAATTCACTAGAGGTTAAATGGAATATTACATGGGGAGAGTTTTATTGGAAAGATATTTTTTATTCAGAAACTCCTTGGGATATGGTTGTCGACTCTTCTGGTAACGTCTATATAGCTGGTATTTCCACAAACTCCTATAATGAAGAAGATGATGTTTTGTTGGTAAAATTTAACAGCTCTGGTCATTACCAATGGCACCGATTATATGATGGAGGGGGGGATGAAAGAGCGTATGGAATTGCACTCGATTTTGATAACAACATCTATTTAGCGGGTCAAAAAGTGGAACATGGGGGAAGTGAGTCATATGTGCTTCTAATTAAATATGACAGCTTGGGAAATTATAAATGGAATGTTACGCATGAGAAGAGTTACAGTATTGCTTATGGAATTGCAGTTGATACTTTTGATAATATTTATCTGACAGGGTACAAAGGATATGATTTTTCTTTACTATATTTAATGAAATATAATAGCTTAGGGGAGCATCAATGGAATCGTACTTGGAATACTAATGATATCGGATATGGGTTTGATATCGCATTGGATTCTGAAAATAATGTCTTCATAGTAGGAAATCATGAAATAGCACCTGAAACGACAGGTACATCTGTATTAAAATATACAGATCAAGGAGAATTCCAATGGAATATTTCTCTCTCAAGCAGCGAAGCAAATTGGGGAAGTGGTATAGTTATCGATTCATCAGATAACATATTCATTTCAGGAATGACTTTTAATTCTACAGGATCGAACTATGACTTATTTGTCGTCAAATGTAATAACACAGGTACTAAACTCTGGGAACAAGTTTATGGGAAAAAACTAATTCAGGATTGGGTATTTGATATAGCGTTAGATTCGGATGGTATGATTTATGTTGTGGGGGCTGTGAGGCAAGATACTTCAGAATATAGTGACAGTTGCTTAATACAACTTAATGAGATTGGTGAAATGGTAATTAGCAAGATATTGGTCTGTTTATTTGCAGGATTTGATATTAACGAGCAACCGTTATCATCCTGTTTATGATAGTCAAATTCTAACAGAAGATCAGAAAGTTTTGTTGCAAGGGTTCCAAGAATTAATCGAGCTAGGCGTTGAGAATTATAAGAAAGGAGTTTCTCAACCGATAAGTGAACAAGATATTATTAGGGTTTTCAGTCGATTGGGCGGAGGTAATCGCATCTACATATTAGGTGATGGAAGGAATGTCTTAGAATGGTGGAGAAATGGACGCCCCTCAACCGGAATTATCGCTGATACTTCTTTCAATGAGAGATTGAGACAGTTCAATGAAAGAATTAAGTTTATTGCAGATAATGGTCCAGATACTGAAAGATTCTTAATTAATTACTACAGAGACCATGGATCCACTTATTATCCAACAGCAATAAGGCAAGTTGAAAATTATCTTTGGATGGCAGAAAATTCAAGGCATTTGCATTATCTTGTCCATTTAGAAGATGTTAAAAATATAGCTAGAATTTTTGCAGTACAATTTCCAATCTAATTTCTTTTCTTTTTCAATTTTAGAAATAAATAAGCTTTTATGTGTTGTTTACCATATAATAAATGGATGAAGACAGAAAAGATTATAGGTATTAAGAACCCGCAGCTTGTGAAGGTCCGAAATAATTTACGTAAACTAATCAGGGAGGCTTGTAATGAGCTTTTTACCCAAAATTTCGATTTAAGGCAAAAATTTCTAGTTGGTAGTTCACGCTGGCAAGAATTATATTCGCAAGAAAGAAAACTTAAAGATCAGTTTAAACGTTCAATTTGCATTTGTTATAGGTGTAATCATAATACTAAGGACATGGTGTACTTACCTTCATCTGAGATGTGGATTTGCACGGAATGTTACCAAAAAGATAAGTATATTTCCCTACTTAAGCACACTTTACCATTAAATAAGTTAGAAATACGAAATTTTTTGAATAGATTAGCAGGGGGGGATGGGATCTGTCATACAAAACATTCTTCAAGAAACAGGGGGGATGACTATTTTTATTCAAAAAAAATCTTAGATGAAATGGGTATTAGTAAAAAGATACGGAGGCATTTTCTTAAATTATGTATTTGTTATGGAGGATATTGTGATAGTGAGATTCTTATGAATGCTGCTTCTCTCCTTTTGGATGAATATACCCAATGGTAATTATAAAATTTAATCAATTAATAAATATTTAAAATAAATTAAAAAACATTTATTAATTTCTAATATATTATATTGTTGAGGTTTTTACAACTTTAAACTAATTTTTTAAATTTGAAATGTAGGAGATTGACAGAATGAGCCCCCAAGTCTTTCAGATTAATCCAGACGGAACTACTAGCGAGCTTCAAAGCGATGGTTTTATAAAAGATATTTTAAAAACAGAAGAATGCTACGTTTTAGTTGCAGATGATATTAGAAAAGTTTTTCTCTGGAAAGGACTAAAGAGTAACGTAAGATCAAAATTCATCGGTGCTAGACTTTCCCAAGAAATCAGAGGTCAAGTAGGAATGCATTATGGGGTTGCACCTATCGATGAGGGGGAAGAAGATGCGGAATTTATAAAAATAATTGGAGGCCAAACCGAAGCAGGAATAGCAAGGGAAATAATAGGGGAAGTAAGTGCGGCTCCATCTGGACAACCTTTACGAGAAAAAAACATTTTTGGAACTCCTAAACCTGCAGAAGGTATGAACATAGCAGGAAGTAGAGATAGATCATCTCAAAATACTGGACCTTTATATACAGGGCAAGACTCAATGGCCCCATACATGCAGGATCAATCTCAAATAGATTTCCAAGACGTAATGCAAAAATTGGAAGCAATACAAATGCCTCCAGGGTATGAAAGAGAATTAATAATCATTGGGAATCATGCATATTCAATTGTAGAAAAAGTTCAAACCTTTTTAGGGAAAAGAAAAGTTACCAAAGAAATATCCAAAGTCGGATCGATTCCTGAAGGAATATTCTTCGCGGAAAGTTATGCACCCAGGATTCTAAGTGAAAATGGGGTGATTTTAGCCATAGAATTCCTCAGACGTACGGATGCTGAGACTAAACCAACACAGAAAAAAACTAAGAGAGAATCATTGAAAGACCAGATTAAGGAACAATTAGGCGGTAAATAAGAAACTCTCTTTAATCAATAAGGAATTTTTATCTTTTTTTGCTAGTTTTTTTAATCAAATAGCTAATATTCTCTTTTTAGAGATATTAATTCAATTTTAAATATTCTAATTGTATTTAATTTTGATAAAGAGAACTTAAAGTAAGTAATTTTTTAAGGTTAGAGTTTTTTAATTATTATTAGTTGAATTATATTTTTTCTTTTTATTATGGCAGAACTAACACCAGATGAAGCAAGAAGCCTATCAACATTTCTAGGCTCAATTACGGAGTATAGTGAGTTGGAAGCGCTCGCTTTGGTCACTCGGGAGGGTTTAAGGTTAGCGTTCAGTGCTGTTCCAGGCTATACAGTAGATCCTGATTTATTTTCAAGTCTGAGTGCTGTAGTTGTTCAGAGTGGATCGGATGCTATTGAATCAATGGGCTACACAAACATGTTAGAGGTCGTATTACGGGGAGATAATGGATTTATCATACTTTCAGCAGCAGGGAGATTTTTCCTTGTAGGGGCTTCAAGACAGATGCCAGATTTAGGAAAAGTTGTTAAAGTTTTTAGATATTACGCTCAGGAAATTAATAAGCGCTATCCACAGAATTAATAATAGGGATTCTACTTTTAGAATATTACATTCTTTTATCTATTTAAAAGTTTTTGAGATTTAAATCTACGATTTAAGGGAGAATTCATATATTTGTGTAGTAATAATATTTATTAAGTAAATTATTCAGTGATGATATAATTTATATTTTTATTGTTTGTTAAATATTAAATAAATGTAGAAATTCTAAATGGATAAACATGCCTGAAATTAAACTCTTTGTCGACGCTAATGATAAATTAAAAGATAAAGTTGTTATTTGCCAAGCAAATGCAGATACGTTAGGAATAAAGGATGGACATTCCATAGAGGTTCTTAATATCGATAATAACTTAAAAAAGACAGCCAAAATTGAAATTTCTGATGTAGTATTAGATTTTGCGGGGCAATTCTCTAAAAATATTCTTGATGCTTTAGAATTTACTGGCGTAGAATTAATAATCCGTCCTGTTAGTGTTGAAACTACACTTAAACCTGTTTTAAAGATTCCTAAAGTTCCACCTCCTAGACCCGCGCCAACTCCTACTCCTGCTCAAAAACCAGGATTATCGCCTTTACCTTCGCGTCCACCAGAAATGAGTGCTCCAATCCCCTTTACTTCTCGACCGCCCCCCATTCGATCCCCTGAAGAACAAGATGAATCACCTCCCCCCGAGCAACCTGCACCAGA
>JAHLWT010000160.1 GCA_019057775.1 Promethearchaeota archaeon
TCGGTTTTGATGGTTTACTAAGTCTTGAGCCTACCGCGGGAGTAGATTTAGCTTTAGTAAAGAAAAAAGTGGGAGATAAACTATGTCTTATGGGGAATATAGACGTTGCCCACGTGTTGACTTATGGTACAAAGCAAGAGGTGTATGACGCGGTAAAATATGCTATAAAAACAGCAGGATCGGGTGGAGGCTTTATCGTTAGTGCTGCAAATATGCATCCAGCAATTAAAGTTCAAAATTTAAGGTGGATGATTGAGGCAACCCATGAATTGGGGAATTACCCCTTGGCTTTATAATTAAAGCCTTTTCTTTTTTCTCTTTATGGAGGAATCATAGAAAAGAAAGCGATTTGGTTGAAAATCAGAAACCAAATTAGCATGAAGCTTGTTATAATAACAGTTGAGACTAATCCAAACCCTTTAACTCCCCGTGGGATGCCTAAACCCTCAGGATTATTTCTTTGGATAAAAGCTCGAATCATAGCAACAATGTAAATTAAAACAATGATGATTGCTACAATCCATAGAAATAGCATAAATAAAGATAATGTGTATATTGGAAAATCATTTAACCAGATCCAGTATCTTACAATTAAATATGAGGGTATTGAAGAATAAATAATCGCGGTGAAGAAAAATACAATTCCCCAACCAATACCTTTAATTGCCATTTTCCTATAGTTTTATGATTATTAAAGAAAGAATGATTTACTATTTTTATTAATATTATCCAGAATACCTTAAAAGATTTGCTGGATGCTAAGTCAGATCGTATAAATTGAAATATGACTTAGTTAAATTATGTTTTTTATCAACCATCGTAAAGATTCCATGATGTTATCATCTTCTTTGAGAATATTTATAGCAAAATATTTGATCTTCACACCCAACTCCTTTAATTGTTCAATTTTAAAAGTTTCTTGAACAAATTCTGGTTGGATTTCTTCTTTATCATGAAATTTATTTCCTATAATTAATATGGGTACTAAATCCCTCTCAATTTCTAAACGTTTATTATCGACTATTTGATATATATCTTTTGTTTGATAAATTGAATTTTTGTCTGATAGATTAAATACTAGAATAAATGCTTGAGCCAGTATCATGCATTCTTCTAAATTTTCATATTCTTTACAAGCAAATTCCCCAACACTCTCCTCATATTTTAGAACTTCTATATTATCAACCAGAACTTCATAAATTCTTGTTGGGATGTCATTTTTCTTGACATTTAAAAATTGAATTAATTCAATATTTTTTAATAAAGTTGTTTTTCCTACTTGTGGGGCACCAAGGATAAAAACTTTTTTTAACTGACTTCTACCTCTTAAAGGTGAATCTACTCGAAACAATGGCGTTAATTTTTGAAAATATCGATTGAAAAGTTCTAAAAAATTTATCTTTAAATCTTCACTAGCTAATTCCAAAACATGCTCCCCCGAAAAAGCACTTTTCTTGAGATGGAGTATAGACGAGAGTTCGTCTAACCTCTTTATCTCTGATGCAAAATCTTCTAAAATCGGCTCTTTAGAATCTAGATATTTAAAAACATCTACTATTTCATCTTTAAAAATCGCGGCTCTAATCATATACGTAATCATAATTAACTCTTTCCCACCGCGAGCTAAATCAGAATCGATATAAAAAAGGTGATTGACTGTTTGATATTTCCTGTAAGCAAAAATAAAAGTCCCTTCCTCATCGTTAAACTCTAGAATTCGGTTTACATCAGGGGCATTTAGAGATTCAGATAGCACTTCACTAGAATACAAAATACTAGGGCCCATAACTTGATCAAAATAAGAAATGCACAAAATCTGGTCTTGACTCATTATTGAAAAAGAAGTTGTACTGGAATTTAAAATTTGTAATTATAATATCAAATAGAAAAAAAAAATAAAAAATTTTTGTTAATTGAATTAGATTAATAGAAAAAGCCCATTATGAAACTAAAGCCTGATTGATAAGGAGCGATAGTACAGATTAACAGAGTAAAGAACAATGTATTAACGATAGCACCAGCTATTATGTTTCCACTTTTTTTATATATCAATGTAGAGAGAAAACTATTCAACAAGAATAACGGTATTGAGAAAGGCAGGAAAGATCCAAAATAGAAAAAACTCCCCATAAGCAACCCCATCGCAAAGAGATAGGTAAACCAAAATAGAAATTGAATTACAAATATCATAGCCGAGGCTTTTACAAGTGGTTTGAACCCTTCTTCGAATTTATTTTGAATAACTCCATGAAAGAGGATTCCATAGATTATGTATATAATAAGATTTATCAAGAAAAATACAATTACCCATGGGAGTTTTACGATTGAAGGAATCATTCCCATGTAATTTAATCCGCCGCTGAGATAAATAATCACAGATAGGATCGCTGCTAGAAAACCTCCTAATAAAAATTGTCGGATATTATTATCTCTCGAAGTTTTAAATGGTTTCTTTATTATATCTCTAAGTCTTGTTTCTCTCTTTTTACCCATTCTCCAAAGTAAAACTAAAATTCCAAAAGCTTGACCGAACAACAATGCTGAGACAAATCCTGCAACGGCTAAGAATAAAATTAGTAGAATGGGAACAAAAATTAATATTCCAAGTATTCCCAGAATTAAAGAAATTGCAATAGTCTTCCCTCCAATGCGAAGGATGCTATCTTCTTCTAATTCAAGCTTGAAATTTTCTTCTCCCTCTTTGGGTTTTAAAATTAATTTAGAGAGTGGATCGACGATTAATACGAAAAATCCAAACCCTCCAAAGAGTTGAAGAGAGAGTATTAGTAACCTAGTGCTTACAACAAAATTCTCATCCACAGGTCTCACATCTGGAAATGTACTTGCTAAGAATTCTCGAGCTTCCATGATAAAATCGGGATCCCAATTTCCTAACACATGATTCGTAAGATCATCTAAATAAATCTTCGAAGCGTTACCCGCTTCAAAACTTCCGTATAGTTTATTAACATCAACGTCAGCAATTCCAGTATAATTAGATAGAGCCTCTTTAAGATCTTTGGGGGAAATCAACTCATCGTATCGTCCTAGAATCATTAAAATATTCAAAGGGTTTGTGGAATCTCCTTTTCTAACAGTTGAATTAAGCGAAGTTCCCGCTCCAATAAAACATTTAAAATCAGTAGATTCATTAACTACTTGTAAACCAACGCCGCCCATCGAATAACCTAAATACGCAAGATTAGATGAATCAATATCAGATCTATTGTTTAAGTAAGATACAATGGCGTCTATGTCATTTGTTAGCGACCCCCGTGTATGGTCTCCGGTACTCTGTCCGTGTCCTCTAAAGTCAAAAGGAACCGCAACAAAACCTGCAGCTGCAAATTCTACAGCAAAATCCTTTAGCATCTCTTTATTTGACATCACACCGTGGCCTAAAATTATAGCCTTCTTATTAGTTCCTCCACTACTAGGCTCAAATACGTTAAAAGAAATCCTAACTCCATCTGTAGTCTTTACAGTCTTATTATAAGTCGATTTAACTCCTATTGGCGTTATAAACATTAAAACTGTTCCAATGAGAAAAACTGAGAAGAATAGGCAAATGAGAATCATCTTTTTTTTAGTCATGTCAATATTTCGCATTTTGTTTCATCAAAACTATATTTTAAGATATTAATTGTTGTTTATTAATTGGCTTTTCCCTTATATTAAGATTTATTTTTGTAATAAAAACCGCAGAAAAACTTAAAGAGGTGAATTATCATGAAAAAATTTTTCTTAGAAGAAAATTTTTATTACGTGAAATGACAGCAGAGTCAGACATAAAGAAAATTAAAAGTTTACAGAAAGAAAACTCTCAACTAAGGTACGTGTTAGAAAGCATGAAGAATGACCCCTTAATAGTTGGGCATGTTCAAAAGGTTTTAAAAGACGGGCGCGTAATCGTATCTCATCTGCCCGGAAATCAACTTTTAATTCCTCACCGTCCAGACCTAACTCCTGAGCCCGGAGATACAGTCTCTTTACATGGTAAAAGCTTTGTCATAATTGAAATCCTCTCGAAGAATATCGGAGGTAGAGTTGCTTCAATGGAACTGATTGAAGTCCCCAAGATTTCATTTGAGGATATTGGGGGATTAGATGCACAGATCGAGGCAATTCGGGAAGTAATTGAACTACCATTATTAGAACCAGAATTATTTGCGGTAATTGGAATTGATCCGCCCTCAGGTGCGCTTTTAGCTGGCCCACCTGGAACGGGAAAGACATTATTAGCAAAAGCAATAGCCAATTCAACTAAAGCCCGGTTCATACATTTAGTAGGGTCTGACCTTGTTCAAAAATTCATTGGAGAGGGGTCCAGAATGGTGCGAGAGGTTTTTACATTAGCTAAATTAAACACTCCATCAATAATCTTTATTGATGAAATTGACGCAATTGCTATTAAACGAACTAGTGAAGTATATAAGGGCGACCGAGAAGTCCAGAGGACTTTTATGCAACTACTTTCAGAATTAGATGGTTTTGCAAATACCCAAGGAATCATGTTCTTAGCGGCGACTAATAGAGAAGATGTGTTAGATCCCGCAATCTTGCGTCCAGGTCGCTTTGATAGGATTATTAGGTTCAATCTACCGAATGAAGCGGCTCGATTAATGATTTTAAAAATCCACACGAGAAAAATGAATTTGAAAGATGTAAACTTTAAAAACTTGGCAAAGAAAACTGATGGTTTAAGTGGAGCACATATTAAAGCATTAGTTACTGAAGCAGGTATTAAGTGTCTTAGAGAGAGAAAGACTCAAATTACGAATTCACATTTTGAGCGGGCATTGTCAGAAATCTTTGATAAAGAGCATAATGTGAAGGAATACATCTATTCATGAGCATGACTAATTAGATCATGGGAGTAAAATTATAAGCTACTTCAGCAAGAACCTTCAATCATACTCCCAAAAATTTTTTCTTATCTTTCAATTTTTGATATTAATTTTTTGAAAAAACACCAGAAAAACTTATAGAGGTGAATTATCATATTTATTCTAAAAGGTGAAATTTATGGGAGATTTTAAGAAGATGCAGAAAGCTTATGGTGCTTCTGCCAAGATAATGGAAAAGAAAATGGAAAAGGAGCGTCCTTTAGATTTAGAAATCTTAAAAAAAGTAAAAGATTCTTCAATTATCATCGTTGCGGGGTCTTATGATAAAATTGAGTTAGTTTTAGATTTAATTAAAGTTCCTTATGTGTTAATCGAACCACATGAATTTAGCCAAATTGAATTAAATCCCGATCAGATAATGATTATAAACTGTCCTGGAACAATTTCCGAAGGTTTAGACAAAATAAGAGATTTTGTGAAAAAGGGAGGCTTCTTATTTACTACAGATTGGGCTCTGTTAAACATTTTAGAAAAGATATTTCCTGAGTTTGTTAAGTATAATCAACGTCCTACAGGAGACGACTGTGTAGCGGTTCAGGTTGTAGATAAAACGAATAAGTTTTTAGAAGGATTATTTAATGATCAGGCTGATCCTATCTGGTGGCTTGAGAGCTCTTCCTACCCTATTCAAATAATTGATAAAGATAAAGTTAACGTGCTTGTCACAAGTAGAGAGATGCAAGAAAAATATGGGGAAGCCCCAATTGTAATCACATTCAATTTTGGTGACGGTGGTATGGTGCTCCATATGACCAGCCATTATTACTTACAGCGATCCGAACTTAGAAGCAAACGACATAAAACTAGTGCTAAGACATATGCTATGGAAGAGATGGGTTTAAGCGCAAACGAGGCTGAAGAGATGGAAGATGATTTGGAGGGACTAAGTTTAGGTGAGGCTGAATCAGCATATACTACAACCCAATTCATAAGTAATGTTATTGTCGAACAACAAAAGAAAGTCAAATTAAGAAAAAAAGTGAAGAAAGAGAAAAAAACTGAAAAATAATTTTTTTTTAAATTAAAAACTGAGAAATTTTAACGTTACAGTCAAAGAATCTCGCTATCACAAAATTAATTTGTAATACTTTGATTATCTTATTATGGGAGACGTTGTTTCACCTCGTGAGTTAAAAGGCAAACGGTTAATAGGATATTCCATGGGGGATTTAGGGATGTTGTTGCCCAACATCTTTACAGGGGTTTTTATCTTTCAATATTATGTTTATACGATCAACTTGGACTCTATACTTGTGTCGGTTGGTGTGACTACTCAGTTAATTGTTTCAGCTATATTTGCAGTAATTTTTGGGGTGATCATAGACAATAAGAAACCAGGAAAATATGGAAAACGTCGACCGTTTTTGTTAATTGGTTTGCCAATTTGGTTCATAACAACCATCTTGACATGGTTTCCACCTCGGGGACCACCAGGAAATTCAATGTATTTACCCACAGCTATCTATTTTTGGGTTATCATTCTTGTTAGATCTATATCCGGATCTCTACTTTTTAATGTCTATATATCTATGTTGCCAGAACAGTCGCAAACCCTTAAAAATAGAGAATTAGTAGCTTCTGTAAGATCAGCGTTTGCTATAATTGCTTCTATCATTGCAGTATTGTTACCTCTGATAATTCAGAGTCTTTTGAAAGATCCTATGAATGTTAAACATTGGCAACCATCTGGAAAAATAATATTATTATACATACCGATTATTGGTATATGTTTCGCGATTTTTGGGTTTATTTCAGTACTTCTGATCTTTTTTTCGGTTGATGAGACCTTTCATAAGATAGATATTGAAGATAAAAGAGAAAAAGTCTCACTGATTAGTAGATTTCGTCAAATGGCATTGCCAGCTAAGGATAACAATTTCAGAAATATAATAATTGTCACATTTTTTAGTGGTATCGCAGGTAAGTTATTAGGTCTTTTAGTATTTTCTTTCCAAACTTACGTACTTGAGTTTACATCTGGACAATTTTTCATTTATATCTTAATTTCAATATTTGGCAAGTTTGGATGGTATTTTATCTGGATGAAACTCCGAAAGAGGAACGATATTTTGAAATCCTATTCTATTGCGATGCTTTCAGGTATTATTGGTTCATTTTTAGGGATGTTCTTTTTAATTAGGATCCTCTCTTTTAATCTACAATTAATTCTCTATATTATAACATGGAGTACGGTTTTGGGCTCAATGTATTCATTTCCATTATTTTCAATTCCCATTACAGCAGCATTAGTACATGAAGCAGCAGAAAATTCTAACGAAAAAAATATAGATATCGGCTTATCAAAAATATCAGGGGCTTATTATGGACTTTCATCGTTTATAAGATCGATGGGCCCAGCTGCAGCTTCGTTAATAGTTGGATTTATTCTCTCCGGTCAAAATAAAGAAAATCCCATGATTCTTATATTGCTTTGGTGTTCTATAGGGTTTTTCTACTTATTTGCCTTAATTTTTATAAAAAGGATAAAGATTAAACATATCTCCTTTTTTAATCATCCAATTATTGAGGAAGTATAGAGATTATTATTTAAGGTTAATATTCGCAGGATTTCTAAGGAAAACTTCGATTAGGCGAATTGTTTCTAATATGTCATCTAGCTTTAATAATGAGGTTGGGGAATGAATATATCGACAAGGAACAGAGACTACTGTGCTTGGGACTCCACTACGAGTAATTTGTATTTTACTGGCATCAGTTCCTCCATACCTAGGCTTTTTATATTGATACATGATATTTTTAAATTCGGCATTTTTGATCAACCTTTCGTTAACTTTAGGATTTGAAATTAAGGATCTATCTGCAACAGTAATTGCTGGACCTTTACCAATATATGCGGGGATTTGGGATTCTCTTATACCAGGTACATCAGCAGCAGAGGTATTTTCAATAGCAACAGCCATTGTTGGTTTAAATTTATAAGCTCCTACTGTCGCACCATATCCCCCTACTTCTTCTTGCGCAGCAAAATTGAATAATACGGTGTCATTTATAGGTCTTTCTTTCAATAACATCATAATATGGAGAAGAACATTACATCCTGTACGATCATCAAAAGCTTTACCCCTTACCATCCCATTTGGAAAATCTACAAAAGGACTAAACAACGTTCCCATAGTCCCTATGTTAATATTAAAACTAAGTACCTCTTCTTTGGATGTAGCACCAATATCAATATACATATCGGGAATATCAACTTGTTTCTTACGTTCTTCTAGTGTAGTAAGATGAGGTGGTTTTGAGCCAATAATACCATTATATAATTGTCCAACCCCCGATTTTAATACAACAGTTTGACCTAAAAGAATTCTCTTGTCCCACCCACCAATCGGAACAAATCTCAAAAATCCTTTCTTCTCAATATGAGAGACCATAAATCCAATTTCATCAATATGAGCATCTAGTAAAATCCTATTTTCTCCTACTTTTCCTTCCTTTATGGCTAGAACATTTCCTAAGGGATCAATCCAAGCTTTATCAGCTAACTCTTTACTCTCGATTTCCTTCAAAATAAAATTTCTTACATCTTCTTCATACCCAGAAACCCCGAGTAAAGATGATAATTCTTGCTGTAATTTCTTGATGTTTTCAATATCCAACATAACTCACTTTTAAGAATAAGAAATTTACTTTACGTTAAATGATTGAAATTAACACTGCTAATAAATAGTTTGAAATATATCTTAAAATTAAAAAAGACAATCTCTCCCGATAAAAAATAATGTTAAAAAGAGATTTTTATGTTATTTGAGTCTCTATCGCCTTTTTTTCAATTCAGCAAGAGTTTTTTCTGCTAAGATCAACGCATCATCGTACTTTGATTTATATTTTCTTATCTGAGCTTCAAGTTCAATTATCTTATTGTTTAAACCTAACATCGCTTCACTGTTATCGTTTAATTGTACTACCGTTCCCTCTCCTTTCTCTGCCATTTCTTTAAGGTAATTGTATTTTTCCTTCCACACAGTAATTTCAGTTTGGAGATCCATGATTGTGTCATCTGTTGCTACAAGTGGGATATTTTTTCCCTCTTTAATTTTTGCAACCTTTTCCTGCAATCGGTCAACTTCATCTTCTAAACCCTTAATTCTTACTTTTAATGCAGCAATTTCTTCAATATAATCTCCGGGTTTTTTAGGACCTATCACTCCTTGAAAGATTTCTTTCCCGGTTTCCAACTCATCAGCAGGGATCCCTCCCAAAATCCTATTTTTTCTTTTTTGCAATTCTTCAACCGTTTGATCTGAGAGGAAATCTAGAGGATTAAAACTAACACCACCATGACGAGTTGTTCTTTTTCTAATTTTAACAAATAAAGGAATTCCTTTTACAGCTTCACCACAGATTATAGCTTGACCTTTATCTAACCCTGAAATATCGGATTTATTCTCATTACTGAGATCCTCTGCACTTGAAATTGTAATTCCAATGTCCCTTATATCAGAGAGATTATGAATAATCCATGTTCCCGCTTGAGCTCTTATTGTTGTATCCAATAATTGTGGACGTTGTGTTCCTATAACTATATTCGCTCCAAATTTTCTTCCCTCTTGGGCAAATAATTTTACTATTTCACATGTTTCAGTTTGTTTCTTTCCAGCAAATAAGTGAGCCTCATCTAAGAGTAGATAGAATGGAGGAATTTTCCTTGTGGTCGAAGCTTCATATAACTTCTTTAATAACTTACCTGCTACGGCTTCCTGAACTTCTAATGCCATACCATTTAGATTGACAACCGTACAAAGGTTTGGTGCCACTAAATCTGGAGCGCTTAATGAAAACATATATTCAATATCAATATCCGCTCCCTTGTTTACCTTCAAATCAGAAAATTCAATGATATTATCTACGAACTCACTTTCTCCTTCTCCAATATCTTCACTTGCAACTTTTAAGGCTCCGTATTCTCCATGTCGGTCTAAAATCACTAATGGAACTCCCTTTTTTAGAAATTCCTCGCATAAAACGCCCATAGTATACGATTTTCCAGAACCAGATTTTCCTGTTATGAAAATTCTGCCAAAATTCTTTATCAATAGATACACATCATAAGGATAGCCAATCAGATTACCAAGGGAGAGCGATTCCTCTGGAGGGTTAAAAATCCCTAAAATCTTAGCAATCTGTTCCTCTTTCGCGAGAAATATCTTTGCCCCTATTTCAAAAGGTCTTTTAGGTCTTTCTCCTAGCACTTTTAATTTTGCCATCCGTCCCTTATCTTCTGTCCACATATCTATAATAGTTAGGACAAAAGGATATCTATTACCTTCATCATCTTTCTCACCGTAGGTGACTAAGTAATTATTTCTTTCAACAGAAGGATCTTCAAATACCACTTGAACTTTATGTGTTGTTGTTTTCCCCGTCAATCTTCCTAAAAGTTTTTCATCTTGTGAATCTAGGTTTTCTTCATCGGACATTATAATCACATTTAACTAGATATTCTAGAATATAAAGAAAGTTAAAATATATTAAGTTATATTGATAAAAGAAATTTTAAAAATATAAATGTGAGCGAATTTTCACATGAGTCATGAACCATATTGCAATTTATTTATGAATTTCCCTTTTCCTAACCTTTCAGAATTAGTAAAGTACAACAAAAATATAAACTTGAAACAAATTATTTAATTTAATTAATAACATTATTTAGTAGAGATATTTAAAAAAACCTAAAAGGGTATTATAATCTAAAAATGACTTCTCAAATTGATGAATATAAAGATGCAATATTGGAAATATTAAAAAAAAATGATGTGAAAAGAGCTTCATTATTTGGTTCAATTGTGAGAGAAGAGATGACTAATGAAAGTGATATAGATTTATTAGTCGAATTTAATGGGAAGAAAAGTCTATTGGATTTAGCAGGGTTAAAATTAGAACTAGAAGAAAAATTAAAGTGCAATGTCGATGTTTTAACATATAATTCTCTCCATCCTTTATTAAAAGAACAGATTTTAACAGAACAAGTTGAGATTTTATGAAAAAGAATATTAATATCTTTTTAGAACATATTCTGGAATCAATTTTATTGATCGAAGAATATATTAAGGACAAAAATGAATCGGAATTTATAAAATCTAAACAATTACAAGATTCTGTAATAAAACGCATTGAAATTATTGGTGAAGTTATAAAGAATATCCCAAATGACTTTAAGGAGAATTATAATAAAATTCCTTGGAAACAAATAATTGGTATGCGTGATATTTTAATTCATCAATATTTTGGAGTAGATCTAAATCTCACATGGGAAGTCATTGAAAAAGATTTACCTGAATTGAAAAAGCAAATAAAATTAATTAAAAAAGATTTAGAATATGGTTGAAATTAAATAATGATCGTTAAAATGGTAGGTTAATAAATTTATTTTTATTTATCGTCTCTAATGTTTCTTTAGTATTCATTTTATAGTAATTCTAATATCCTTTCAATTAAATATCTTTCATGGGACTAATATAAATTTCTCCCATTATTTTATAGTATCTCCTTCCGGTAAACTATGTTTTTTTTTACCATTCTGATTGGCTTATAAGATTCTTTTGCTCTTCTTAGCCCTTCTATGCCTAAATCTTGTTCTCTATTAACACGGAGTGTGTCAATACAACAATTTTTTAAAAACAAATTATTGATGGCCTGATAAGAACCCTCATATTCCGCATGAGCCTTCTCAATATGAATCACTATTGTTCTTTCATTTAACATTTCGCCAAATGTATAGGCAACACATTTATCATCCACACATAATAATCCCCCACTAAAACCAAGTATGTCAAAATTATTCAATGCTTCATATATTACTTCTTGCTCTGCTTCTAAGCTTTCATCTTCAGTGCAAGCTTTCATAACACACCATTCCAATTGGAGCTCTTTACATTTATCAACTAAATTATCCGTTAATAATTTGAAATCATAATCATGAGTAGTAAGGAATTTTTGTAGCCACCTTCTATTTTGTCTGTACTTATTTCCGGCTAAATTAAGAATTTCTTCCTTGTTATAAACATAGTCCCAGTTATTCCGATCTTCTATGTAATCTAGATTTAATTTTTTAAATTTCTCATCTTTAGTTATTTTTTCACATAATTCTTCTGGAACTCTATGAATTTCTACATTACTAATATTCTCAAATATTTCAATTATAATTTTGTCAGTACTTGGACCTATTGGAGGAAAAAAATAAATATAATCTTTAGAGCGTGTATTAATTGGTTCTTTTCTATTTTTCAAATAATCATTAGAAAATAAGATTAAATGTTCCTTAAATTCCATGAATAAAAAATTATAATAATTTCTCCACATGAAGAGGTTTGTAAATGTAAATTCAGAAGTCTCTGGCGGATATTTATGGAAATATTCATCAAACAGTTTTTTATCTGTTATTTCAATAGGCTTTCCCGTGCTAAGATCCATGGTTTATTTATTATTCTCTTATTAATTCTATTATTGCTTTAATAAAATTTTCCACATCTATTAGTTTTTCTTTTGTAAAAACAAGAACTTTAGAATATCAAAGAAGGGATAAAATTAAATTTAGTACTCTGGGAAGAAATTTTTTTAACTCTGAAATACTTTTACCTAATATTAGGAGTATTTTTCAATGCCGATTAGAGGATTAAAATTTCACAGAGTAACTTCATGGTTGCTTGTACTTTTTGCTCTCATTACTATTTTCTTGGGGTATATTTCGTCCCGCCGTTGGTTTTCCCCAAACGAGCTTTTCATCTTTATCCATTTGATTTTTGTGTGGATATTAATAGGCTTATCGATATTTCACATTTTTCTTTCCAGAAAATATTTGAAACTCAAATGGCATAGAATAATTAATGGTCTCAAGAGTGAGAAAGCTTATGCCACTAGCTTCTTAAGGTTAGTGCAACGAATAACTAAATGGGGTATTATTATTCTGACAATCATTACTGGCTTATCAGCATTAATATATTATCAATGGTTTGCCATTATTTTTGAAGATTTTTTTCTTTTTACATGGCACCTTGATTATGATCTGATTCTCTTAATATTTGTAATAATTCATGTTGGAATTGGTTTAAAATTCTTCTTAACTCGAAAAAAAATCAAGCATTGGAGTGCTAATGTATTCATAGGAGGATTAATTCTTTCTATGCTTTTCACAGTCATCTATATTAACATACCCCCTGCCTTAGGCCCATTACAAGTTAAAATTGGAGGTGATACTTATAAATTTAATCCCGATGAAGTTGAGACTGTTCGACCGGATCTTTTTCAAAATGGATCATTTTCTATATTTGATATTCTAGTACACTTAAATTCTACAGGAAAGGTTGATCTAAAGTATCACTTCAATGTTACTATGAATACTTTTGTTATTGATTCATTAAACGGTGAAATTAATTGGTGGTATATAGCTTATTATAGTGGTGGGTTTAGAGAAAAAAATGCCTTTCGTATTGATAATTTCCCTTGGAAGCCTGGTACGAGAATAATATTATATCAAGAAGACCCCTCTTATATAGACCATGTTTATTCAACTTTTGAAGAGGAAGTTGCACGCTTAGCCAATAATAACGGTACTGTAATTATTCCTACTGTCGTTATAGTAGGCCGCACTTTCTATTTAAATTTCTTTAATATTACAACTACACCACATAATACGCGAGATGACCTTTTCCAAAATAATGTTATAACAGCTCTTGATGTAATAATGACTTTAGGTGATTTAGGAAATATCACCTATGAGCTCAGATGGTTTGATTCTTTGGGAAGCGCTGGTTATGTTCATAATTATTTTGTTAGTAAAATTAATACCGATCAAACGGTCGGGAGATGTGGTTTTGTCTATGATGTTGGAGATTGGGATTTCATATTTCCTGGACCAAATTATATTTATTTAGCTGCAGATGCTAGAATTATTATCTCACCAGAATATTTAATGTTCTTTTGGGATTGTCTCTGAAGTTAGTTACTTTTTAAATCTTCAATACACTTTTCTAATATTTCAATTATTCTTTCTTTATAACATGTCTGGTCAGGGTAATTGTAACTAAATGTACGCCAATATGGGCGTTTATGACCCACCTTCAATTTAATCCCTTTCATTTCGGTTTCATAAGAATTGGGGTCAATTTTAGTCGCAATCTGATCCGCTATAATGTACCAATGATATTTTGTCCCTATGCTAGCTCCACTATTTGTTGGAGCCAAATTGCGCCTAGTTTTAACACTATTAAATTTAAAATTCCATTTTTCAGGTGTTATTTTAGTCTCAAACCATTTACCGTTATTATAATTCCAAAAATGTGAATTTCCTATTTTCATACCGGTGTAAACTTTATTCTTATAAGTTTTAAAAGAGTTATACATGACTTCTATCAAAATTGAGATATGTAACTATGAAGGTGAGTATTAAGATATATAAAAATCAGAAAGGACACAAGAATTATTGTGTGCAAATAAAATAAAAAAAAATAATATGTTAAAAATCTATAATTTCTTTACGATTAAATCTGCCAAACGACTGCTGTAGCCCCATTCGTTATCGTACCAGCTCACGACACCACAGAAAGTACCAGCGATTACTTTGGTCCACAAGCTAGAGAAAATAGAACTTGCGGGATTTCCAATAATATCGCTAGTTACTATCGCATCGTCGGTATATTCTAAAATTCCTTTTAGATAACCAGATGCAGCTTCTTTCATTTTAGTGTTAACATCTTCTACTGTTGTAGACTTCCCTAGATTTACTTTTAAATCAACGACGCTCCCGTTTGGGGTTGGAATCCGCATTGCGATACCATCCATTTTACCGTTTAATTCTGGAAACACGACACCAATCGCTTTAGCTGCACCAGTGGAAGTTGGAACTATGTTTGCCGCACAGGCTCGACCACGAATCATTTTTATGGGATCATCTTTTCTTGCTGTATCAACTGGTCGTTGGTCGCCAGTATATGAATGAACTGTAGTCATCATTCCGTTAACAATTCCATAATTGTCCATTAATACTTTTACTACTGGACCTAAACAATTCGTTGTACAAGATGCCATAGAAATGATTTTATGCTCGTTAGTTAATTTATCGTCGTTACAACCTATTACAACGGTAAAATCAGGATTTACCGCAGGTGCACTAATTAAAACTTTCTTAGCTCCAGCCTCTAAATGCTTTGAAGCGCCCTCTCTTTTCGTAAAGAATCCAGTGGACTCGAGAGCAACATCAATATTATTACTAGCATGCGGCAAGTTTGCTGGGTCTCGTTCTGCAGTGATTGGAATTTCCTTTCCATTTATAATTAAGGATTTTTCTCTAGCCTCTATAGTACCTTTAAACTTACCAAAAACAGTATCATATTTTAAGACATAAGCTAAGTATTTTGGTTCAAATAAGTCATTAATTGAGACGACTTCAATATCATTAGGATACTTTTCAGACAGCGCTCTAAAGAAGTTTCTTCCAATACGCCCGAAACCATTTATCGCGACTCTTTTTGCCATTTGTTTTCACTTCATTTATTTTTGATTTTAGTTCTTTTTATTAGAAATATCAAACTAAATATGTGGTAGATAGTTTTTTAATTTTATAGTTTTATATTTTTCCACATCAAAGAATAACATATTAGGAATTTATGGGGAAAGAAATGGAAAAGTTAGAAAAAATTGTGTTAGATAAAATTGATGAAATGAGGGATGAGATTATAAAATTTCATCAGCAAATAATTCAAATACCCTCTGAGAACCCACCAGGTAAATATAAAGAAGTTGCTCAATTTACAGAGAGGAAAATGAATGAAATAGGATTAAAGACTCAGATAAAAAGAAAAAATGTAATTGGCGAGCTTCAAAATGGAAGTGGTAAAACTTTGATATTTAACGGTCATTATGATACAGTACAGGCATTTAAAAAGTGGACTAAAGATCCTTTCGGGGGTGAGATTGAGGACGGTAAAATTTATGGTCGAGGAGCTTCTGATGATAAATCTTGTGTGACAGCCGAAATTTTTGCAACTCAAGCGTTAATCGAAGCTGGGGTAAAACTAAAAGGAAAATTAATTGTAACTGCCGTTGGAGATGAGGAATTGGGAGGTTTAAAAGGAGCAGAGTTTATATTAAGTAGTGGACTAATTAACGGTGATGCTTGTTTATTAGGGGATGGTCCAACAGATTTTGCATTTGGATACACAGGTGGGACAATGTACATTACTTTTACGATAAACGGAAAGACAGGTCACGGCTTAGGAACTCCAGATGTGCCACCTCCTTATCGTAATAAATATTCTGGAATCAACACGATTGAAAAAATGCTAAAAATCATGAATTTCTTAGTAGATTTAAATAAGGAGTTTCTACAAGTTGAGACTAATTATCCTTTAATGGCTGATTCTACTAATAAGATTAGCTGGGTAAATTTTGCAGAAATCCATGGAGGTACGAAGATTTCTACTGTGCCTGATAAATGTTACCTTCATTGTAGTGTTAATCTTATCCCTGAACAAGATACCGCGAGCATTAAAAAGAGAATCCTTGATTTTATTGAAGATTTAAAGACTAAGGATCCTGATTTAGATATCAAAGTACAAATCCCGATTTCAATGGAGCCTTTCGTAATTAATGGAAAATCTGATTTTGCTCAAGCTGTTAGGAAATCATCAGAGAGAATTTATGAAGATGAAAGAGAATTTAAATTATCCATGCCATCAACAGATGCTCACTGGTTTCAAGAAAGAGGAATTGAGACGATTATAATTGGAACTGGGCGTGGTATAAATAATTGCCATGCCGCCGATGAATTTGTATATATAGAAGATTTAATAAATACAACTAAACTCTACGCACTAACCGCATTGAATTATTTAAAATAATCTTTTTGTCTTTTTTTCCTTTCTATTTTTTTTCTTGCAAAGCGTTTAAAGCGACACGAGTAACATTTTTAGCCTCCTCAATATCTACCATACCAATTACAACTGCGCGGATATTATGTTTTGAAATGTAATCATAGGCTTTTTGTGGTTCTAATTTCCCGGCAGCTAGTGTTTTCATTCCCAGAAATGTGAACTGGTTTCCATTATCTACTATATCTTCTAATTTTCTTTGCTCTCCCATCATCATCCCCTTAGTATTAAAAGGAATCAAAAAGCTCTTTACATTTATGTTATTTTCTATTGCGAACTGAATTGTTGATAATGGATTATGAGTCGCTATACCGGGAATTATTCCTCGAGAGGAAATATCATCCAATAATTTAGAAAGTATTTCCTTTTTGCTATCTGAAATAGAACCATGGACATAAATGATTTTTGCTTCAAGTTTGATTAATTCTTCTATTCCTGGATTTGGGCCTGGTAGGGTCGAACCTGTAATAACATAATCGTTAAAAGTTTCTTTCATTATTTTGCTTGCTTCACTTATTTTCCCAAATGGAATTACTCCCGTTCCACGCCCTCCAGCTTCATAACATGCCTTCATTATTTCTAACATAGCATCGACTTTAAATAAGAATTTTTTACGGTATATCGGAGCCATTTTTCCAAATTGTCCAGCCCCAGCAAACGGAGATACTCCAGTTGATACAAGTGGAATATCTATGCCTTCAATTTTACAAAATAAACGTTCTTTCATCATTTATAATTTTTATTAATGATATTTAACTTACATTTTACTCTTAGCATGTTCAATATTTTTTATAATAGTTTGTCCAAGCGGGCTTTCATGTGCTCCAATATTTCTTAAAATTTGTAGTGCTTCTTCATATTTTTGTATCGCTACCGCATAATTTCCTTGAAAAAAATCTATTGTACCAATATTATGTACTATCCCAGCAATTCCTACAACATCCCCGACCTGTTGATATAATGCTAACGCTCCTTCATACATTTTTAGTGATTCTATAAAATCACTTTCATCTTCTAATATCATACCAATGTTTTCTAAACATTTGGCTTGTAATTGTGGCTGTTTTATCTGAACACTAATTTCACTTGCTTCTTCAAATGCTTTTAAAGCTTTTTTAGAGTCTCCTTTCTGACGATATACTTGACCAAGGTTAACAAGAATATTAGTTTTTCCATGTCGATACCCTATTTTATCAAATAATTTTAAGGTCTTTTCCCAAATTTTTGCGGCTTTAGAATGATCTCCTTGGTAGAAATATATTGATCCCATATTACTGTAGCTGGTTGCTTCTGTTAATGGATCATTTATTTGATTTGCTATTAGTTGGGCTTCTTCGAAATATTTAATTGCTTCTGAAAAAGCATTAAGGTTCAAATGGATTAATCCAATATTATTTAGAGTTGACGCCTTCTTTAATAAATCTCCAATTCTTATAGACAAATTAAGAGCTTCCTTTAAAATGTTGAGTGCTTCAGAAAAACGACCTACTAAACGAAATAACTCTCCTATAACGTTTAAGCATGCGATTTTACTATCAAGATCGAATAATTGGTCGTTAATTTTAAGAGATTCTTCATAATTTTTATAAGCGGCATCAGTGTTTCCTAAACTTGTTTGAATCATCCCTATTATCATAAGCATATCCGCTTTATCAGACAGTTTTCCTAATTGATTAAAGATTTGAACCGCTTCTGTTGATTTTTCTAAAGCTAATTCATTATTTCCTAAATTTTTATGGATAGTACCAATGTTTCTAAGAACAATTGCTTTGGCATAAAAATCATTTACTTTTTCAAACAAGGGCAAGGCTTCCTCTAAATATTTTAAAGAGTCGGTATATTTCCCCCAGGCGTTATATATATTAGCTATATTATTAATACAAGCAGCCTTCCATTCTACTTTATCTGTTTTTTCAGCAGACTTTAATGCTTTTTTATATAACTCCAAAGCTTCAGGAAAATTACTCTGTTCATGTCGAACTTTCCCAATAAGATTTAGAGCCCTTATTGCCATGATATTATCCTTATTTTGTTCTGAAATTTGGAGTAATTTCTGAGCACAACGAAGTGAATCTTCCATTAAGTTAAAATCAAAATATATTGTTTGGGAGATATGATAGCTCATTGATTCATCTGGAGCAGTGATGTTTTCTTTTAGCCATCCTAATGGTGGAGTTGAAAAATTTTCTTGACTTACATTTGGTTCCGTTCTGAGTAATTCTTTAACCAGTCTTGACGTATTTACATCAACACGGTATATGTGATTAGTGTAGTTCATTTCCTTTATCTCTGAAAGAATTTGGTTTACTTTATCAGGGCTTTTTGAAGCTTCCGAATCATCAGATTCAATCTCAAAAATCTTTTCTTTCCCACTATCATTCCCTACAAAATTAATCCAAATCATACTTTCGATGTTTTGTAGTATTTTTAAAGTAGGGACAACATCAAAATCATCACTTCCAGAATAACCCATTATTATTAAAGTACGTCCATTAGAGATGTTTTCAAATAACCGTCGCTTGAAAGGTTCAATTTGGAATACACTCATTCCTTCCTTATTAGAACCAAAAGCTTGAATTGTTGCTACTAGGGTATCTCTTGTATTCTCTTTGCTAATCATGTTCATTGTAGAACCATGAATTTTATAAAGAGTCTTTATACCCTTCGAATATAATTCCGTTGGATTAGAATATTTCTGAAAATCATCTCTTGTGATAATAACCTTGATTTCCTCAATGGGAACGCCCATCTGTAACAGAGCATGTTCAATTAAGTAATCAAAATTAGTTGTCATGACGTGATGTCCTTGCTTAATCATCTCGGCAAGAAAAAAATGTTGAATATTTGGTTTATCACATTGGCCATAATAATCTATAATTCTTAACTCTGGATCTAAATTATCTCGAATTATTTCTACCAATGCTTCGAATCTGAGTTCCTTTATATCTTTGACTTTTGTTGCTTCTGCTTCTGGGCAAATAAAATCTATCATAGCATTCATCATTGAACGCCCTGCTGGTTGACAAGAAGGGACATCTACAGAGCATCCTGCACCAACTAAAAATGTTAGCTTTGAGCCCTTTTTAAATACATCATTGATCGTAAAATTTGCTTTTTTCATACTACCAACTAAATCTATTTCTTTTATTTAATGTTTCTTAATAGAATTTGTTTTATTAATTATTAAATTCTAAAAAAAGTATTTACTATATTTTAAATGAAATTCTAAGTTAATGATCTTATGACTAGTCAAGAATTAATCTTATATGAAGTAAAAGACCGTGTTGCTACAATTACAATAAATAGACCAGATAAAGCACACGCCTTCAGTATCAATATGCTCCAGATGATGCATAGTAGGTTAGTAGAAGCAGATAAGGATGAATTAGCTAAATGTATTTTAATCAAGAGTACTGGACAACGTTTCTTTTCGGCAGGGTATGACTTAAAAGAAATCCAAGGTTCTCCCGAAAATAGCTCTAAAATTACAGAATGGGGCAGAAAAGTAAATGAATCAATGCTTCTGATTAAGAAACCAATAATCACACAAGTTAAAGGGATTGCGGTGGGTCTTGGTGTTTTGCTGATATTAGCATCTGACCTTAGAATTTTTGCGGATAGACCAATAGATGAACTATATTTAAGACTTCCTGAGATTGCAATTTCAGCATTTCCACAGACAGGAGCAACACTTTTGCCGTTATTAGGTTTTGGGCTAACGTTTGCCAAAAATATGTTATTTACTGCCGATAAAGTTGGATTAGAAGAGCTTAAAAATATTAGTTTTCCAACGCGAGTTTTTCTTCTTGATAAGATAGATCTCGAAACAAGAAAATTTTTAAAAATTTTAACTAAACATCAAATGGAATTCTTAATCTTCATAAAATCCATGCTAACAATTATGAACAAAGCCTACATTAAATCATGTTTCGATTTAGAAGATGCATGTGGAAAAGTAGCTTATGAAAAAAAATCTATGAAAGAATTAGACGATTTTATAAAGAATTTGCATGAAAACTTCCCTTAAATAAAATTAGTATAAATTTTTATTATTAATTGTTGTCATTAGGCTCCAAATATGAAAGATTCTTTATTTCCATTGAAGTTCCAGTAGATTTAATTAATTTTTGAAAATCGGGCCCAGGAATCTGCAACGTTTCTGTATTAACGTTTGGATGGCAACAAATCTCTTCTGCATTCCATACTTCTGTATCTATAATGAAAATCACCTTATTACCAGTATCATTAACTAATCCAATAGGAGAGACAGCCCCAGGAGTAATACCTAAGAATTTAAAAAGATCTTCAGGTTCAGCGAACCGAACTTTTGGAGCCCTTATCATTCTGCGGAACTGATTTATATCTAAACGTTTTTCATGAGGAATTGTTACTAAATATAACTGTCCTGACTTCTTGTTCTTGAGAAATAAATTTTTGCAATGAGTTCCAGGGATATGACCACAGTGTTCCCTCGCCTCTGGTACAGTGAATACCGCAGGGTGAGTATGTAAAATATATTTAATACCGCGATCTGCTAACCATTGTTTTAAGGAACTCTCCACTGTATATCATCTAATTATATATGAATTGTATTTATTCAGTATGAAAGAAATAATCTCCTTCAAAGTTATGGATTATGTTAGTTGTAAACAAGAATAGATAATTAATTAAAAATAATAAATGATAAAATTAAGATTCTTCCTTGGTTTCTTTCCCTAAAAGACGTAATACAGAATCTGCGAGCTTATTCTGAGAACGAGATACAATTCCTTTGATTTTACCTTCCTTCCCCAGAACTCTTAACATAATTCCGTCCCATACAGAGGAAGGATCTCCTTTTACCTGTTTGAAACGATCACGGAATATTTTCATACTTATATTGTCATAATCCACTGCGGCTTCAGAACACTTGAAACAGAGTATACATTTGTCTTTATCTATAATAACCTGATTGCCTTCTCTTGACATAGCTCCTACAGCACACACGTCGCAATAGGCTTCAATTATTTTAGTATCTTTTTCATCACATGTCACCGTTATAGATCCTTCAACAACTTTACGTACTTTTTGACCATTATCAAGAGTTCTTACTTCCTCTTCAAATTCTGGTAATGAACCATTTTCCACCAAATTTAACTTCTTTTCATCATTGATAAAAAGTTCTAAGGTATATCCTGGACATATCCATGTGCAACAGCCGCACCAGACGCATTTCTCTGTATCAACCACGATTTTTTTATCAGATTCCATTTTCATTTCTTTTGGAGTTCCAATAGCAGTCCGCTTGAGCGGTTCATCGTAAATTGAGATAGTAACTGGGCATACCCTGTGGCAAAATCCACATTCTACACACTTATCTTCGTGGTAAATGAGCGACATCACATGATTGAGCATTTTGTACTCATAATTTACAGTATTATCATCAACTTGAATAGCTTTTTTTGATGGTAGCGACATTTTCTTTCTTAATCACATTAAAGTTTTAAATTAATTATTTATAATTCATATAAGATAATAAAAGTTTCAAAATTACTAATATCTTAATAGAACTGCTAATATCTTTAATTAAGAATATATTTATATAAGACTTTCTTTTTTTCTTCTAATTCAGCAATCTTGGTAAGTCTAAAGGAGAGTGGAAGTTAAATTAATTTAAAGAAATTTTGTAGCACTCCTTGTATAAAAACTTAGAAATACTGAAAAACATTTAAATAATGGGTAATAAAGTAGGAATGGGAGATAAGATGGGAAAAACTGAAATTGATGATAGGGGAAGAATTACACTCCCAGCAGAAATAAGAGAGAAGTTACTTTTAAAATCAGGAGATAAATTAACTATAAAAGTGAATTCAGATAATCTCATTACTATTCAGAAAAAACCCTCCAAAGAATTAATATTTGAAAAATTAGTTGGATGTATAAAAATTCCTTCAGAAATAAAACTAACACCGGAGTTGATTAAAGGAATATGGAATAAAAACCCATAATCTTTATCAATTCAAGCTATTGGATTTATTTATTTGATCAGACTACTTTAGAGCACAAGTATATAAAAGATCATTTCGAAAAAGTCTATGATTCCGCTAAATTTGCTGTAAATGTTGTTGTAATGGTTGAGGTCATGCATTACTTAATAAAAAGATTAGGTTCCTCATTAGCAAAAGAAAAATGGAATCTATTTTCATCTATGGATTTTATCATAGGAAATTTAGAATATAACGATTTGGATTCGGTTTTTTTAGAATTGAGCAATTATACACATACAGGTATTGGAGGGAGAGATGCAACAATTTTAGCATTCCTGAAATCTAATAATATTACTAAATTTTGTACTCACGATAAAAGCTTTATAAAAATTCCTGATCTGGAAATCATTGATCCTGTACCGAACACACTTTAAAAATGTATGGTCTAACTCTTATTATTTTTATATTGTTTTAGTACAAGTTCAAGTATAACTTTAATTAAGAAGATATTTATGTAGGATTCTCTTTTTTTTTTAATAATAGAATAATCTTGACGAAACCAAATATGATATTGCCTTTTTCAAAACTTAAGAAATTTTATGAAGATATGATATTAATTCTGATCATAATTTTAGTCGTAGTCAATTCTTTATTTTTTCCTGGAGTAATTTATGTTCAAGCATTAAATCATAGTGAATTTCAACAGTCACAATCAGATTATGAAAATGAGACTAAATTAGAATATGGTGTACCAACGCTACTCTTAGAAGTGTCTGTTCCATCTAGCACTATTTTTGGTGGTTCTATTATTGCTGGATTCTACATTGAAGCAAATTTTTCCAATAACAGTGGTTCAATATGGATAAATGACCAAAATGAGGATAAAATATGGAAAGATACTCTTAACCATACGATAGAAACAAATTTTGGGTTAAATAATACATCTATTAAAAAGTATAGTTTATGGGCTAATTCCTCAACTTTAGGAAATAACACATTATTTTTCACGTTCAGAGCAGAAATGATTCATCTTGATAATTTTGGATTAGTAGTATTAGTAGTTTTCATCATTTTTATACCAATTATAATTATTGTCATTATCGTAATAGAAAAAGGAAGAACAAAAGACTCTCATTCCGTTAGAATCGCTAAAAGAGTTGGAGAAAGACTAGCAGTAAAGTTCGAGAATAAATCCAAAGGAAAATTCACCAAATTTTTTGGAGCTAAACATATAATAAAAAAAGTAAATGGTTGTCCCAAATGTGGCATTAAGATTACAACTGTGAATGACAAATATTGTAAACATTGTGGATTTCAGTTAAGAGAATAATCAATTTTTAAATATTTAATTCTTAATGTATTCATCTCTTATGACATTTTTGTTAAAATAAAAATTATCCGAAAGTGGTTAAATATACTCATAGAACATTTATACTTAATTGTTTGAATTCCATTTTTACGGTGAAAAATACATAAGTTTGTCATTCAAAAATAAATTTACACAAATGTAAATAAGAAAATCTAAGCATTAAGCTAAAAAAATTCATAAGAAACAATCTCTGACAAATCAAACATGTAATTTTCAATTTATAATTAACAAGTATAATGTAAACAAATACAAATTTATACAAAGCTATGGGATGATAAAATGAAACTTAAAATTAATAATAAGAATAAAAAAAATAAGAGAGATTATTTGTCTTCCGGATCTTTAAGTAGGGCTAAAAAATTGAAAGTTAAAGCACTTGTCTTATTTACCGTAATCCTGTTATCTTTGATTTTCCAAATGGATTTTCCTATGAATACTAATAAAAACTCAGAGGAACTTCGCCCATTATCCCTACTTAAATATAGATCTTCATCAATCGGTGTTAATTGAGATTGTCTAATCCTTTAATTTCGGCAATTGAATTTTTACTAAGTTCTAAAACTCAAATATTTGTGAGATGTTCGAGATCTTTAATTTACCTGATTTCATTTCTATCAAGATTAATACGCGTAAATTAGATAAAGCTTTTAGAACTATAATTAAGAATAAGGATCAGCAAAAACATCATGCCAAGGAAGTTTAAATGTGAAGACAGTAAATTCTACCACAAGATATATGAATAAAACAATGATTAATACTTTAAATCGTTTACTAAACTCTAAATTCTTAAATTCTTGCTCAAAAATGCTTATTGAGATTGCTGTGAGATAAACAATTATTTGAGCGTAAATTATCTCAACAATAAACTGACGTTCACCGTAGAACATCGCTAAAGTTAAAAAGAGGATAAATATAAACCAGGCAATAATGATGGCAGATAACATGTGTGAAAAGAAAAATCTATTTTTGTCCTTAATCTCTTTACGAAAAATGAAATATTCAATAAGAGTCAGTATTATATATGAATAAAATGCATTTTTAAAGTGTTGAAAAACGCTTTCATCTATTGGACTGAAGAGAGAAAAAATAATATTTGGAAACCATTTATATAAATAATGGAGGAGAATGAATATTAATAATAATACAAAACTTCTAACATACATATAGTTCTTGCTATTTAAATCCATATATCTTACCTCATTTCTACTAAAAAACAAGAATACAGAACTGTTAATATTTAAAACATGAAACAATTAATAAAATTGAACTTAATATAATATTAGATAAAAAATTCTATAACCTACATCATATAGATTTACAAAATAGGTATTTCTATTTCTTTATGTAAAAAAAAGAATTTTACATAACTATTTTTGATATATAATGCGATATTTTATACCATAATTTATGGTAATCTACGAATTTTTTAAAGTTATATGTAAGTCTTCTTTTTACAAAAATATAATAAATTTACACATTTTGTTATAGATATTATAAATTAAATTTAAATAACATTAGTTCTATGAATAGTTTTAATACATATCTTAGTTTAAATTTTAATTGTAGATCTTTAATAACACTACGTTAATCAATAGGATTTGTCTTATAAGTTGAATTGTTAAATTCAATGGTTAGGGGTTATAAAATGTATAGTGTGTATCAAGAATATAATAATAATTTTCAGGAAATCTTTGATAATTCATTCGATTATGTCTATCTTCATGACACTCAAGGAAATATCTTTGATATTAATGAAATAGTCGTAAAGAACCTTGGATATTCAAGGGAAGAAATTCTATCTATGAATGTAATTGAATTCTTATCAATTGTAGAAAATACCGCTGAGATTAAAGAAGCAATAAAGAGTACGATTCAAACAGGGAAAGTAAATAAGCCAAGAATCTATAGAGTTAAGAAAAAAAATGGAGAAATCACCTATTTAGAAGTAAATACGATTCCATTAAAAAAAAATGGAGAAGTATACGCGATTCTAGGGATAGGCCATGATGTAACAAAACATAAGAAAGTGGAACAAAAATTAAGAGAATCAGAAAAAAAGTATTATACCTTATATAACAATTCTTCAAGCGGTATTGCTTATCATAAGATAGTATACGGGCATAATCAAAAACCAACCGATTACATTATAACCGATATAAATCCTCAGTTTGAAAAAATAATGCCTTTAAAAAAGGAGGACGTAATAAATAAGAAAGCTACTGATGCTTATGATGTAGAAAGTGCTCCATTTTTAGAGATTTATTCAAATGTAGCTGATACAGGTGAATCAACCTCTTTTGAATCCTTCTTTCCTCCTCTTAATAAATATTTTAGAATCTCAGTAATCTCTCAGAAAAAGGGAGAGTTTTTTACTGTATTTGATGATATAACAGAACGTATAAATGCTGAACATAAATTAAAAGAACATAGTCAAGAACTCTACGCTCTAAATAGAATAATCACACTTGGTAACGAATCCAAGAATTTACAAGAGTTTTTAGAAAAATCCTATGATCAAGTATTAGATCTTGTAGGATTCGACAGAGGAGGAGTTTATCTTTACGACACTGAGACTCAATATAATAAATTAGTGCTTTATAAGAATGTCCACCCGGACTTCATAACCGCAGTAAAAGATGTTGATATATCTACTGGGCTTTTTAAACAAATTTTTGATAAATATAAACCATTCTATATAGAAGATTTCTCGAGATTCATGGAAAACTCAAAAGAGTTAGGTGTGTATTCCGCTGTAATCGTCCCACTTAATTCGAAAGAAGAATATGTTGGAAGCATGAATATTGCTTCTCCAGTTCACCAAATTCTTTCTAAATATGAATTAGATTTATTAGTTGCCATTGGTAAGCAGATGGGAATTATAATTCAGAAGTTTAAATCTGAAAAATTACTTAAAGAATCGGAAGAAAAATTCAGAAGTATGGCCGAACAATCATTTATGGGAATAATAATAATCCAAGATGGACTCTTTAAGTATTATAACCAAAGAGCAGCCGAGATAAATGGGTATTCTCTCGAGGAGATAAATAGCTGGAAAGCAAATGAATTTTCTAAACTCATCCATCCAGATGATAGAGAATTTGTTTTAAATCAAGCACGTAAAAAACAAATTGGAGAGAAGGATATTGTTAATCAATACTCATATAGAATAATAAAAAAGAATGGAGAAACGATATGGGTTGAAAATTTTTCCAAGACTATCAATTATAAAGGGAAACCTGCTGATTTTGTGATGACAATTGATATTACTGAAAAAATAGAATCTGAGAAAAAATTGAAAGAGTCAGAAGAAAAATTCAGGACTTTAGCAGAACAATCATTAATGGGGATTGGAATTTTACAAGATTACAAATTAAAATATGCAAATAAAAGGTTAGCCAACCTCTTTGGATATACAGTAGATGAACTACTCCAAATAGATTTCGTTGAATTTCTACAGTCAATACATGAAGAAGATAGAGAAAAAATAACAAAACAAGTTGAAAGAAGGAAGGATCGTACTCGAGATACAATCACCTTTTATCACTTTCGTGCTTATAAAAAGACAGGTGAATTATTTTGGGTTGAAATCTTTTCTAAAATTGTTAATTATCAAGGAGAACGTGCGAGTTTGATCACTATACTTGATATAACTGATATGAAAATGGCAGAAATAAAGTTAAAAGAATCTGAGGAGCAATTTAGAACTATCTCTGAGCAATCATTTATGGGAATAGTTATTGCTCAAGATGGAAAACTTAAATATTTGAATAAAGCTATGTCTAAAATTGCTGGATATCCCGTAGAAGAAATGTTAAAATGGACAGAACGAGATATGGCAAAAATGGTACACCCTGAGGATGTACAGACAATACTAAATCGATTGAGAAGCAATAGAGAAGGGACTGTAAGTGACTTCTCTCGTAATGAGTTTAGAATAGTTAATAGAGAAGGACAAATAAGATGGTTAGAGGATTATACAAGTAAAATAATTTATAAGGGAAAAATAGCAAATTTAATATCAGTTGTGGATATAACTGATAAAATCGAAGCTGAACAACTAATTCTAGAAGAAAACAAAAGACTTTTAGAATTACACGAATTAAGGAAAGATCTCATAACTAGAGTCTCGCATGAGTTGAAAACACCGATGACGTCCATATATGGGGGCATTCAAATCCTTTTAAGTGTCTTTGGGGACAAATTAGATAAAGAAGTTCTAAATTATGTTGAAATTGGACATAGAGGATGCTTACGATTAAAACAATTGATAGAAAATCTGTTGGATACTTCACGATTAGAATCTAAAAAGTTGGAATTAAATCTGGAAAAAATAGATCTAGTTACCCTCCTAAAGGAAAGCATTGATGACATGACTTACTTAGGAAATCTCCGAAACATATCAATGAATTCAGAACTACCTATTGAATTATACTTTAATATTGATCATCTACGATTTAGGCAAGTTCTTACGAATATTCTTTCTAATGCTATTAAGAATACTCCAAGAGGAGGAAAAGTCTTTATAACCGCTAATGAAGAAAGTAAATTTATTGATATTCATGTGAGAGATACAGGAGTAGGATTAACTGCTTCAGAAAAAGAGAGACTATTCGAGAAATTTGGCAAAATTGAGAGATATGGAATGGATTTGGATGTAGACATTGAGGGAGTTGGTATTGGATTACATATTTCAAAGGAATTAGTGGAATTGCATGGCGGGGAGATTCTAGTAGAATCCGAAGGAAGAAATAAAGGTGCCACTTTCACTATAAGGCTCTATAAAGAAAACTAATAAATATCTTTAACATTTTTTAAGTTAAAAACCACTCATCTTTGAATTATATTAGTTTGTTAATATAGGGTGAATAGGATAACCTTTACTTTTCAAAATATGTATTATAAGTCAAAAACTAAGGAAGTCTTAAATCCTCTTTTCTTCCTTTTTTGTATTATTTCCTTTTGTTATCTAATTTAATTGCTTAATTTCTCTTAAATAAAGTAAAAATATAAAAAAATGAGGTTTATGTTTTATCTAATTCCATCTGACTAATAGCTTTTCCAGATCGAAAAGGAACATCGTCAATTGACATTCCGGCTTCATGTTTAAATATTTCTTTAAAGGAATCATTCAGTGATTGAAAATATAATGACAATGGTAAGTTCTGAGGGCAATTATTGTCGCAATTACCGCATTCAACGCATCTGTCAGCGTCGTGAGCTATTCTTGTGAGGTTGTAGGTTGCTTTATCAATAGTTTTATCTTTTCTCTTCTTCATGAGTATGCAATCCACGCAATAGCAAACCGGGCACCCACGTATGCACGTATTACACATCGTACACTTAAGTAATTCCGCAATTTTCTCTTCTTGTGATTTATTCGCCCATTCTTCTAAATCCTTTGCTCTTTTCTCTTTTGCTTTTTCGATTATTTCGTTGTACTTCTCTGTATGAGCCTTTTTTATGTTCTCTGGAAGTGGTTTTTTATTGATACCTGATTTTTCAAGGAGTTCATTTCCGTTATCAGAATAGACTTTTAAGATAATATCATCTGAATTGATGTTTAATCCAAGATCACTTACAGCTAAATCAGCAACAACGGGTATCTTTCTATAACATCTTAAACAGTTTTCAGCTACAGTTAGATCTAGTTCCTTAGTACTTCCGCCATCCATTTTAACAATCAGTCCTTTATCGCCTACTTTTTCTTTGACAATTTTCGTAGGATCAATATCTTTATTCTTTCTCATTTCTCTTCCAGCTTTCGGTAGCATTCCCCGATCTTCAATGCCAATGATAAAAAGGTTATCTAAGTTGACTTGTTTAAGCTTAGCAAGTTCAATTAAAGCCCTCGTATCACATGGTCTAGCTATGAGACCAATTTTCTCATTTTTTGCCCCTCCAACTGATTTATGAAGATATTTAGAAGCAGAATCCGTTCTTGCATATCCAAAAGCAATTAATGGTGAAAGAGGAAAATTTGCGGTATCTTCTGCTTTTTCAAACACAATAGGTTGAACTGTGAATCGATCAATAGCCCCTGATTTCTTATCTACCCTCAATTTAGCTCCAATGATTTTGTCAACAACTTTTTCGTTTAACATTGAAGCCAATAATTTAGGAAAATCTTTAATGTTTATCAGATATTCTGCAATGACGTCCATGTATTTACAACTCTATAATTAACTAAATTTTGTTCCAATACAATTTTATACTTTTTTTTTAATTATTATTTATTAAAATATATATTTCTATGTGTTAATATGGTGCTCCCATATCCTCAACTGAGTTCTCATTTTTTTAACTCAGCCTCATCAGTTAACACATTAATTTTTAAGCTTTCGCTTTTCCTTTAGGTGCGCTCTTTTTTGCTTCTGCCTTTCGACGTAAAGGACTAAGGCCTAACTTCTTAATTTTCTTATCAAATTCAATCGCTGTAAGTTGAAATTTCTGGCCTTCTGCTGAAGTACAAAAATCCATTCTTAGTCTTTCAGGTTCAAGTCCAACAACCTTTAACACTTCTTTTAAGTATTCCACCAATCGATAAGTGAAGTAATTACCCGTCTCATAGTCGCATTCTTTTGGGTATCAACCAATAATTAATACACCATCAGCCCCTCTACCAAATGCTCTCATAACTAAGTCTGAGTCAATCCTTCCTGTACATGGCACTAACATAGTTCGTAAGGAAGTTGGGTATTGAGCTCTGATTGTTCCTGCCATGTCAGCTCCGCCGTATCCTCATTTCCAGCATGCGAAAACCATAATCTTGATATCATCATTTTCTGCCATTTTTTTTTACCTCTCTATTCCGTTAACACGAGAAATTCATCAATTAATGCATTATATTGTGGATCTCTATAGTATGTCAATTCTATTGCTTTTGATGGGCAAGTGGCTGCACAACTCCCGCAACCACGGCATTTAATTAAATCTACTACAAGATTTCCTGTTTCATTGACAGATATCGCACTATATGGGCATACTTCTATACACATATAACATTTAGCACATCGTTCATCAGATGGAGTTGCTCGAATTAATTCCATAACATATTCTCCTTTCCCCATTGGTATTCCTGCTGTAGATGCCGCTCCTTTTGCTTGAGAAACAGCAGCTTCTATCGTTTTTTGGCCTTGCGCTGAGCCACAGATATATATTCCAGGCACTTTTGTACTGATAGGATCGAGTCGAGCATGGAATTCTTTTAAGAATCCATCGGGACTTCTTTCCATATTGAGTACTTTACTAATTTGTTCAGTACCCTGTGATGGAAGTGATGCTGGCGATAATACAACCATGTGGAACTCCGCTTTTACTACTGTATCGGTTCCAACTGGTTCAAATTGCACTATTAAGTTTTTGGTTAATGGATCTTCTTCCATTTTCCCGACTAAACCTTTAACAAAAAGAACTCCAGCATCTCGGGATCTTCTATAATATTCCTCATAATCTTTTCCAGCGCATCTAATATCTATGTAGAGACAAATAATCTCTGAATCCGGATATTCTGATATTATCAGTTTTGAGTTCTTTAGCGAGAGATTACAACAAACAACACTACAATGAGCATTTTTTGAAATGTCTCGTGAACCTACACAATTGATAAACAACACTTTACTAGGGCGTTTTCCATCTGAAGGGCGTTTTAAGTGCCCAAATGTAGGTCCGTTTGGCGCAAGAATTCTCTCTAGTTGGATCTGATTGATAACATTTTCGTAAATGCCATAACCATAATCATCTTCTTGATAGAGATCCCATCCAGTCGCAACAACAATAGTTCCAACATCAAGTTCAACTATTTCATCCGTTTGGCTAAAGTCTATAGCTTGTTGTTCACATGCATCAACACAAGCAAAACATTCAACACATGTATTTCTATCAAGTTGTGATACTGCTGGTACAGCTTGAGCAAATGCAATGTCAATAGCTTTTCTTGCGGATAGATGTTCATCAAAGTAGTTACTTGTATATATAGGACATACTTCTGTACAAGAACCACACCCCGTACATTTGGTTTCATCAACGAATCTAGCTTTCCGGTTCACTTTGACTTTAAAATTACCTATGTAACCATCTACATTTACAACTTCACTGTAAGATAGAATTTCAATATTAGGATGACGATTAGATTCTAACATTTTTGGTCCCAAGATTCATATCGAACAATCATCAGTTGGGAAAGTTCTATCAAGTTGAGACATGCGACCACCAATTGTGGTTTCTTTCTCTACTAAATATACTTTATATCCCGCATCTCCAAGATCTATTGCAGTAGATAGCCCAGCAATACCCCCACCAACTACAAGAGCCGTTGGATTTACAAGTACCGTTTTTGTAGGAACATCCTCTAATAATCTAGCTCGTGCTACACCTGCTCTGATTAATTCGATTGCTTTCAATGTAGCTTTTTCTTTCTCTTTTTGATGTACAAAGGAACAATGTTCTCTGATATTGACGAATTCTAGATATCGTGGTGGTAATCCTGCTTCAGTTAATATTGCATGAAACACTGGTTGATGAGTTTTAGGACTACAAGCCGCAACGACTATTCTATTGAGTTTAACATCCGAAATTTGTTCTTTTATATAAGCACTCCCGCCCGTAGTTCACATACTGAGATACGCATAAGCCTTAACACCGTCTAATTTATTGATTTCTTCAACAATCCTAGGAATATCTACAATTCCCGCAATATTGATACCTCAGTGGCATACGAACACACCTATTTTTGTTTGTTCTTCTTCATTCTGTTCATTGGTCTGTTTTCCAGACAATTTTTCCACCTAAGTTTCTATAAACCTCGAAGTTTTTAAGATCTATTATCTTCTCAAATCTTCTTGATATAAGAATGATCTAAGAATAATATTATGTTATTGAAAATAGTCTATATTTTTAAAACTCTATTATTATGTGATTTTACTCTTAACATTTTTAGTCTTATAATATATTACACCGAATCTCCAAAATTATACGGCAAAATATAATTCCCGGTATTTATCTATCAAAAATTAAGAAATCTTTAGTTTCGGCTTATTATTACAAATAATTTGAAAAAACAAACCAAAAAGCACTTTTATCATACTTTATTTATTCATTTCTTCCTATTAACTTCCTTTATCACTCTACTGATTAATTTAGGATGAAATCTAAACTCTTTTGGTTTAGATTTGAGATGTTTTAATAGTTTCAGGCATAATTTTTTATCAATTTTATTGAGATTAAAAGCTTTTAAAATAATTCCTAAAGTTCCAACAACTTTAAATCCCTCTGATTTTATCGCATTTCTTACTTTAATTTCATTAGTTATACAATAATCTACTTGATTTTTTTCTGCTAATGTTATAATTGAACTTTCTCCTTTATGGATATTATATTTTCTCATAATTTCTATAGTTTTTTGCCTTGAGATTTCTTCTACTTGGATAAAATCTGTTTTAATAAAATCCTTTAAGATTTGAGCATCCTTTCTATTGGTATTATGCCTTGAACTACAGTTTCATTATAAATTATTTCAGATATAAAAATTTGAGAAAATTGTACTTTTAAAAGGTCTAATTGGTTTAATTTTGCTAAATGAATGAGGACATCTGAATCAATTACTGCTAAAACCATAGTAAATTTCCTCATCGAATTCTATTTTCCCAAACTCTAAATAAATTTCGTTTTTTTCCAATAAATCTTCCATCTCCCTGTAAGTTATTTTTAATATATCAGCTGCTTGGCGAAGAGTTATCTTCTTCTCCCTATAAAGTTCAAAAACAAGCAAAATCTTAACATTTTTTTCTGGTTCATCATCTAGATATTGTAGTAATTCAGGGGGAATCTCAACTTTTATTGGTTTAGTCATCTTAAACAATTAAGGAAATTTAATTTTGAATAATAAATCACTAAATTAATAATCAAAAACCAACCTTATTTATTTTACCAAATAAATCCAACTTAACACATTAAAAGCTAAAAAGATTAATTTCTCCATGATAAAAATAATATTATAATTAAAATTTGAGAAAAAGAAATTAAAAAAAATATGATTAGTCTTGGTAATCTTTAAGCATATCACCAAAAAGTCGTTTTACAGCATCAATACGAGTCTCTTCACCGATCTGTTCAACATCTTTTAGGCTGATTGCTTCTTTGGGGCACACGAGAATACATTGTGGCTCAATTTTTCCACTCTCATCATCAATAAATTCTTCTCTCATGGTTTCGCAGAGATCGCAGCAAATTGCTTTTTGGGTTGACATATGTAAAGACATGACTCCAAAATCGCAAGCACGAATACAATAAGCACATCCATTACACTTATCATCATCTACAACTATGGAGCCATCTTCAGCTTTATCCAAGGCATGTTCCGGACAAGCTCTAATACAGGGGGCATCTTCACATTTCTGACAGGCGAGAGCGACATTTAATACTGGTTCAATTCGAACCCTATGAATTCGAGTATTCATTGGGTTGAATTCGGCATCATGCACAAAACTGCAGACGGATTCACACGTCTCACAACCAGTACAGAGTTCAGGGTCAACAATGATAAAAGAGTGAACATTTTTCTTTACTGCCATCTTATTTTTTACCTCCCGCTGCTTTTAATTTACCGATCACAAAATCCATTCCGAGCTTCTTTAAAGTATCATCTGTAGGGATGCCAGTTTCTTTATCCCACCCTCTCGCTTCATAATATCCAGAAAGTAATTTCTGAAAACCATCTTCTTTAAGGGTTACGCCTTTAGCTGGGCCCTTGGTATGTGCCATTTTAAAGAACCTCTCTGGTGGATGGGCATCAGC
>JAHLWT010000161.1 GCA_019057775.1 Promethearchaeota archaeon
AATACAAGAAACTTAAAAAAGAATAGATAATTGAAAACTTAAAATTTCCTCAATTCACTAAATTATATGTTTAAACGATAATACAAGTTTTTTAAATTAATTATTATGAATTATTAATTATATTCTGATACTTGAGAGAAAATCTACCATGCCAGAAGAAAAGAAAGAAAACAATGAATCAAATAATGACATTCAGCAAGAAATATCCTCTGATGAATCAAATAATCCCGAAGTAATTCCTGAAATCGTTATTGAGACTGAAGAAATCAAACGATTAGAGGAAAAAGAGCACTATGAATTAGAATATTTTTCAAAAGATAAGGTTCTTGAAGAAAATAAGCAACTTGGAGAAGATTTGAAGAATATTAAAGAAAAAGTAGCAAAACTACAAATAGATAATGCTGATTCTAAGAAGAAGTTCATGCACCTCCAAGCGGAATTTGAAAACGCTCAAAAACGATGGAACAAAAATCGGCAGAATTTAAGGATTGATTATACGGCTTCTGTTCTAAAGAAATTCTTACCTCTCTATGATTCATTTAAAAAAGCCATCGATAACGCAGAGGAAGCTGAGAAGAAAGGGTTGGTAAACTTTTATAACCAGTTCATGAACGTGTATAAGTCCTATGGGGCTGAACCAATACAAGTTACCATAAATGATCAATTTGATTACTCGAAACATGAAGCATTAAGTTCGTTAGAAAAAGAAGATGTCCCTGAAAATAGTATTGTAGAAGTAATTCAGGATGGATTTAAATATGGCAAAGAAGTTATTCGTTATACTAAAGTCATAGTTTCTCGTAAACCAAAGCCTCCTGAACCTGAAGTTAAAGAAGAAGTAATTGAAGATGTAAAAACTACAGAGGCTTCACTTGAAGATGACAAATCTAAAGAAGAATCAAAAAAGGATAAAACTAAAGAAAAGAAACCAAAGAGAAAGAAGGAAAAGGAGAATAAAAAATCAGATTAAAACATTTTTTTGATTTTATCTTTCATATTGTTTCATTCTGCAACAAATTTCATATAAATTCTTTAACTTTGAAACAAAATAAAAGAAATTGACCACAAACTTAAACTAATTAAGGATTTTTATTTTTTATGCGTTAATTTTAAAAATCTAAATCCCTTAAATAATTTTTGTGAAATTTTCGGATTAAAAAAGTAATGCTAAATTTTGAGTATTAGATATTAGAATTTAAAACAGCAGAAAAGAGGGTAAAAAATGGGAATGTTAAAAGGGAAAGTCGCCATTATAACTGGCGCAGGTCGTGGTTTAGGTCGAGAAGAGGCTTTAGCTATGGCAAGAGAAGGATGCAATTTGATTATTAATGATTTAGGTTCTAATTTTGATGGGACTATTATTGGAGTTGAAACTAAAGTTGCTGATAGAGTAGTTGAAGAGTGTAGAAATCTTGGAGTTAAAGCTGTTGGAAATTATGAGTCTGTCACTAACTTTAAAAAAGCAAAATGCATGATTGATCAAGCAATTTCTGAATTTGGAAGGTTAGATATTTTAATTAACAACGCTGGAATTCTGAGGGATAAAATGATCTTTAATATGACTGAAGTCGATTTCGATGCCGTTTTTGCGGTTCATATGAAAGGAACTTTCAATATGACTAGGCTTATATATATATATATGCCCGGGCGTTAACTAATTTGGAAAACGTCTGTTGGGTTTGTAATGCTCCAATTGATTATTCAAAACCGGTTAAACCATATAAGGAAGAAGAAAAAGTAGAGGTTGAAAAAAAGGGAAAAAGTACCTCTCATAAAAAATAATGTAATCATTATAACAGTTTGTTTGTATTCTAAGGATTTCTACCTTACGTTTTAATATCATTTTATTTGTTGTTATTGATTTTTCCTTTACAATATATTTGATTTTTATTAGAATTAACCTAAAAGATTAATAGGTTTAAATTGTTATTAAATTTAAGAATCATAAAATATACGAACTAACCGAGGTTATTGATTGAATTATGGCAGAAGAACCGCAACTCCCCGCTATTCCAGATATAGGCGAGGTAATGGACCGGAAAAAACGACTTTTTGAAAAAATAACTACAGTCGTTAAATGTGAAGAATGTAAGGAAAAATATTCTCGTGTATTCAAACTAGGGGATTACATCTTTAGAAAAATACCCGAAGAAGAATGCGAAAAGTGTCATAAACTACAATCCTTAACAATAATTGAAATCTATTCTGAATGGGTTGATCCTAAAAAAAAGTTATAACTTGAATAATGTATTTATGTTTCAATCTCTCGTTCTTCTTCTATTAGTCGCAATATAAAGACATCCTAAAGCAATACCAAATAGGATTAAAATTGAGACATACATAACAAACCCTAAGATGCCGAGTGCGCTGATATTGAAAAAGTAATATAGATAATTACCCGTAATTGTGCCATGGATAACAGCAAATACAACATAACATAATGGATATATTATCCAATAAGGTAAGTAGTTCCATTTATATTGCACTTTATTTTCTGTCAATATCCAATCGACTATGAATGCAATTGGGGTGATATAATGTAGAACTAAATTGCTAAATGCTGCCCATCCCGTAGGGCGATAAAACATCTGTAATAGAATTGCAAAGATCACGAATGTTATTGTTATATACAGAGTAAAAGCACCTTTTAGGAGTCCGGTAATCTTTTCAAGGGATTCTGGTTTATTATGCCATATAATTGCTAAAGTAAACCATATTGTAACTATTAAATTTGTTTGCATAGTGAATGCCTTAAAGCTATTAAACCATTCGAGGATCGGACCATATGTAATAACATAAATAAAGGCGCCTGCTATAATAGTAAACCAACTTAATGCAGCAAAAATTATACGATAGATTAAAATACTTTTATCTGATATTGTCCATTCTTTCATCTTTAGTATCTCATTAAATAAATTTAGTTACGTTTATAGGCAGAATAATAAAATTTAAACTATTTCTTTTCCACATTTTTATAGTATCGTTAAAATCAGTCTATTTTTCAAGACCTAGCATTTTTATTATTAAGTTTGCCATAGAATAAGGATCTAAGGCCTTTTGGATGGCTTGATTAATATAATGCCCTATATCAGTATTAGTCTTTAGTAATTCTTCAACTTTTTCAGTCAATTTGTGTTTTAAAATTTGGAGCGTTTCGTTTGTAATTCGATTCTCCAAGTAATTCGAGATGACTCCTGATTCTTCGAGAAATTTTTTATGTTTTTTAATTAACTCCAGGAGTGTATCGAAGTTTTCGCCTGTTCTTGAATTCACTTTAGTAATTTCTGGTGTCCATTGTTCTATTTTGGCATATTTTGTACCTAAAACTTTTGAGTCATATTTGTAATTCTTTCTTAATTCTAACATTTGCATGATCTCCGCTACTTTTTTGTCTGATCCGGGTAAATCCATCTTATTCACAACAAAAATGTCTGTAATTTCCATAATACCAGACTTTATTGCTTGTATATCATCTCCCAATCCTGGAACTAACAGAACCACTACTGTATGAGCAGATTTAAAGATGTCTACTTCAGATTGTCCTACACCAACAGTTTCAACAATTATTAAATCACAACCATATACATCTAATATTTTTATCACATCTTCAGTTGCTCGAGCGAGGCCTCCCAATTGTCCTCTATTAGCCATACTTCTAATAAAAACATTATTGAGAGAGAAGTGTTGCTTCATACGGATTCGGTCTCCGAGGAGAGCTCCCCCTGTTAAAGGTGAAGTTGGATCAACACAGATAATACCGACTTTTTTCCCCAATTCAACATAATTTTTAATTAGTGTTGAAATAAAGGTAGATTTTCCCGTACCTGGAGCCCCTGTAATTCCTAAAATATAAGCTTTACCCGTGTGCTTATAGATCGAATTTATTATATCCTCTGCGGCATTTATATCATTTTCAACAATGGTAATTAATCGAGCAGCAGCCCGTGTATTCCCACTTATTAACTTTTGAGTTAATTCAGAATAATCCATTATGATATTATCTTTTTAAATTGGATTTCACAAATTTTACAATTGTCTTCAAATCTGTTCCAGGACCATGAAAACCTTTTAAACCATGACTTTCTAGGAATTTTTTATCTTCATCAGGTATAATTCCACCAACCGCAACAAGCACATCATCTATATCATGCTCTTTCAATTTTAGCATGATTAAAGGGCATAACGCATTATGCGACCCTGATAACATACTTAACATTACAGCATCGGGATCTTCCTGGATAATAGTATTGACAATATCATCTGGTGTTTGGTGAATTCCTGTGTAAATCACTTCCATCCCAGCGTCCCTTAATGCTCTAGCTAAGACTTTCGCGCCTCTATCGTGCCCATCTAAACCTGGCTTACAAACTAATACTTTTATTATTCTTTCATCAGTCATTTTACATTTTCCCCTTAAAATATTGAATCTTCAAAATAGGTTCCAAATACTTCTTTTAATGAATTCATAATTTCTCCTATGGAAGCATATTCCCTTACCGCATCCATAATAAATGGCATTACATTTTCAGAACCCTTAGCAGCTTCTTTCAATCTGTCTAATTTTTCTTTTACCTTATCATTATTTCTTCTTTCTTTAAGATCATTTAGTTTTCTCATTTGTTCATTCGCAACCTCCTCATCAATTTTTAGGAGAGGGACGCTGCAAGGTTCTCTCTGTTGGAATTGATTTACAGCAACTATTGTTCGTTCTCTATTTTCAACTTCTTGTTGATACTTATAAGAAGCATTAGCAATTTCTTTTTGAAAGAAATTAGCTTTTATTGCTGGAATCACTCCACCCATTTCTTCTATCCTTTGAAAATAATTTTCTGCTTCTTCTTCCATCTTGTTCGTGAGCCATTCAACATAGTAAGACCCCGCTAATGGATCAACTGTATCAGTAACACCTGACTCATGAGCAATTATCTGTTGTGTTCTTAAAGCAATTTTTACCGCATTTTCTGTAGGGAGACATAAAGCCTCGTCGAATGAATTAGTATGTAAGGATTGTGTGCCTCCTAAAATGGCAGCTAAACCTTGTAGGGTTACTCTTACAATGTTATTTTCAGGTTCTTGAGCCGCTAATGAAACTCCTGCTGTTTGGGTGTGAAATCTAAGTCTCATTGATTCGGGTTTCTTTGCACCATATTTATTTTTCATTCTCTTTGCCCAAATTCGCCTTGCTGCACGATATTTACAGACTTCTTCAAAAAAGTTATTATGAGAATTAAAGAAGAACGACAATCGAGGAGCAAAATCATCAATATCAAAACCTCGTTCTAAAGCTGCTTCTACATAAGCAAAACCATCTGCTAAGGTGAAAGCCAATTCTTGAACTGCTGTGGATCCTGCTTCTCTAATATGATATCCACTAATGCTAATGGTATACCATTGTGGAACATATTTAGTGCAATACTCAATGGTGTCAATTATAATTCTCATTGATGGTTCTGGAGGAAAAACCCATGATTTTTGAGCAATATACTCTTTTAAAATATCATTTTGAATAGTTCCTCTCAACTGTTCTGGAGTATGACCTTGTTTTTCCGCAGTCACGATATATAACGCTAATAATATAGATGCTGGTGCGTTGATTGTCATCGACGTGCTTATTTTTGAAAGATCAATTCCATCGAATAATGTTTCCATATCCTCCAAAGAATCTATAGCAACTCCCTCTTTTCCAACTTCTCCTAGCGCTTTTTCATCTGTCGCTTCAATTCCATAAATTGTATGCAAACTAAAGGCAACACTTAATCCAGTATTCCCATGTTCAATTAGAAATTTATAACGATTATTAGTTTGCTCAGCTGTCCCAAACCCAGCAAATTGTCTCATTGTCCACAATTGCCCCCTATACATATTCGGATAAGCACCCCGAATAAATGGATATTGCCCAGGAAATCCTAAATCCCGTTCATAATTTAAATCTTTTACATCATTAGGAGTATATAATCTCTTAATTTCTATATTTGAGAGATTTTTGTAACTTTTTTGGTGTTCTTTCTTTAATGGGATGGATTTTTCCCATTTTTCCATATTTTCTTTTATCTTATCGAATTCAGTCATAAAAACCATTTCTAACTATAAAAAAGATTAATAATAAAATTACTTTGTATTGTTTAATCTCCAAATAGATAAGAGTTTGAAATTATATTAATTTTTTTTATAGAACTTTTCAGTTATAACCTCTTAATTAATGTGTAAATATTGGAATTGTTTCAATTAATCTTATTTATGTTATTTAATACTATTTTAATTGAATTACTAAAATTCTTCATTATAAATTATAAAATACATTAACTATTTTGTAAAAGATCATGGCTAATAAAATAATTTTTCTTGGTTGTTTAAGTAATAAGAACTACCAATCGTCGTGTAAAAACGCCATAAAGATTATTCAATTCCTTGATGATGATTTCCATGTTATTGACGATCCTCCTTGTTGTGGGGCTCTCGCTTATAATATAACTCCTGATGAGATAATGATAAAGCATGTTGAGTTTGTTAATGAGTGGTTTAAAAGGAATAATGTAGATGAGCTTGTTACTACATGTGCTGGATGTTATTCTTATTTCATTCGTTATTATACTGAATTTTTAGGCTCTGAATTTAAAGTTAAAGTACAACATTTACTCCAATTGATGGCTAAGCCTGAAAATTTAAAAAAGTTAAATTTACGGCATTCTGGAAAAAAATTTAAAGTAAACTATCATGATGCATGTCATCTACGAAATTCATCCGTTCCAATAATGGAAGAACCGAGAATAATATTAGATGCAATTGAGAATATTCAACTAAACGAACTAGATTTTAACAAAAAAAGTAGTCTATGTTGCGGAGCAGGTGGAGGAGTTTATTCAATTTTCAAAGAAAATAGTGATTTTAGTGCCAAAGCTATTTTTGAAAATATGAATAAGAGTAAAACCTTACTTACTGCTTGCCCATTTTGTTATACTGCATTGAAACGCATAAAAAAAATAAATCAAATAAAAAAAAACGTTTTCAAATTTGAAGATTTTATTGTTAATTTAATGGAAGGAGCTGATCAACTCAAGTGAGCAATACTGGAAAAGAACTATTTGAAGAATTAAAGGCGCGAGTCAATAAATTAAATGAAGAGAATAGCCCTGAAAAAAAATATTGGGATGTATGGAAATTAGGTTGCATTATGAAAACAAAGCAACTGGATTTAAGAAAATCTTATGATGACACTAGTCGAGAATACATAGACAAATATAGAGAACAACTAATAGAAATGAGAGAAAAAGTTTTCGAAAATATTGATTCATTTGTAGAAAAATGTATAAACGTTATGCGTAACACTAATAATTTTAGAGTTTATTATGCTGAAACTAATAAAGAAGCTCAAAAAATTCTCATGGATGAACTTGGAGATAATAAAATCATCTATAAATCAAAATCCAATGAGGCAAAAGATATTGGGATAATTGAAGCCTTAAAGAATAATGATATAACTATTAAAGAAACAGATTTAGGTGATGTCCTTGTTCAATTATTTGATTATAAACTACCTAGTTTTCAGATCGGACCAGGAGCTCATTTTCAAATCGATGAGATTATTGCAAAAATCAAGGAAGTTCATGGCGTAGAACTCGAGCCAACTCCAAGTGCTATTGTCGATTATTATAGAAAAACATATCGAAAAGAACTATTAAATGAAGTAAAAATATCATTAACCTCTGCTAATGCAATTTCAGCTGAGGAGGGGACTATTGTACTCGGTGAAAATGAAGGAAATATAAGTTTATTGACAAGAGCAACTGATAAGCATATTGTGGTATGTGGGATTACTAAGATTGTCCCCTCGATATTAGATGCAGTACTTGTGGCTAGAATACAATCGAGAATTAATAATGTTCCTTTTGCATATATCAATCTTATCTCGAGTCCCTCCTGTTCGTCTGATATTAGAGGAATTAATGTTCTAGGGATGTATGGTGCTAAAGAAGTAGTGATTATTCTCGTAGATGAGTGGCGTAAAAAAGCCATGATTGAGAATCCAATTTACAGAGAGTTTTTGAAATGCATTAATTGTGGAAGTTGTAATTATGTCTGCACCGCTTCAAGAGCTTTTGGTAATATTTTTGCATCTAAATATGGATGGGGGGCAATTGCTATTATTAGAGATTACATTCATAATGGAGTCAAGGCTGCAGTAGAAGATGGTTTATTTCTTTGTACTGGATGTGAAAATTGTTATCATTGGTGTCCTGTGTCAGTAAATCTAGGAGAGATCATGAAATCGATAAAGAAGGAAGCAGTAAAAGAAGGATTATGCCCTCCTCCACTAAAACAATACCAGGAGAAAATCCTTAAGGATAAAAACCCTTTTTAATAAATTGGGTGATATTAAAAATATATAGAGAAGAAGTTAAAAGAAACTATTTTGATTGATTTAAAATAAATTCTCCTAGTTTTCCTAACTTCTTAACTTCCTCATATAAGTTAGGAGATTTATCTTCTAAGAACTCCTTAAAAAGGTCCCAATTTTCTTTTTTTTCTTCAGGGGTTCCCTTTATAATCATCTTCATAGCTTCAAAAGAAGTGGGGTAGATTAACTCATCATTAACTCTATTTCCATACTTAGATAGTACAAATAAATAATAATCATTCAAATCCTCCGGATTTAATACATTCGGAGGTTTATTTCCATCCCCAGCTCGCCTCCCTCGTAACATCCTTGTATCAACTTGCATTGGGAGTATCATGTTTACATTAATATTTTCCTTTTTATACTCTGTTGCTAGTTCTCTTTGTAATCCTACGACTCCATATTTCGATGCAGTATAAGATGAAAAGCGCCCCATGACGGTTGGGTACACAGAACTTCCAGTTATTACGAATCTTGCTTTATCTTTTTTATCATCCTTCTTTAAATGTGGATATGCTGCTTTAAAAGTGTGAAAAACTCCTATAATATTTACGTTAATGACCATCGCAAATTTCTCTGGATCTACTTCATGAGCACTTGCCATCCAAGATCTACCGGCATTAGCAATTACACCATTTAATAAGCCTAATTCTTCACTAAATTCATTAAATGTTTTCTCAACTTCTTCATAAATTGTGATGTCCGCAGTTTTTACAACTATTTTGACTCCTGTACCTAATTCTTCAATTTCTTTCTTTGCATTATTCAATTGCTCCAGAGATCTCGATGTTAAACCGACATTTGCACCCTCTTTGGCACAAGCTAATGCAACTGCTCTTCCAATACCTCTTCCGGAACCAGTTATAACTACATTCTTATCTTGTAACAACATAATCTTCAATGAAAATTATCTAAACAATAAATTATATCTTTATTAGAATAAAAATACGAATACAATTTTAAAGTTGTAGTAAACCTTTTCAATAAGAAAATAGGTAAGATTACTGAGCTACTTTCTCTGTAATTGTTTAATAAGTCATAGAGTTTTGTATGCTTCACTAATTGATGAGCAATCCCCGCACCGGACACAACCTGCGAAGTTTTCTAAAGGGTTAACTCCATAATCTTTCATTAATTCAGCAGTCTTCCTATAGATTTCAATTAAAACTTTGAAATCAGTAAAAGGTAGATTCTTTTTTCCTGCAATGGATCTCACAGGAGTGATATAAGGTATAACACCAATGGATACAATATTTTCGACACGTTTTATAAAGTCATCAAGAGATTCTCCGAATCCGGTCAAAATATAACTACTCACTTGATTCTTTCCAAAAGCTAATAATGCTTGCTTCCAATTCTTTTCAAAAAGTTCATAAGACAAATGAAATTTACCTGGCGTAATTTTACTACGTAAATTCTCATCAAGAACTTCAAGATGAATACCAATAGTATCAGCTCCAGCCTCTTTTAATTTATCTATATATTCTATATTCTCTAAAGCTTCGATTTGTACATGTATAGGGATATCAGGATGATTGTTTTTTACTCCCTTTAAAAATTCGATATATCGATTTGCACCTTTATCATCAGTTTTATCTGTTCCACTAGTTAATGTCATATGATTACATCTGTCTTCCTTTTTAGCAACAGTGATTACTTCTGACATCTGAGTCGCGTTCTTTTCTAAAATAGTTGCATCGTTTTGTAGGCTATATTCAATTCCACAAAATGCACATGCTTCTCCACAAGCCCAATATGCGCATTTTTGGTAAATAGTAGTTGATAAACAATCTGTTCCATGTACTAGTGCTATCTTTTTCATTTCAATTCCATCTGAAGTTTTAAATTCGGGGTTGTAGTAAAGAGGGTTTTGTACTAACTTTAATTTTCCAAAGTTTACCTTCTTTACCCTATTATAAATTTCAAAATACCCATTTTTGTTTTCTTTTAAAACTAAATCAGTTTTATCTGGATCTGACCACAAAGCTACATTAACTAAGGTTATCAAATCGTCAAAAATGAAATATTTTCCTCCAGAAGGACCAGCTCCTCCTTTTCGGCCATAGTCAATGTCAATTCCTTGACTTTTATAGTGTGGGATAAGATCCTTATCAAGATATAGTCCTTTACAGAGTAACTCTGTTTTCTGCTTCAGTAAGGTTTCAGAATCTATCATTATTAATAAAAAAATTTTATCATCTAATAAAACAATTCTTATAAAATTCTATTAAAATAAAATGTCTAACTTATTTAATTTTAATTCTTATCAAAAATAAACATTATTCTACTAAATTTAGATTTTAGAATTAAAGATTTGCTTTTTTTAGCTTTTTAAATCAATTTTCTTGTCAAAATAGAAGACAAATATTCAATTACATCCAAAATTGAAAAAATTAGTGTATCTAAATACCAGTCTATCTATTAATAAAACTTATTAGAAATATATCACTTTCATAATTCAACTTTGAATATAAAATTGTCAATAGAATTACTTGAATACATAGCAAGAACAGCGTAAAAGGTGAATAAATATAGCTAATAAGAGACCTTGGCATTGTTATAGTAAGTGGTCGAGAAGACCTTTTCAGCATAAAAGAAGTAGTAATCATCGACGTGAATATGCGAGAGGAGGGGCTCAAAGTAAAATAGTTAGATTCTGGGGTGGCTCAAAAGAGACACCTTGGGAAGATTACGAGATAGTAGTGGGATTAAAAGTTAAAAATCAGAGTCAGATTTCTTCAAATACTCTTGAAGCAATACGAATTACTATTAACGGTGTCCTTCAAAGAAAACTTGGAAGACAAAATTACAGACTTCGAATTCGACCAAAACCGTTTCAAAAATTTAGGGAGAATCGGATGTTAGCTTTTGCGGGAGCAGATCGGGTACAATCAGGGATGCGAAACTCTTTTGGAAGATCTACTGGAGTATGTGCTAGAGTTAGAGCCGGACAAATTATTGTTGATGTAGGAACTAGTTTGAAGGATTTACCACTTGTGCGAGATCGTTTACGAGTTGCTAACATGAAAATATCAAGCCCATGCCAAACTGTAATTCTCAAGTATAAAACTCCAGAACTTCTTAAACAATCTGGTTTACCCTTGTATGATGCTAAAAAACGAAGGGAAATCCCGATTTACGAGTTAGTTACTGTTTAATTCCCTACTGATTTTTTCATTATTGTTTTCTTTATCTTTCTTAAATATATTCATTAAGAAAACTCCCGTAATAATTATCATAATCGATAAAATTATACTAGGGGATATTCTTGAACCTTCAATCATGATTAACTCAAAAATAATTGGTGAAATAATGTATAGTGAATTGTAAATTGGAACTAATTTCGAAGCTTCAGCTCCTTTTGCAAATCCTATTTGAGTAAGTAAAAATGCTAATAATCCGAGAAAGAAGCTTATCACAAAAATAAAACTGAGTAATTCTAATCGAAAGACACCCGCAAAAGCTTCCAAAAAATTACTAGAGCTCAATCCCATTCTCTTAAAAACATTATCCATTCCTCCAAACGTCCCAGCAACCAATCCAAAAATAAAAGCTACCATTATCTTCTTTTTCCAAGAGATACTGATGAGTATTGAGAAAATTATTACTATCACTATCAAAAGAGTAAAAAAATTCAAATAAATAATAGCTCCAGTTTTGGGGGGTTTTATTATATAAGAAAAACCAACAAAAGTAGTTCCAATAATGATTAGTATGGCCCCAATTAATTCTGATCTCTCAATTTCCTCATGTAATATGTAATGTGAATAAACCATCAAAAGAATAAGTCCTAACCCAAAAACACTAGAAAATACTGCTGCTGAAGCAAAGGATGTCCCTATAATTTGCCAAATCATGACTGTATTATTTAAAATAAGTCCAATAATGTAAATTAAAGGTTTTTTGCCTTTTTCTTTTAGAGTTTTCTTTCTTGAGAAAATTTCAATTCCTTGTCGTTCCATACTTTTAGCAAGGTGTAAAATTAAAGTATTTATAATCCCGAATAATAACCCTAAGGCAATTGAGTCTGCCATGATGAACTCTTTATATGTTTTTTAACCTGATTCATGATAAAATACTTTGATTAATCTGTTTTAATTATTAAATATTACAAAATATTATTGATCAAAAATAATATGTTATCAGACCAATTCAAAAGTAGAAATGAAACATTTTATGTTAATTTTTAAACTAAAGTATTTTAACATTGACGCGCTAAGAAAAACCCATACCTTTATTAGCTAATATGAAAATTTATTTTATATCTCTCGATTTTTTATTTATATTCGCAAAACAATACACAAAAATTGATTAAATTTGAACGACCTTAAGTCTTTTTTTAACCCGAGAAGTATTTTGATCATTGGTGTATCTAGAAAGGAGTTTACCTTTAATTACACAATTTTAAAAAACCTTTTAGAGATCTTCTATAAGGGAAAAATCTATGTAATGAACCCAAACGCGAATGAAATCTTGGGTGTTAAATCCTATTCATCATTGGAAGAACTTCCTGAAGTTCCAGATTTAGCTGTTATCGTTATCAATAAAAAAATTGTAGAAATAATAGAGAAATTAGGACAATTTGGAGTGAAATATCTAACAATACAATCTGAATTGAAACCGGGGACTAAGTATTATAAAACAAGTTTAATGATTGGAGATATTTGTGAGAAATATGGAATCACTTACTTGGGGCCTTCTATGCTAGGAATAATTAATTTTAGTGATAATTTTACCACTTCAATCATTCCAGTCAGAAAACATATTATGAGGAAGAATAGAAATGTTAAAGAAGGTGTTGGAATTATCGCACAATCAGGGGGCCTTGCTGGTGCTTTAGGATGGTGGTCACCCTCTCAAGATTTACCTATTTCCAAAGTGATTCACTTAGGAAGAGGGTTCCATATCGAAGAATCTGATATTTTAGAATACTTCTTAAATGACAGTACCATTAAAGTAATTTCAATATTCTTAAGAGATATCTCAGCTAAATTAATTGAAACCGTAAAAAAAGTAGCTTCAGTTAAGCCAATTCTATTTTTCTACGTGGGAAAAGATGAGGTTATGGAAGAAAAATTAAAAGATGCAGGAGGAATCTCTGTAAATCATTATATTGAACTATTTGAAATTGCTAAGATTTTTCTCTGGTGTCCCAGACCAAATGGTCCAAATTTAGGTATTATTGGGCCTTCATCTGGAGCTATACACTTAATCGTAAGAGAGATGAGAAAGCAACACTTATCACTAGCTAAACCTGGAAAAAAAGCTCAAGATGTAATTTTAGCAAAAGTGGGAGGTTCAACATGCGAATTTGGGAACCCTGTCGATTATTGGCCTCCAGAAAGGTTTATCGGAACAAAAATCTGCGATATCTACAATACATCGGCAAATACGCTATTACAGGATGAGAACGTTGATGGTCTTATCCTTGCTTTAGAATTTTTCATTGAAATAGAGTTTGACTTTATGATATTTAAAGATTTAAGAAATTTGTATCCAGACAAACCTATTATTACAATTCTTATTCAAGCGGAGAGAGAAGGTTCTAAACGTGTCATTAATACTGCTTCTGAGCTAAAAATTCCAGTTTATGAGAACGAAATAGAACGTGCGATACGAGGTTATAGACTTTTATATGACTATTATTCACAAATATATAAAAAATAGAAAAAAAAATAGCTTAACTTAACTAGAAAAGATATCTTTTAGCTCTTTAGGGATTTCCGTAGTTTCATCCATTAAGGAAAGAGCATAAACCGATTCTCCACAGTTACATTCATTTCCTTCGAATAAATAGAATTTGAACTGATCTTTCCAATTACAAATTTGCACATTACTAATTTCTGCTACATCTCCACAGACACAATAAATTGCCATGCTTTCAGAGTAGTTTGGAACTATTTCATTGAAATGTTTAGGAGACTTGCTAAATTCTGATTCATTTAATATATTATTGATACTATCAGCCATCATGTCTTTCAGAGTTGGAATAAAAGAAGTGATTACACCCTCTTTTCCTTTCATTTCTGAAAGGACAATAAAATTCTTCTCCGGTTTTTCAGTTCTCTTCTTATCTGGAAATATAGGTTGTTGGAATTGCTGGAGTTTTTGAGGGATTGGAATTGGTTCTACTCCTTCAGGATATGCAAATGTGTAGAAATATTGCATAGTTCCTTTCATATTTTTCTGATTAAGTAAATTTAAATTTTCATAATCCTGACTATGGAGTACAAACTTAATTAACTGAAGAGGTACATTCAATTCCAGAAGTCGTGAACGTATATTGTCTAACACTTCACTAGCAAAGCCTTTCAATATCATTATATCCTCTCTACTCCCTGCGTAAATAACGTTTTTGTTTTCTTCTTTAAAAGCATGCCATTTCTTAACAACTTTGCCTTTAACTAATTGGGGCAACATGCAGAAAACGCATAAGACTGGAAATAGAAAGAAAATATCTATTGGTAGAAATGCTAAAAGAAATACAACAGCAAACAAGGGCAGCGTAATAAGTAATGTTAGTTTACGCAAACGCTTATCCATTGATCCTTTTACTCCTTTTTCCTTAGCTACTCCTTCTGCCTTCTCTTTTAAACCATTTACAACATCAATAATCTTTTTTGATTTAAAACTTTGTAGTAAAAGTCGGTCTTCTTCTCTACCCTCTCCAAATGCCTCAATATGAGTGGATATTTGCTTGGTATATTGGTTTACCGTATTATCTTTAAAGATAAAATCTAACGTTTCTTCAGCAAAATAATCCATAAATCGAACAATGAAGAGTTTTTTCTCAACATCTTGAATATCTGTTGGATTTAGTCCTAATGCTTCTTGAATTACTTGGCCTTGTGTTTTTTTCACTCGCTTCCCTGGTTTTTTAGTTTTTTCTTTAGGTTTCTCTGAACTCTCAGAATTTTCTTCTTTGATATTTTCAGTGTTTTTCATAATATTCTCATAATAACTTAGTTTAGAATATACCATATGTAATTATAGAAGGATAATTAACTTTTGTAAAATAACCAGACTTAATAGGATATTTCTACAATTAAAGTAGATTGAAATGTATTCTGAGTTAAATTGTAATATCATAACTTGATCAAAAGATTTAATAACAAATACGTCCAAATATTGAATTATTATTGTTAAAGAAGAAATTCACTTAATAATCAACTGGAGTTGTAACATATTTTATTTCAACATCTCCTACATCAGCGTTAAGATTCAATTTTCCTATAGGAGAAGAATTGTCTGGAGCATATTCATAAGTAAGTAATTCATCAATCGTTCCGTAATTTGAAAAACCACCTGAAAGAGTTAGAACTGGAATAGTTATTATCAAACTGAGTCCAATAATTATCATCATAATAAGTGAGATAATCCTTTTATTCGTCATTTTTAGTTCTAGATAAGATAATTAATATACTTATAATTAATTAGATAAGAGAAATTAGTATTTAATTATTAGTTAAATCAGTCTTTCGAAATCATCATTACGATCAAAATTCTTTTATACTGATTTCTCTTATATGCTTATGATACACGAATTTAAATTCACACATCTTTTAAGGTGAAACCCAAGAGTGCTGTTTATCGTTTTCGATCCGTTAGAACGTTTTTTCTCAAGTGTGGCAATTATAGCACTAATTTTTTGTAGTATCCTATATATAAACCGAGGACTTAAGAGAGATACTTTAGATGAAAAAATTCTCATGTATGGGTTTGCCACTTTTTGGATTAGTATTGCTTTAATAAGAATATTTTTCTATTTTACTGATTTCTTTCTAGAAGGAACATATACAGGTGATCTATCCGCAATATTTCAGACTTATAGTGCCAAGCGTTATATATTCCTCTATTTTTATTTGTATTTATATATCTATGTTCTTGTTAACGTAGTTTCATTAAGTATAATGTATATTTGGTTTTCAATTCGATCAAAAAAAGAGTTCCAAGCAATCTCATCAGTGATGACTATTGGATTTGCTGTTTTTTTAATGGGTTGGGCTTTTGAGATATGGATAATTAAAGCAGAAAGCTTTATCCCTCCGGCATTATCATCCATCTTTGTTTTAATTGGTGCATTAGTAGCCTTTGCTCCATTGATTATTAATCTGGAGTTTTTCTCAAAACGTATAGCTAATATATTGGTTATTATATCAATTGGTTTTATTTTACTCTTTCTGAGTTTGACTATCTTTTCAGCATTAGAACTGGAGGGGATTGTTATTATCATTATAATGGTTGCTGCTTTTGTTCTTGCGATTGTAGTCATTTATATGGTTGTTCTTGTAATAAGAAGTCTCATTTCACCTTCAACTGCGGTTTTTAGTTTAGAAGAAAAAGCAGAGCTTAAAGATTTCATGAAAATGTTTGCAAAACCTCAAGGATTTACAGAAGAAGAAGTCGCTTTTCATAGGGAAAAGAAAATTTGCTTAGTGTGCAAAAATAAAATATCACGATTTAACTATGTTTGCCCCGAATGCGACGCTCTTTATTGTATTAAATGTTCAAACGCTTTAACTGACTTAGAAAATGAATGTTGGGTGTGCCAAACACCATTTGATGAATCAATGGCATTAAAGGCTGCAAAAGAACCTGAACAAGCAGTAGAAATAGAAGATGAAATTGTTGTAGACACAGGGAGTCCTATACAAAAAACATCTCATAAGATTGATAAAAAGGGTGATCCAAAATGATCTTACAAATAACTCCAGTAGCTTTGCTGGGAATTTTACTAGCAATATTTATTATAGTTCCTTTTGTGATCTTAACATTTATAGCAATCTGGGTCTATAAAGACGCTAAACAAAAAGGAATTAATACCGTCGTGTGGGTTTTAACTGTGTGGATAATCCCATTTTTCATTGGATTTATTATATATTTAATCGCGAGAAATAAGATTATTGAAAACCCTACACAAAATCATAATGGATAGAATAATTTCATTAACACATAAATATTAAAAACAACTAAAATATTGTTAAGATACCGAAGGATCTTGGCAGTAAGTTTCTATAATTTAGAAAAATAGTACATTTATATATATATAAAAATAATTATAACATAAGAAACCAATAAAGATTAAATAAACATTATAAAAATAATAAAAATTATTTCCTGCTCCCGCTTAGTTTGTTCTTCGTACTTATTACTCAGCTAAGCCGAAGGGGTGTTATCCTAAGCCGAAAAGGTGTTATCATGCGTATCAGTGTTGAAGATTCTAGAACTGGAAAGATAATTAAATTGGATGTTAAAAATCATCATCAAGTTGAGAGGATTGTTGATATTATTATCAAACATATGGGTATAATCAGTGCTGAACAACGGTCTTATTCCTTAGTTCTTCAGGACCAAGAGCTTCCTTCAAGTATAACTATCGAAGATGCCATCCATAAGTTTGGTTTGAAAGAAAACGATAAATTAGTGTTGTGGGCGAAAGTTATAGGGGGTTCTTAATTAAAAAGGAGTTTAGACGTCGAATTTAATCTTCAATGATTAAAATATCGTCATCATCATCTTCTCCCTCTGCTTCCAAATCTTCTTCCGTGACTCCTAGTTCCTCTTTAATCTCCTTCATTGTTTTATTTTTGAAGTATTCCGCAGCATCTAAACACATTTGATAATTTAAAGGATCATCAGGATTTGGATTTTGTATTAAAGACATCAGAGCTTTAACAGTAGTCTCTAAATCAGAAAGACGGGACCATTTTTTCAAAACATTCAAACAAATGTATCCTGTACCTGGATTCCCTGAAGAAGAATCAACGGGGTGAATATTTGGGTGAAAAATATTAGAGATCCATGAAAAATCAATACCTCCCGGATACGGGAAACTACGGTTGAGCTTTAAAAAAATATTATGAGATCGTTGTGGTACTAACTTTCCTTTTACTCGCATATATCCTAAGGTTCTTACATTTATATGGAATTCAACACTAGTATTATCTCTAATTATTGAATGTTGATCCAATACTTTTTGATTTTTAATGTTCTGGAGTTCATTTTCAACTCTATCTTTCCAAATTTCAAAGGGAAGCTCTGGCAACTCTTGTCTACCTCTATTATAATTTTACCCTATTAAGTTATTATTATGTTAGCTTTTTTATTTATTACTTTTTCTGTTAATTATTTTTTTTGAATTACACTCGGTAATTATTCCATTTAATTGTTTTTTTTTTACGTATTTTTTTCATATGAACATGTCCAACATTTAGGATCCTTTGACTTTTTAACTACTTTGAACGTATTTAATAGCCCGTTATAATTCATCTGCTCACCTATTAAAGGTTTACCTATATTCGGATTCCACTTCCCATGTTCTTTAAAGTAGTCAAGTCCTAATACAAATTTCAGTACTTGTTGCGACTGTAGTCCACCGATAATGGAAGTCGTCGTTATGATCGTAGCTATTTTAGGTACCGTCTCACCTTCTGAAGATTCGATTTCTTCACCTGTACAAGAAAATTTCTTCCACATTAAATCTAAATCTGTACCCGAGATACTACATTGTAAGCATGCAGAGTCCCTTTCTCCGGAATAAACTGCTTGAACACTCCCAAAGAATTGTTCTATCCCCGAATCAATAAAGGGAACGTCATAATAATATGAATAATTATTTGACTCCAATCGAGCCTCTACATTATCAAGGCAAGAACATACGACATCAGCTTTTTTATAAAGGGCTTTATCGATATCTTTTAAATCCTTTTTTATACCAATAATTTCCGTATCTGGGCTTAGTTCTTCACAGGCATTTTTAATAGCATCAACTTTATAATCATTATTTAATGCGCTTTGATTGTCAAATAAGATACATCGATTTAAATTAGACACATTTATGAAATCATAATCAATTAGCATAATTTTTCCAATCCCAGTTAAAACTAAATTTTTAACAACCTCATTACCAGTAGCTCCTGCCCCAACAATCATAACTGTTGCATCTGAAATTTTCTTCTGATCCCAACCAAGGATTCGTTTCTGGCGATCGAACTTATCTGAATCTATCGATTCAACCTCAAAGACGGTGTAATCATCCTGATTATTTTCTTTATTTGCCATTATTCAATACTTTAGGGATCCATCGTTAACTTGTTCCTATAACCGCATAACTAATTGGTTTATACCCCTTCTCTGAATTGTTTGCTAACGTATAAAATCCAAGCTCGTCTCGAATGGGATCTACAACCAATGCTACTTGGTATGATTCTGGAAAAAAATATTTTTGAGTTTTTAAATCTGTATTTGATAAAAAGCAACCGAAGCCTGGATGAGAATGCCACCATCCAACTACTCTAAGGGATGTATTCTCTGACTTCCTTTTCAATCTTTGAAATTTATTCTCATACTTACCAGCAGCACCCTCTATTTGGGCGGTCGAGTATTCTTCACTGTGAATTGCTCCTAGAAGAAAAAGTAAATCCTCGATTTTAACATAAAGTTTATCATCCCATTTTAATATGCTTCCAATCAAATATCCAAAAATTTCCTTTTCAAAACTTTTACAATACAGAATGATTTTTTTTGTAGTATTTTCATTAATGTACACAGGAAATACATAATTTTCTTCTATTGTCATATTTTTAAGTTCTTATAAATTTGTAAGATTTCATATTTTATAATATGCTTATCTCTTTTCAAATTTCTCAATGATCGAAATTTCTAGCATTCTTTTAATTATTGTATAAATATTTTCTCGGGAATCTTTCTGAGTTGCTGAAAATCCGAATGTCGTTAATCCAAATGACTCACTAATTTTATGTGGATCAAAAGAAGAGTTTATTGAATCTTGAAAATTAGCAAGAATATAAAAATCTGCTTTCTTTACCTGATCTTTTAAACGAGTGTATAAGCCCATTGTTCTACTTAAATTACCTGCTCCTGAATTTGTTACAATACAAATTATATTTACTGTTCTTAATAGCGAGCTATAATCCTTAGCACGCTCAACCAAGTTTTGAAAATTAATTTCTCGTAGAATGACCTGAGTAATTCCTTTTAAATCAGTTAAATTGACAGCCTTTTCTATAGTTTCGTTCATATCGTCATCTATTCTTAAAACAGTTTCTCCGGGAAATAAATTCATGATGGAAGTCTTACCTACCCCTGTTTCGCCGACTAATAATATCTTAGGTGGAACATAAATCTGGTCACATGCGAAATCATCTAAGTCCTCAATTTTAATTGAATTTCCTACTGGTTTTCCTACTTTAGTTTGCTGTTTGTAAAATTCTTCTTTTAATAAATTTAATTTATTTCTTACTTCTTCTTCTGGATCTTTAATATCACTGACAATTATAAATAAATTATCTTGGTTATCATGTGAATACACATAATTAAAATTTGTAAAATTTAGGGAACTTATGCGTTCTCCAATTACTTTTTTCCCAACATGATTAATTGAAGTCAAAAATTTAATTGTTTCTTTATCTTGGTGATTTGACCCAAAAAATGTCTTAGAATAGACTAAATCGCCATTTGCTCCAATTATAATTATTTTCGATATCATATTAGATTTCTAATTACTCTCAACTAGAAATGGAAAATACATAATATTAACTTTTCCCAATCTACACTCTTAAAATTAAATATTATACACATATCCTATTTTCCACTTTGAGCTTATTTTTTTAGGTTTCTTTACTTTTAATCTTTTCAGTAATCGATGCCCGTATCATTTTATTGAATATTGAATACATTTTTTCTTTTGCAGATTCATGGATTGCAGAAAATCCAAAAGTTTTGACATCAAATAACTCTTCTACCTTTTCTGGTTCATATGAGGTTTTTGTTAGATCTTGAAAATTCGCGATAATATAAAAATCAGCTTTCTCTACTTTCTGTACCAATTGTGAATATAACCTTCTGGTTCGGCCTAGATTACTTGCACCTGAATTAGTAACGATGCAAATAATGTCGAATGAGTCTAATATGGCTCTATAAATTTTGGAATGATCTATTAAATCTTTTAAATCCATTTCTCTTAAAATAGCTTCATTCATCCTTTTAATATTTGGCAAAGGAATTAGTTTTTGAATGATTTCATTCATATCATCATCTAATTCTAAAATAGTTTCTCCAGGAAAGAGATTTATGATTGTCGACTTGCCAACCCCACTTTCCCCGACTATTAATATCTTTGGGGGTAAGAATATATTGTCTTCAACAAACTCGTCGAAGGGTTCAAATTTTTTAGTTTCACAACTCCAATTTATTAAATCATCATGATAACGCCCGATAAACTCATTTTTTAACAAATCTAATTTCTCTCGTGCTTCTTCTTCAGGATCGTCAATATCAGTAACGATTATGAACATACATAACTTTTCATCATCATGGGTATAAATAAAATTGAAATTTCTGAAATTTAATGATTCTATTTCTCCGCCACCAATCTCCTTTGCAATATTACTAATTGCTGTGAGGAATCCGCTAACTAAATCATTATCAATGGTAGTATCTCCAAAAAAGATTTTTGAGTAACAGAGAACGCCACCAGACATTATTATTAGAATTTTGGATATCATAGTTGAATTCTTAAATATTCAATTAATAATTAATTTAATAATAGATTGGTTGATTATTTAAAATAACTGTGCGAAACTTATAATAATTTCATCTAACCAATATAAAAAACTGTGAAGCGATTTGAATAACAAAGAAGAAAATTCAGAATCAGATGATCATGAGCCTACTATAATAGGAACAGAAGACCAAACAATAGAAGAACAAAAACCACCTAATGATAAAATAGTTCACTATGAAATCATTAAAGATAATATGAACTCTGAATCAGAATAAGATATGTTAATGATTTTATAAAACGCACTTAAAGAATTATAATCAAAAGCAGATCAAAAATAAAAAGGAAAAGAATAGTCGAATTAAATAGAGAATTAAAGCCTTTCTTATTAAAAAGGAACACTTACAACTTCTTTAACTTCAGATACGAATATAAGAACAGTTAAGCAATTTTTGCCAATCAAATTATTAATTTTATATATTTTTAGTATGTGAATTCTCTATTTTAATATATATCAATATTTCTGTATTAATAACGTAATTTTTATTAAATCCTAACCCTCTTTGATTTAAATAGCTATATTGTGCCATATATTATTGAATTTTAATTGTAAAAAAAATTATTAAATTTTATATTTTGAAAAATGCCCAAACAAAGAATCCCTCAATCATTAAGATTCGCTATTTGGTATGCTCACGATAAACAAAGTGGTTATGAAGGTATACCGATATTATTTGATGATATGGAAATAGATCATATTATTCCAGAACGAGTCTTATATAATCCAAGAGAGCCAGATGAATTTGAAAAATGGAAAGAGAAATATGATTTAGATAAAGATTTTGATATTCACGGTATTGAAAACCTCTGCCCTTCCACGAGAGCTTTTAATTTAAAAAAAAGTGATAATGGTTTATACGATGAAACTGATGCTTTTAAGAAATACATAATAAAATCATTAATAAAATCAAGACAGTTAAAACCTAAAATTGAGGAGCAAAGCAAAAAATTCAAAAAAGAATTTGATGCCAGGAAAACAAAAACGAGATTAATTGATATTAATACTATTGAACAAATTATCAAAAAATCAAACATAGGCATTAAAACAATAATCGAATCAACGGAATTACCATTTGATTATAATGTAATAACTGAGATAGAAGAAAAAAGGAAATACGATAAAATTTTAGAAAAATACAGGATTAAAAGAGTGGTTTTTTTCAATTACGGTTAATATCTTGAAATTAAGGATTGTATAAGGTATTCCTACAACAATAAATTAGGTGAGGAAGCCTTTTGGATAAATATAATAGACGATTTCATTGAAAAAATTGATAATGGTGTTTTAAAGAAGAAACTGTTCTATGAAAAAGCATTCGCAATGTTTAAAACAGAAAAAGATTGGACTCTAATCGAAGTTGAACTCTTGGGGTATTTTAAATCTATAAGAAATGAAGGGAATATGGAAGTTTTAGAACAATCAGCAAATCTTTTTAATATTTTTAATGGAGAATTTCAAAGAAATAGAGTAAAATCCGAATTATCGAGCGTTTTAGAAATAAGAAATATGCTAAAAGATGCACTAGATTTGAGAATTCAAAATTCAGAGACAAAATCAAGAATTACTCAATTAAAATTTAGAAAATTAATGCTTAATTTCGGAATTAAACAAGAGGATATAAAAGAAAATAATGGTATTGTTGATAAAGATATAACTAATAAAGCTTGGGCGGATCGTATTATTCACGAATTTAGCGAGTTCACTTCATTAATAGAAAATCCACAATATTTCGATACTTGTCAATACTATAATCTTTTAAAAGGTTTTTCTGAAAAAATTCCTATAATTGAAAATCATAATGATTTTGATAATTTATTCGAAAAAGTAACAAAGTTAAAAGATAGATACAACGGAAATAATTCATCAATAAAGGATTTAATGAAGAGAGCGATTAGAATTTTTAGGAGCGGAAATTATTCACGATCAATAGAGCAGTTTCAAAAGATAAAAACAAAAGCATTTAACCCCGATAAATTATACGATTGTGTATTTGCATACTATTTCATTGGATTATGTTTTGAGCAAATTGGGTTGTTATACGCATCAAAATACTACTTTTTAACGGCGTTTTATTTGTCAAATGAATTAGATTCAGATTATAATGCTAAGCAACTTACTTATGAATGTGGAATGGACAGTATTGCAAAAATAAACTTTAGGTTAAATCACACGAAAGAAGCCGTACATTCAACTTTTAATTCATTAACGTTGAGGTTATATTATTCTTCTAATATGGTTGATTTTGGAGATCGTGAAAACTCACAAAATAGCAATATCAATACGTTATTTAATCTCATAATACAAATCTACATAAACGAGAAATATTATGGTTCTGAGGATACATTCAATCTAATGGTTAATTTACTCAACAATTTTGGGGTATTAGATATTATTGAGAGGAGTTTAGAATCCATAACTTCGGATGAGTTGAAAATTTTCACAGATAATATTGAAAAAAAAGAAGATAGAACTCATTTAGATATCAAAAAGGATAGATCTTACAGTTGGCAACAACTTGATGTAAATTGGACGGTAAAATGGGACAACGAAGTGGTACCTCCCCAGATCTCGGATGAATTCATTTCTTATATCCAAATAATTCTTTTTAGCCTAAGAGATATAGATGTCTCATTTATTGAAGATACTATTTTAATCAATCTATCAATTTCTGAAGAAGTTGGATATGGCGGGATTCGGGATGGTTATGGTCACACAGTAAATTTAGCAGAAAGTGCAAGTAATAGTTCATACCGCTACAATATTAGTAATATATTTGGTGTTTTGTATGGTATAATCTCTAATTGTGCAATAGTATCGGAAGAACAATTCCACGAAGAAATAAAACCCATATTCAGAGATAATTACCTAAGTAACTCATATCAATATATGTGGATTAATACTTTTGGAAGTGAGAGAATTGACTAAATTAAGCAAATTCTATAATGAGGATGAATCGAACAAAATGATTGAAAGGAGATATAAGAATTGTATCCCCTCAATTCGTCTAACATTAAAACGAATTATTCCTACAAAAAGATTTCAATTTTTAAAGAACTCGTTACGATCACAAAGATGGAAAGATTGGCACATATTGATGGGAATATTCAATTTTGTAATGAATTACAGGATGGAAAAAATGGGGATATCAGGAAATCGATATGCTATGATTAAATTTCAAGAAACATATCCATATCAAGAAGAAAAAGATGATAGTGTTTATGTTCCACTAAGTGAATTCACAGAAGAGAATTTAAAAGTTGGGTTAGAATCGAGTATGCTTGCGACTATTTGTGCATTGGGTTTAAGTCTTCCTCATAATACTGCAATAAAAAAAGAAAAAATAAGTGAAATTCTAAATAAGTTTAATTATTGGGAAGATGATGTTGAACACGAGGCATTATTTGATTTATAGTGATATTTGAAAATGATTGATTTTTGAAATCAAACAAAACTTTCCAAGCGCTCATATAAAAGAGCTGGGCGTGGATTTTATTTTTCAAAGTGAACTAGAGCCATATTTGAAGAGATAACCCGAAAATTTAAACTTCTGGAATACGTTTAAAAGCTATTGATTTACATTTTAACCAAATATCCCAAATTAAGGGTTTTGAGAATTTAAAAAACTTGGAAACTTTATATTTAAGTAGTAATCCTCTTAAGACAAGTTACTTGGAAAAATTCGGCGGTCTAAGTTCAGTTGGATATGCTTTAGATCTTCAAGCTTTTGTCCAACATTCCTCACACAAGGTTCATAAAAAATAAAAAAAGAATAGGGAAATCTTGTACCTCTTATTAGTAAGGAACAGCTACAACTTCTTTAACTTCGGGAACGAATTGTTTTATAGCTTTTTCGATTCCAAACTTTATGGTCTGCTGTGCGTGCATTAAGCTCTTGTTCCTCGGAGATCGAGTCAAGTACAGCCTGCACAATGTCCAAGCAACTTTACCTTTACTGTTCCGTCGTCTTCGATCGATACGAGCTCAACATCTCCACCCTATAGAGCTTAGAGAAGTTCTAATACCTATCCATCTGGAGTTGAGGGCGTATCTTTTCGATTACTTGTTTAATTTTCTCTTTATCCATTATTTTCACGTAATTATGTAATAGTCTTTAATATAGTAAATAAGAACTATCATTTAAAACATTAGATTATATAATATTAAGATTTATACGATATAATTATATTAGACAATAGATTTTTTGATAAATGTAATTTCACATAAACGTAGAAGGATGTGAGTATTTTTGGAACCTAAGAAAATTCTTCTAATTTCTTAGAAAAATGTGAAAAATCCTTGTAAAACAGATCAAAATAACGTGAATTACAATAATCTTGAGAATAAATGTTAAATACCTATTTTTGTTCCTAATAAATAATCTACAATAAAGTAAAAAACAGGAGAGTGATTTTTTTTAAGAAAAAAGTTAAAGGCTTAATTTTAGTCATAATTGGTTTTTATTTCTTATTTTTTAATACAATTTCATCGATTTTCTTTAATAGAGTTCATGCACCATGTATTCCTAATCCTTATGGTCCAGACTGTATTTCATTAGATCCAATAAATTATTTACAAGAGTGGTTAATGCAGTATGGATGGTATACTATCTTAATTGCTTTAGGAGGGTTAGCTCTGATCATTTATGGTAGTCGACATTTTTTAATAAAAAAAGAAATTGAAGATTTTAAGATAATTTCACCATAAAAATTACCCTTTAATTATAATCATTCAGTAAGAGTTTTCGAAACAATTGTGTGATACATTACCACGGAACTTGTTATTGTTTTATCACCCTTAGATTTAATAAAATTTTTTACAAATTAAGATTTATTCAATATAATTATTTTAGACAAGAGATTTTTTAATAAATCTAATTTCATATAAACATATATGGATGTGAGCCTTTTTGGAAACAAAAGAGATAGTGAAACAGCTAAATATAGTTAGAGAATTAGTGAAGGAAGAGAAATATGATGATGCAATTACTTTAATAAATAAATTAAAAGAACTTGACAAAAATAATGATTTTGATTATACATTTACACACCAATTGTATAAACTAGATTCTAATGCCCGTTCTTTATATAATCAGCAAATAATCCTGAAACAAATTCAGGAAATTTCTAACGATCAGAATTCAATTACATTTAATAATTTAAATCAACTACTAAAGCAAAAAACTGAATTAAAATTAAGTAACGATATCTTGAGACGCGAAATAGAGATTTTAATTTTAAGGAATCAATTAATATGTAAATTAGATGGAGAAAATATCATTCTATAATTTATTTAAATCCCTTTTATCTTTACATTTCAAATCTTATTTAGCCTTCTCATTTATTATTAGAAAGCACTTAGTTGTGTTTTCTCGTAGGATTTGAAAAAATATTGGCTTTTTTAAATCTATTTCTAAATTAACAATTAAAAAGATTAGATGAATGATTAATGATTATCGACCATTGCGATAAAACTATCAGTATTAAAATCGTATATTTTGGCCCAGCATTGAGCGGCAAGACTACCTCAATTAAAGCCTTATTTTCACATTTTGGGAAAAAAGATGAACTGAAAAGCATTGAAAACACTGTGAATAGAACTCTTTTTTTTGATTATGGTACGGTGAGTTTTCAAAACGAAGAATGGATTCTAAAAATCCATATATATACAACTACAGGGCAAGACTTTTATTTAATTACTCGTCCTATCACTCTAAGGGCAGTTGATGGAGTAATCTTTGTTCTAGATTCACAGAAAGCTGTATATGATCGTAATTTAATCTCGTGGAATGAATTAAATTCTTATTTTCAAGAGGCATTGAAGGAGATCCCTATTATAATCGCTTTTAATAAACAAGATTTGCCAGATAAGTTTAATTCAATACAATTTCTAAGACAAATTAATTATCAAAAATTTAGGAATATAGATTCACGCAATACAATAGCACTAAGCGGAGAAGGAATTTTGGGTTGCTTTGAAGATATTCTAAGATTGATTTTGCAAAAGTATTATAAACATAAGTTAGTCTCCGCCATGAATTAAAGGGATTATCTTTAAAGTTCTTTAAAAGAAATCGCTAGAGACTGGAGATTGAATTCTAATACTTTTCTGTTCATTATCCTCTAAAATAGAGATTAACGCCGTCACATTTTGTTTTGTTTCATAGATAATCTCTTTTTCTTCATTTTGTTTCCAGAGATTAAAACCTGTTAAGCTTGGAGCTGTTTCAAAAATTCCCTCTTGTAATCCGGTAATTTTAACAGTTACACCATTCAGATCTTTATTTGAAGTGTTTTTAATTTTCAAACGATATCTATCAATATCAGAGTCAATTGAAGTGACTTTATAGGTTTTTTGGAATTTTGAAATACTATCAAATAGAGATGGTGCTCCAGATGTTCCTTCTGTAAATAAATCAACTCTAATTTTTTCCTCGGAAATACGTCCGGCAGTTATTGTTATTGGTAGCTCAAATTTAACTGGTGTTAAGCCATATTCGGGCTTTTTCTTTCCTATAATTAACAAAGACCACTTTGTATAAGCTCCATATCTAAATCCAAACTGTTCTTTTTCAGATGGAGACCATAGGTAGTTATGACTAGGTTCTGCAATCTCGGGAACTTTCAATAATAAAAATCCTTTTTCCATATTCGTTGTTTTGGCATCTCCGGCAATTGCGGGGGGTAATTCTTCTACTTTTCGACAATTTTGGCCGTAAGCTTCACAATAACACACTAAATTTGAGTCCTGTAATAATCTTACTTCTATGTGCTTAAGTTCTTCTGATGTGAAGGAAAGTTTTATGGTTTCACCTGGTTTAAAGATATCTTTGGTAAGTAGAACGTTTAACCCTGAGATTGAAAAAGAGATCGGGTTTGACTTTTTTACATGGAGTTCTGAATTTCTCGTTCTTATTTCAATATCATGAGTTTTATTAATAACGAGATTATCTTCTGGATTAATTGGGTTAGGTTGTCTTAAAATTAATTTTAATCTATAATTTAAATCTCGATTCTTAATTGTAGGAACGACATTACTTTTAATTAGGAGGAATTTTTCACGATTATACTGTCCTGCTTCAAAATGACCTTTACTAAATATTTCTTCTTTTGCTACTTGAAGTTCTTTTGCGCATGGAGGGCTAGTAATTAATCGTATCCCTGTCCATAAAATATCGGTATCTTCTTCAAAATTGAATTTAGCATTGATCTTTAGTTTATCACCGATAAAAACAGTCCCCTTATTTAAATCTGTTAATTCTAATTTTATCAAGTCTAAATAAAATTAATGAAGTTTAATATGTTAATTTTATAAAAAGATAGAATTTTATAAAAACTTTTTATTATTAGGCAAGGAATATAGATATCGTAAATCTCTCTTTTGTTTCTCGATTTATTATCTCATGATTGTCAGTTTTTACGCTTAATTTAAGACGCTAAAAAGTAAATATACCCAATTATTTCAAATAATAGCAAAAAAAAATAAAACCATAGTGATGATGATCAGTGGACGGAAAGAGTAATCATAAACTTAAAGCAATTCTTTTTGATTTGGATGGAACATTAATTCATGTTGATTTGGATAAATTTATCCCCCAATATTTAAGATTGTTGGCTCAAAGTGTTGCTCACCTCGTATCACCTAAGGATTTTATCGCTAAAATATTGAGAGCTTCTAAATCTGTTGAAGAAAGTGATGGAAGTGAAACTAACGAAGAAGTGTATGCTAAAGCTTTTTTCCCCTTGAAGGGATATTCTCGGGAGGAGATTGAACCATATTTCGATAAATTTTATGAACATGAATTCTCAAAACTACGTCAGTATACTCGTAAAAAACCCGAAGCGAGGTCGGTTGTCCAAGATACTTTTGAAAAGGGTTACGACGTAGTAATTGCTACTACTCCTCTTCTTCCTGAAACGGCGATATTACAGAGATTGGAGTGGGCTGGAGTATCTGATTTTCCGTACCGTTTAATAACAACAATTGAAAATAGCTATGCCACAAAAACTTTAGCAAACCAACTTTATTATGAGCAAATTTTAGAATATATTGGATATCCCGCTGAGAAATGTTTAATGGTTGGCGATGAGGCAAAAGATATGATAGCAGCAAAATTAGGAATGCAAACATTTTTCATTATAGGCGAGAATGGGGAATTAGATAAGAGTATTCCAGAACCTACCTATAAAGGGTCATTAGCTGATTTAAAATCCATAATTTAAAAGCTTATCATTGATTAAAGAGATTTATCGAAAAATTCTATTAGATTATTAAGATTCTTTTTTAATAACTTGAGGTTTTTTCCAGGTATACCCGAGTTTATTCATAGAGTAAATATTTATTTTAGAGGAGTCTTCCATTAAAGACTTACCTAAACAAGCAGAGCATAGATAAACTTCTTTCTTTTTTCCTGTGGTAAAACACATGAATAAATTTTCTTTCTTCAAGCACATTTCACATCTAATAAAACATCCCACCCAATCTTCATTTATATTACAAAAGAATAAAAATATTTGTATTAAAAATACAAAAATATTATAATTTTAAGTGCTTTCAGTAAGTTTTAATGTTTCTACAGAGTTCCCAGCTCAAAAAATAGGATAAAGAATTAGTTTTTTATGATTTGAATAATTTCTTTATATCTAAAACAATCTAACACATGATCATTGACCATTCCTATCGCTTGCATATGAGCATAAATGATTGTTGGACCTACAAATTTAAAGCCCCGCTTTTTTAAATCCTTGCTCATTTGTTCAGAAACTATAGTTTTTGGGGGTAAATCTTCTAGATTTTTGAATTTATTTATTATAGGTTTGCCGTCAACAAATTGCCAAATGTACTTATCAAAGGAACCAAACTCTTTCTGAACCCTTAAAAATGCTTTAGCATTTGCGATAGTAGCCTCTATTTTAAGTCTATTCCTAATAATCCCTTTGTTGGTAAGTAGTTCTTCAACTTCTCGTTCTGTATAATTAGCTATTTTATTATAATCGAAACTATCAAAGGCTTTTCTAAAATTTTCCCGTTTGTTCAGAATTGTGCTCCAACTTAAACCGGCTTGAGCACCTTCTAATATTAAAAATTCAAAATGAAGCAGATCATCGTGAACAGGAACACCCCATTCCTCATCATGATACTTTCTCATAAGATCGTTATATTCAGCCCATTTACATCGAATTACCATTATCTTCACTTTTATTAAAATAAAATAATTAGAATGTCTTTATTTTATTAAGAAGAATAATGTTAAAAACCTTCTAAAAACTACTTAGAATAGTTCATATGTTTAAATTATTTTAACAATTAGGAATAGTAAAAAATAATTAATGGCAATCTTTGCCACAAAATTATTATTAATTATTCGAGAAATAAATATAATAAAAAATTAATGCTACATCTCTAGATAAGATAATTTTAATTGAGTAAATAAATAAGTGAGTCTATTAATATCATGGAAGAAAAGGTGGCATTCTGTGGATTAGATTGTCTCTCATGTCCCGTTTATTTCGCTACTCAGCATGGGGATAAAAATGCTTTAACACGCATTGCAGAAAAATGGTCTGGGTATGATCTCAAGTCTGATCCGGAAAATATCGATTGCGTTGGATGTACTGAAGATGGAAATCATTTTAATTGGTGTGATATGTGTCCAATTAGAAAATGTGGTATGGGAAAGAAAATTAAAAATTGTGCTTATTGTATCCATTATCCTTGTGAAGATCTAAAGGAATCTTTTGAAAAAACACCTGAAGCAAAGAAAAAACTTGAGGAAATTAGAAAAAAGATATAATTAGAAACTGTAATTTAAGATTATACGAGCCTTAATGAAATTTTACTAATTACTAAATTGAAATTATAATTAGAGAAATAAGAATATCAATAAAAATTATCCTTCTTCTAATTGAAAAGTATTTATTTTCAATTTATCTAAGAAGTATTTAAAATAAAAAAGCTATAATTTATTTAGGTGCAATGAAAACTAATTTTTCTCAAGGAAGAAATTGGATTAGTTCAGCTATAAACGACGTTAACATAATTATTAATGGTCTGAAAAGAAAATTTTATTCAATTGTTGCTTTTAGATGTCAATTCTCAATAGAAAAGTTTAATAAATCTCTTTTAAGCCTAATTGGTGTTAAAATCGAAAAAATTCATTATCCAAGTAAAATTTTGAGAGAAGTAATTAATGATGAAAAAGTATTTAACCTCAGTAAAAACCATAAAAATTTATTTGAATTAAACATGAAATTTTCAGAATTTTTTGAAGAACAAGGAACAATAACTAGATATGGAGTTTTAGAAGCAGATCAAATTAAATTTCCAGAAGATATATATCACTCCTTGGAAAATGTTCGAGAATTTATTAAAAATTTGTTTAATTACCTTGAAAATTTCTTAGAGATTTTAAAGCAGACATTTAACATCACTGAATCTCAATTTGAAGATTTAAAAAAATTAAAAAAACAACTAAAAAAATTAAAAAAATGGACATAGATCTTTCATTTATAACAGACAATTATTTTACAGCTAGTGTAGAAGCATACATTAAACAATTATTTAAAATTAATAAAGAACTCAAAGGTATTTTACTATTCGGATCATTGGCAAAAGGAGAAGCTGTTTTTTCAGAAAAAAAAGCGAGTGATGTTGATTTATTTGTAATTTTTTCGGATAATGAACTTCCAAAAAATCACATTGATAGGATTAATGAAAAAATCGAACTAATGGATTCAAAAGGCTTAGGATTTGATACTCTATGGGTAACAGAAACAGAATTTAAAAATTACGTTAAAATTAAAGCAGATATAATATTAAGCGCCCTATACAAGGGAAAAATCTTGTTTGATCCAATTGGTTTAATAAAGGAGCAGAAACAAAAGTTATTTGAAGAACTGAAGAATAAAGGTGTGATAAAGCGCAAAAATTATTGGATTTGGCCAATAAAGCACCTTGGCGATGAAATTAAGTGGTAATAATAAATTTAGCTATAAAATTTAAAGTGTATTAAAAATAATAAAACGAAAAAACTCCTGGAGCAAAGAAAAAACTTGAGGAAATTAGAAAAAAGATATAATTAGAAACTACAATTTAAGATTTACGAGCCTTAATGAAATATTACTAATTACTGAATTGAAAAGTCTAATTTAAAAAAATAGAAAAGGAGTAAAAAATTTAATATTATTTTTTTAATCTGAATGAGCTGAGATAATTAAATCCGCAAATAACTTCATGTCGTTCAATAACAAATTTAATTTATCCTGAGATTCCTTGCTTAATTCTTCAGATTTCATTACTAAGACTGAAATGATGTATTTAAAGATGTGGAGTTCAATTTCCTTTCCATCATCATTGCGGCCCCAAAATTTTGCCGAATCTGACATGAATATATTTTCTCGTACTGTATTACAGGAATTAATAAAATCTCTTAGATCGCCTCTCAACGTTAGTCCACTGCTTACTCCTTGCACGTTATGAACAATAACGTTACCTGAAATATCAGCGATAATGACTTTAGCTTTAATTTCTTCGAGCTGCTTTTCTGCTTTTTCAACATGGGTCTTCAATTCAGCATATTGAGAAATTAAAATATCTCTGAAAACTTTCGCTAATTTATCATGTTCATAAATACTCGTAAGCATGTAGCTAAAATCGTAATCTTTAAAAATTTCCAAGAAGAGTTCCTTCGCATTCTTAACGTTAGTATCGAGAAGCTCTTTCTGATAATCCGTGGTATCAAATTTATGCAAGAATAAGAAAATCTTTGGTTTTTCATTATTCTTTCTGTAAAGATCTAATAAATCAGAAAAATATTTCTTTGCTTCGTCGAAAGTTCCTGGTTCATGTAGAGAGACTATTGGAATTAAAATGTCTGTACCTCTGAAAATTTCAGGTTTTTCCATATATTCACGCCTAAACTCTTCTTGACCTCCGAAATCAAAAATTCCGACTTGTAACCCCAGAAACGGATTTAAATTTAAAGAAAAGAACTTTTTCTTTAATGTCTTCTCGTTTCATAGAGTATTGTTGGTGCTAAACCTTTAGTTTCTTCAGGAGATTTTGCGGCAAAAGCAACGGAATACACGCTTGTCTTTCCACAACCACTTAATCCAACTAGACTTATTTTCATTTTAAAATATTGAATTTTTATTATTTGTACTTATATAATTATTTATATTATTTTTATATAATTATTTTTGATTTGGAATACTGAAATTAGATTATTTCATTTATTAAAGATTTTTTCTAAAGAAAATTAAACATATATTTTAAAATAAATTAGAAAGGAAAAAAAGATGGATAAAGAAAAATGGAAAAACTTTAAAGATTTAAAACCAATAGAACAAAGAAGTAAACCTACATTTAATTATCCAGACGGGGAAGTTCTTAACGGAATAATTATAGATGAAATTGTGTGTGTGGTGAGGCTTATAAAAGCACTCAAGATAAAAAATGGATTGTTAATGCACGTCGTTGT
>JAHLWT010000162.1 GCA_019057775.1 Promethearchaeota archaeon
TGTTAATAATTCATAAATTGTATACCCAGATTCTGTATATTTTTTTTTATTTGTTAATACCAGTATAAGGTTTTATAATATCCTAGAAAAACTTTTTTGATCTCCAGAATTAAAAAGTAATAGTAGAACATGAATGAATTTATTGTTATTAAAGGCGCTAGACAGAATAATTTAAAGAATATTGATGTAAAAATTCCACGCAATAAGCTTGTAGTTGTAACTGGTATCAGTGGGAGTGGAAAGTCATCGTTAGCTATGGACACCCTGTATGCGGAGGGACAAAGAAGATTTTTAGAATCATTGTCAAGTTACGCGAGACAATTCTTGGGAGAAATGGATAAACCCGATGTAGATTCTATTGAAGGATTATCACCCGCGATTGCAATAGAGCAAAAAGCCCTTTCAAAAAATCCCCGTAGTACGGTTGGGACTGTTACTGAAATATATGATTATTATAGATTACTGTTTGCTAATATAGGGATTCCTCACTGTCCAAATTGTGGGAAAGAAATAAAACCTCAAACACCTCAACAAATAATCGATCAACTTCTTAACTCTATTAAAGAAAATCAAAAGTTTGTAATAAAAGCTCCAATAATAAGAGATAGAAAAGGAGAGTATAAAGAGTTATTACAGGACCTAAAAAAACAGGGATATGTAAGGGTGGAAATTGATGATATCCAATATACTTTAGATGAAGAAATTTCTATGGATAAGAATGTGAAACATAACATTTATGTTATCATTGATAGACTAGTGATGCGAGAGGATATAAAAACTAGACTTGCTGATTCAATTGAGACATCATTAGACTTATCTGAAGGTTTAGTCATCATTGAAGTTGTTGGAAGTGAAGAACAAATATATTCAGAACATTTAGCATGTGTTGATTGTAGTATATCTTTTCCTCAATTAGATCATAAAATGTTTTCTTTTAATATTCCTCATGGGAGCTGTAAGCACTGTAATGGTCTAGGTAATGTAATGGAATTTGATGATGGACTAATATTAGGTAATGATTTAGAGATTCCTCTTCAAGAAACTCCTATCAGAGATATACCAGGATTTGGATCTTTAACTGGCTACTTTTGGCAATCTCTAGTTCAAGTTGCCAGTTTTTATGGATTTAATACTGACAAAACACCTTTAAGAGATATCGACTCGAAAAAACTTCACAAAGTGTTATTTGGTACCGGAAATGAATCAATTGATTTTCACTTTAAAAGTGAGAATAATGATTTTAAAAACGATAATGGTGATTTCAAATCTTCCTGGCATGTTACAAGACCTTTTGAGGGGATTATGCCAATGATATATAGAAGATATATGGAAACACGTTCAGATTGGGCTCGTGACATATACGAAAATTTTATGAATCAAATAGATTGCCCCCAGTGCAAAGGAAAGAGATTAAAGCCTGAGAGTTTAGCAGTTACCATAGACAATTTTAACATCTCAGATTTAACAAATTTAGCTGTGAAGAATTCTTTAAAGTTTTTCAAAGAGCTTAAGCTTGATAAAACTCAGAAAATAATAGTAAAAGACGTATTAAAAGAAATATTGGATAGATTATCTTTCTTGAAAAATGTAGGGTTAGATTACATCTCTTTAAATCGGCGCTCAGATACATTATCTGTTGGAGAAGCCGAGAGAATCAGATTAGCTACTCAACTGGGTTCAAGTCTTGTAGGAGTATTATACGTTTTAGATGAACCAAGTGTGGGGTTACACCAAAGAGATATAGGCAATCTTATTAATATGCTGAAAAAATTGAGGGATTTAGGAAATACAGTAATCGTGGTTGAACACGATGAGGCGATAATGCGTAGCGCTGATCATATTATTGATTTAGGACCTTTAGCAGGTGAAAATGGCGGTGAAGTAGTAGCAGAGGGAACTTTAGAAGATATAATAAAGTCTTCATCCTTGTCGGGAAAATACTTATCCGGGAAAAAGAAGATTGATATTCCTAAAAATCGACGAATTTCTAATAATGAATTTATAGAAATAAAAGGAGCTAAAGAAAATAATTTAAAGAATATTGATGTAAAAATCCCACTCGGTTTGTTTACGTGCATAACAGGGGTATCTGGAGCTGGTAAAACCAGCTTAATTATTGATTGTCTTCATAAAGGACTTCATAATATCATTAATACACGAAGTTCTAAAATTAAACAAGGAAATTTTGATAATATCTTAGGTTATGATCAAATCGATAAAATCATAAATATCGATCAATCACCTATAGGTAGAACTCCAAGATCAGTTCCTGCTACATATACTAAAGCTCTAGATTATATTAGAGAGATTTTTGCGCGTTTACAAGATTCTAGAGAACGAGGTTATAAAAAGGGGAGATTTAGTTTCAATACAAAAGCTGGTCATTGTAAAAAATGTAAAGGCACAGGCTATATTCTTAAAGAAATGTATTTCTTGCCTGACGTATATATTATGTGTGATTTATGTAAGGGAAAAAGATACAATTCCGAAACTTTAACAATAAAATACCGAGGGAAGACGATCTCTGATATTTTAAAAATGACTTTCCATCAAGCTTTAGAGTTTTTTGAAAATATTCCAAATTTAAAGCGAACTTTAAAAACAGCTGTTGATGTAGGATTAGGATACCTAGAATTGGGACAGCCATCTACAACTTTAAGTGGTGGTGAATCCCAACGCTTAAAGATAGCAAGGGAGCTCCGAAAAACTAGCACAGGAAATACACTTTATATATTGGATGAACCAACAACAGGGTTACACATGTATGACATTCAATTTTTATTAGAAGTCCTACAAAAATTAGTGGATAAAGGAAACACAGTAATTATTATTGAACATAATATGGATATTATAAAATCTGTTGATTTTATTATTGATCTAGGGCCCGAAGGAGGAGAAAAAGGAGGTAACATTATAGTAACGGGAACTCCCGAAGAAATTATTAAAGATAATAACTCTTATACAGCCCATTATTTAAAAAATTATCTCAATGATGCTTAATTTTTAACTCTATATTTTAGAAAAAAGCAGAAACTAGAAAACTTCTAAATCTTCATTTGCTTTATATAAAGTAATACTTATTTGAAAAAAATATCTAATTAAATTACTAGAGTGGCTCGAAATGTCAAGTTTGGATGAAAAAAAGGTAATTAGAGCTCCAATTGTCTGCATTTTAGGGCATATAGATCATGGTAAGACGACAATTTTAGATTACATTAGAGGAACAGTTGTCCAACAACGAGAAGCTGCGGGAATTACACAACATATTGGAGCATCCTATTTCCCAACTAAAGATATCAAAGAGTTTTTGAGAAAATCCAAACAAGAATTTGCTCAGAAAGAAATTAAACTACCTGGTATGTTAGTAGTTGATACTCCCGGTCATGCTGCCTTTTTAAATCTCCGAAGACGGGGTGGAGCCGTTGCTGATATCGCAATTTTGGTAGTTGATGTTACCGCGGGTACAATGCCAATAACATGGGAATCTGTCAGAATCCTAAAAGAGAAAAAAACTCCTTTTATAATTGCTGCAAATAAAATTGATAGGGTTTCCGGGTGGAAGTCAAAAAAAGACGCAGACTTTCTCGATTCATATAATGCTCAGAAACCTCATGTAAAAGATTTCTTGGATGAGAAGATTCTGCAAATTATGGTTAACTTTATGGAAGAGGGATATAAAGGAATTGACCGATATGATAAGATAAAAGATTTTACTAAAAAAATTGCTATTGTACCTACTAGTGGCAAAACAGGGGAAGGTATCTCAACTCTCTTAATGATTCTCATGGGGCTAGTCCAACAATTCTTAACTAGTAATCTTAAATTCTCTGAAGGTGCCGCTAAAGGAGTTGTTCTGGAAGTTAAAAAGGAAAAGGGACAAGGAAAAACGATGGATGTTCTAATTTACGATGGTATTGTTAATAAAGGTGATGAATTCATTGTAGGAGGTTTAGAAAAACCAATTAAATCAAAAGTAAGAGCACTACTGATTCCAAAACCCTTAGATGAAATTCGAGATCCACGACAAAAATTTGATTCAGTAGATTTAGTGAGTGCTGCTGCTGGTTTTAAAATTTTGGCACCTAACATCGATGATGTAGTAGCTGGATCTCCATTTAGAAGTATTCTTGATCCTTCAGAGGAAGATAAAATATATAATGAAATTGCTTCCGAAGTTGAGAGCATTCGGATAAAAACTGATAAAGCAGGTGTAGTATTAAAGGCAGACACTCTAGGATCCCTTGAAGCTTTAGAAAATCATTTCTCTAAAAATGGTGTGAAGATCAGTATCGCTGATGTAGGACCAATAAAAAAAGAAGATATTATAAATGCGAATATTGTTAAAGGTTTAGACCTGTATTCTGCATCTGTTTTAGGTTTTAATGTGCCAATATTACCAGAAGCCAGAGAGCAAGCTATCATTAATAATATTAGAATTTTTACCAATAATGTTATTTATCGTTTATTGGAAGAATTTATAGAATACTCTGAAATAAGGAAGGCAAAAGATACCGCAAAAGGTTTAAGTGAATTAATAATGCCAGCAAAGATAAAGATGTTTCCTGATTTTATATTTAGAAACTCAGATCCTGCTGTTTTTGGAGTAGTGATTGAAGCAGGAACACTATTTCCGAAAGTGCCATTAATAACGGAAAAAGGGAAAAAAGTAAGAAGGATTCATCAAATTCAGGATAAAGGGCAAACATTAGAAAAAGCACCAAAAGGTTCTGAAGTTGCTATATCTATACGAGGCATTGAAATAGGTAAAGACATAGAAAAAGATGAGACACTCTTTGTAAATATCCCAGAATCACATGTCCGGCAACTAATGGGAAAGTTTGTTGACGAATTAACTACGGATCAAAAACAAGCTCTACGAGAGTTTATCATTCTAATGCGTAAAATTACTCATCCCTGGTGGGGGATGTAGGTATGTAATTCACCTATCATGCTTCATTAATTCTTTTCTAAGCTGAAATAGATTCGGAAGGCATTTCTTTAAGTTATTCAATTTGTTTATCTTTTAAATCAAATATCTTGAAAAAAGTTAATCCAGAAGATTTTTTTAGAAGTGTAAAGTTATTTAGTATAATATCTGGTAATTCTTTAGGGATTGCTATCTAGGTTTATAAAATGTCCTCAATTAATAAAATTCTGAATGATGTACTGAAAAATATTACTCCAACAAATACAGAAATTGTTCTAATTGAAGATATTACTAAAAAATTAAAGGAATTGTTAGATTCGAAGGCTAAAGATTTAAACATTAACTACACAAAAATCGAACCTCAAGGTTCTACAGGAATTAAACAAACACAGCTGAGGAATGATTTTGATATTGACCTCTTTATAGGATTGGATTTCAAGGAATATAGATATAAATATGAAGGTTTGAGTAAAAATAAACTAAAAAAAGAGTCAAAAAAAGATTTTCTAAAATTATGCAATACTTGGTTAATTCAAAGCCTCACGTTAAAAGAGTTTGATAACCCACGTCTTTTATATGCAGAACATCCATACATAACCGTTGATTATACTTTAAGTGATAAAAAAATAAAGATAGATCTTGTTTTATATTTTGATCTGAGTTTGGATTTTATAAAAAAAAAGGGGCCAATAACAGCTGTGGATAGATCTCCTTGGCATGGACGTTTTATAAAAAAAGAGTTAAATCAAAAACAAAAAGACGATGTCAGGCTTTTAAAACAACTTTTTAAGTCGTGTTATAGTTATGGTGATAAAAGCCCTGTTGGTAAGGTGGGTTTTATTGGATATTCTGCCGAGTTATTGATCTATTATTTTGGAGATATAATAAATCTTCTAAAGAATTTTAATAGCTTAAATAAAAAGCCATTAGATCATTATGAAAGACCTGAACAAGAATTAAGGAAAATTACCCATTTTCAGAATGATCATCTTATAATAATAGATCCTATTGATAAAAATCGTAATGTCGCTTCAGCTATATCAGAAAAAGCATATAAATATTGTAATTTTAAAATTAGTGAGCTCTTGAAGAATCCAATACCAGCATTTTTTGAAATAAAACCAATAGAAGAAGTTGATTTATCAAGAAAAGATGATATTTTTCTCCCAAAGATACATGTTTTAGAACTTAAAAATATTCAACCAGAAATTCATTACACTATCATTAGAGATAAGTTGTATTCGTTAGGAGAAAGTATTAAAGCTAGCGGTGAGAAAGAACTCTCTCATAATGATCGTTTTGGTAAAATAATATTTGAAGTATATTTCGAAGATCAACTTAATGAATATAACCTAGCAATATATTGCGAGAAACCTCATATATCCGCTACTTATCTTCGTAAAGGCCCACCCATTAAAGAAAAAATTCATGCGAAAAATTTTAAGAGTAAAAATCCTGAGTTTTTAGAAAAAGAAGGATACTTATGGGTGGAAACAAAGCGGAGTCATATCGATTTTTATCAATTTTTAAATGATTTTATATCAAAAAAAATTCCAGAAAATTTGATAATCACTAATCTCTCGAACTCATATAACGCGAGAACATCTTCAGGAAAAAAGACTATCGAAATCCTAAAAAATATGGTTTTACCATTTTATATTTAGGCTTCTGGAATAAGTAAGATAACATTACTTCCTTGATTAGGATTATTTTTTATTTTATCTTCTATCCATATTTTGCCTTTAAAGCTTCCTATAACCTCATTTACAAGTAACAATCCCAAGCCAACTCTTTTAAAGCTCTTGGGAGTTCTATAATCATGTTGTAAAATGGTTTTTTTCATAGCATCGGGTATTCCTATACCATTATCAATAAATTCCATCTTTAGATAGTGATTATCTTCAATAACCTCTTTAGAAAATTTAATCCAAACTTCAATTTCAGAATTATCATTATATCTTATAGCATTATTCAACAAGATTCTAAATACATCTTTTAAAAGAATATTTGCGTTTACATAAAGGGATTTATTATTAATTTCAGTTTTAATAGTAATGTGTTTGTCAGGAAATTTTGACTCTATCTGTTTAATCACGTCCTTTAAAATGACGGAAACTTCAATTATTGTGTTTTGAATAATCCCACCTTCTAAATCTGAAAGCTTTTTTACATTCATACCCAAATCTGCTCCTCGATTCACTTGATTTTTAGCTAGATGTATTAATTCTTTAACTTTCTCTCCTGAAATATCACTACCTATTTCCTGAGAAATAATCTCCAAAGAGAATTCAAGGTTTTGAAGGATGTTATTTATATCATGGACAAAAAGATCTTTATAGAATTCTGCTCTATTATATGCCAATCGATATTTCTTTTCGGATTTCACTATCTTTTCTTCAATAATAGCGACAATGCCCGTGATAAGCATCATAGTAGCCATGACTATTCTTGAGAATTCCAAAAATTCGTCTGCCCCTGGGGTTCCTCCATCTCTCAGAATACTCGCTATTAATTGTATTGTTCCTGTCATTAGTATAAAACACATAAAAGCATGAGTTGGTGTTCTCTTTTTTAAATAAATTTTTATAATCAAGAATATCGTTAAGATTAGAATAAATGCAATTGCTATTTGTAAGATAAACGATGTAATCTGCTGGCTAATAGCTAATAAAACAATTGGGGCTACTTTCCTTTTATCTGTTGTTGAAAAAGTCTGGTAATATTCATAAGATACTGCAATTATTAATAATAAGACGCTAAAAGCGGAAAATGTAATAGAAATTACTTCAAAATTATCGTATTGCTCTTGAGAGAATAATCTAAAAATTTCAGAGAGCGTTGCTGATATATATCCAGAAAGCCAAGAAAGAAGATCTCTCCTTTTAAGACTTACCCGAGCAAATATTAATGTAGCGAAGATAATAACAACTGTAGTTGATAGATGCAAAATAAAATAGTCTTTCAACTCTATAAACCTTAGTTTCTTATTATTCCTAATTAAATGTTTAAAATACTAATAAAGTTGAATACTTTTAAATTTATATTAAATACACGTTGTTTCACTAGTCTTCTTCACGTAAAAAACAATTCTATATTTTAAATCAATAAAATTTTTATGATTTCTCGAATTTTCTACTTCAATTATAACATTAATACTAAAAAAAAGTGAAACAATTTGGTTAAAGTTAAGAACCCAGACGAAATCGCTAAACTGGTTACCTCTGGTTCATATCAAAAGAAGAGGATCTTTTCAATCACAGCTCATATTGATCATGGAAAAACTACTGCTACAGATTATTTACTTAGAAGAGCAGGGTTGATGAGACCTGAGGATGCCGGGCAGCTCCAAATGACCGATTCAGATTTAGATTAAGGTTTACTTGATCTACTGAAAGATGAGGAGCAAGAAAGAGGTATCACAATATTCACAACTGTAGTACTCCTTGCATTTAATGACTCTAGAAAACCCGATGATGAAGAACCCTATATTATCCAACTTAATGATACTCCTGGTCACATTAGCTTCACGGGAGAAGTATCTCGAGCGCTCAGAGGTTCTGATGGAGCAATAATTTTAGTAGATGCTCTTGAAGGCGTCATGACACAGACAGAAACTAATATTAGGTTATCTGTTGGTGAAGAATTCTGCAAACCAGTACTCTTTATTAACAAAGTTGACAGATTGATAAGTGAATTAAAACTAAGTCCTGAAGACACCTTTGCCAAGATTGATAGAATTACAAGAGAAATAAACGATTTAATTAAAAAGGTTAGACCTGAAGGCTCAGGCTGGACAATTGATTTTGCGAAAAATTCCGTTGCTGTTGGCTCAGCTAAACATGGATGGGGTTTTACATATGAAATTTTACTTGAAAAAGGTTTAAAACCTCAAGATGTTTTTGCTAAATATAACGAAGGAGATATTCAATGGTTAAGAGATAATTTACCATTAGATGAGCCCATGTTAAGAATGATTGTTGATCATCTTCCTGATCCAATTTCAGCTTCTAAATATCGAATCCCTCATATTTGGGGTGGTGACCTAAACTCTGAATTAGGTCAAGCTCTACTGAAGAGCGACCCAAACGGACCACTGTACGGGATGATAACCAAAATTTTTTTGGACCCTAAGAGAAATTTTCAAGCTACCTTGATTGGACGAGTGTTTAGTGGCACATTTAATCAGACAGATTCGATTTATCTAATAAATAGTGATTCGAGCAATCGAGTGAAGAGATTAGGTGTTATGGAAATTACTGACATTTTAGACATTCCAAAGATCCCAGCAGGAAATCTGTTTGCAATATTTGGGTTTATTTGTCCTTCTGGAGAAACTTTTATGTCAGCCAATGATGTACCTAAGGATAAAGAAGAAAAAAGGAGATTACCTTCTTTTGAAAAAATTCATTATGCATGTGAAGCGGTTGTTTCCAGAAGCATTAAACCAAAGGATCCTCATGAAATTGATAAATTGGATGATATTGTAAGTAAATGGCTTAAAGCAGACCCAACAGCAGAATATAGAAGAGATGAAGAATCAGGAGAATTTATTCTTTCAGGAATTGATCCGTTACAAATCGAGATATTAGTAAAAAGGATAAATAAACAGGTTAGTATTAATATTGGAGAACCGATAATTGTTTATAGGGAAAAAATTACCCAAAAGAGTCCTAATTATTATACGAAATCAGCAAACACTCACAATCGTATTTTATTACATATTGAACCTTTAGATGAAACGACTGAACGTCTGATCGAAACTGGTAAAGTAAATGATTTACAAAATGATAAAGATCGAGCTAAAATTCTGAGAGAAGAAGCTGGATGGGATGCAAAAGAATCTAGACGAATTGTCGATGTATATCAAGGAAGTGCTCTCGTAAATGGTACATCTGGATTACAAAGATTTGATAGAGTTAAATCATATTTGAGTTCTGCTTTTAGGGATTGGGTTGGTAATTGTATTATTGCAAAAGAACCCGCTACTGGAATTAAAGTAATATTCACAGATCTCGTAATTCATGAAGACCCTCGACACACCCAATATGGTCAAATTGCTGGAATGATTTTTTCCGCTATGTCATTAGCGATGCTTGATGCCGAACCTCATTTATTTGAGCCAATTCAGAAAATTGATATAAAGTCTCCACAAGGAACAGAAGGGAGTGTTACTGCAATCATAAATAAACGAAGGGGTCGAATTACTAATGTAGTTCCAGAGGGAGAATATGTAAGAATTCAAGGTCAGATACCCGCAGCGGAGATAATTGGAATTGCGGACGATATTCGGGGATCTACACAAGGAAGAGCCTTTTTCGGCTATGAGTTCAAAGGCTTTGAGAAAGTACCTCAAAGTTTAGAAGAAGATCTAATAATGGAGATTCGCAAACGCAAAAATATGCCGTTAGAATTAGCCAGTAGAAAGAGTTGGGAGCGTTTCATATATAAACGTACATAAATTTTTTTTAATTTCTTATTTTAAGATGATAACTAAAGGTTAGTTTATTTTCGACCAGTTCTAATTAACGTTATAAAACAAAAAAAAATTTCAGAAACTGCTAATCTTAGCAATCATATAAAGTTTCTTCACCAGTGCTTTAAAAGCATCGATAACTCCATCTCCTGTTAAAGCACTTGTTTTATAATATCCAATGAATTTATTGTCTTTCGCAAATTGTTCAACATTAACATCACCTCTTGGGTTACTGGCATCTAATGTTGATTCATCAACCAAGTCTAGTTTATTTCCAAATAAAACCATTGGTATACCTCCACAAAATTGTCTCACATCTTTAACCCATTTTGCAGCATGTTCCCAAGACCTTAATTGTTCCTCAGCATGAGAAAATACTACAATTGCTCCACTACTTCCAGTATAAAACCTTTGACGTAGTGCTTGGAATGAATCTTGTCCAGCAATATCCCAAAGGAATAACTCTACTTTCTCTCCATCCATTATTTCTTCATATTTCGAAAATTGAGTACCTAGAGTTGCGATATATTCTTTTCGAAAAGCACCTTGAGTATATTTCTTTATTAATGACGTTTTACCCACAGCTCCATTACCTACTACGGTGATCTTAAATCCATATCCTTTCTCGTCAGCACTCATTTTTTATACAAATCATATTTTTTTCTTAGTTCTTTTTTAATTAATAATATTCTGATATTTTAAATTTTTACTTAAACCAATATAATATATATTATCATTGAAATATCAAGAAATAATGAAAAATTAAAGAGATATCGATATCTTTTGATTATTACAAGTGTAGCGAATTAATTTTTGACAATTACTTGGTCTATAATAACTCTATTAACTTAACAAATTAAAAGTCAAAAATTCCTATTAAATCATCAGTATTTTCAACTAATATGTCTGGATTATGTTTTAGCAAATCATCCTTGAGCGCTAGACCTGAAGAAACGCATATAGTTTTAACTTTAGCGGCTTTGCCTGCATCTATATCTGTTGTCATGTCACCGATAAAAATTGCTTCTTCAGGATCAATATTCCACTTGCTTAGAATTTTGAGGAGGCCTTCAGGGCTAGGCTTAACTTCTGTTACATCGTTGAATCCGAATATTGTATTAAAGTACATATTGAGATTAAACTTTCCTAATACTTCTTCTGCGTATGAGCTCTTATTATTTGTTAATATTGCAAGTTTCAATTTTTTTTTCGATAAATTTGCTATTAATTCATCAATCCTCTCAAAAATAGTAGCTTCCGCATCTTTATACTTATTAAATTGATTAAATAGAAATATAGTAATTCTTAATTTTTTGAAGTAGCTAATTCCTGATAAAAATTCAACTTTTAAGAGTTCATAAGAATTAAGAAGAATCTTCGGTACTGGGTAGTTTTGAATTTTTTCTATTAGACGGGCAACTTCTTCCATTACAGCATCACGTTTTACACTCAATTGATACTTTTCTATCCCATCATCAACTGCTTTTCTTATACAATCTGTAATGTTAAATATTACTCCGTCTAAATCGAAGATTATTCCCTTATAATTTTCTAAGTTAATTTTATCCATATTAAAGTGAATTAATGTTCAGAATAATTTTAATTATACGGATTTCAATATTAATATTAAAATATAAAATAAATTGATCATTTTGTATTAAGGATTTTACGATGAGTGAGAAGCAAGAAGAAAAAAATAATGATAGCGATTTTAATGAGGATGAAGCTGAAAGTGATGATCTGCAAACTTATCTTAACGAAATGAAAGCGCTAGAATCTGATTTTTCAGATTTAGATGATTTGGATATGGAAGAATTAAAAGAAATACAAGATGCGATTTCAAAGGTTAAAGAAAATGAAAATTTAATTAATGGGGAATTAATCGAAGAAAATATGCTCCCTACTGAAACATATGAGGAACTAAAAGAAGAACAAGAACTTAAAAATGCTATGATTTCTGATTTTTCTGATATAGATGAAATTGATTTAGATGAATTAAGGGAAATGCAAGATGCAATTGAAACGGTTAAACAAGAAAACCAAAGTTCTTTAGAAGGAGAAGGAGAGATTCATTCTACTCAAGGAATTTCTAAAGAATTAGAAGATAGGATTAAAGAGGAACTTCTCAAACGAAAAGAACTTGTAGAGGAGGAAGTTGTTACACCTGAAAAGTTTTTAAACTACGTTTCGGAAAAGCGAGATAAAATTTGGTATCACGCTCTTCACTACTTAGTGTTTGATGTAGAAGATCATACTGCTTCAAAATCGTTACTATTTGACGTTTTAAAAGAAGTTACGAGTAAGAGCCCCATAGATCCTCTTCCAGAACATCAATTTTATTTTGGATTGGGATATATTTTAAGATTATCACTGAATAATAAACAAGTCGTAAGATTCATGAGAGGTGGGCAATTTAAAATAAATATTAATGTTGAGAACTTAAAAGAAATTCTTGAAGAATCTGGTAATCCGATAAGCAAGAGACCAGTTTTAAAAAAAGAAGAGAAGAAGAAAATGTATGAGGACTTTCTAAAAGATGATTTTCTTGATATCTGAAGTTTAAGTTGAATGAGAATAAAAATGGCAAATTCAATACCTTCATTATTAATTATAGGAAATTCTAACGTAGGTAAAAGTTCTATTACTAGATTACTTTTGCCGAAGAGGAGTTTGGTATTTAAGATTTACCTTGTTTAGAATTTTCTGCTTTGAAGTAAACAAATTAATAATTTCTATTAGAGATTCTTCAAGATATTTATAGTGTTGGGAGATCTCTTTAATAAATTTCTTCGCTTTACTTAGGGGTATATCTTCCGTTGAAACTTTCTTTTTTATCTGAATCGTCTTTAAACAGTCTGTAATGTCTATCCAAATTGTTCTCAAGAGAAAGGAAAATATTTAAAGCTGTAGGGTTTATCTTGATATATAAGTTTTTAAAAAACAAATAAAAGACACAAATATCATACCTTACAATAAAAGTATTACGGCACCTGATATGAAGAATGAAAAACCTTCTTTATTAATAATTGGAAATTCGAATGTAGGAAAAAGCACGATAACTAGGTTATTATTACCAAATCCTAGAAAATTTAAAGGGAAAATTGGGAAATCTCCAGGTAGTACATTGTTAATTAAACCGATATTTCAACCTAATTTACTTTTTACAATTTCTGATTTACCTGGCTTTGGCTTCATGAAACAATCAAGCCGAAGAAGATCAGAGCATATTAAAAAACAAATGATAATCCACATTGAAAAACATCATAAGAAATATTTCTTTGGATTAGTTGTTATAAACGTTCTAAGAGTTGAGGATGAGATTAAAAAGTACTTTCATCAAAATAAAACAACTATTCCCTTAAGTTTTGAATTGATTCAATTTTTAAGAGAATTTAAAATTCCTCTCTTAATTATCCTAAATAAAATTGATAAAATCTCAAATTTTGACAGAAAAAGAATCACAATATCTTTAATCAAAAATACAAAAGAGTTTGGATTAAATTTAGTTCAATTAAATAAAATAGAAGACGTAAAAAACAAGGAAATACCCTACTTAGAATTTTCTGCCTTAAAAAAAACTAATTTATCAAAATTAAAACAAACCATCCACTATTACTTAAAAAGGGAGTAATTGGATTAAATAATATAGTTATAAATTCTTTAATTTTGGATCAGAATCTTTATTCCAGTTTACAGCAAATAAGAAATCTCTGCTCTTTTCATTCTTATAAATCAATGGGAATCCACTAATTTTTTCAAATTTTAAAGCCAATTCTTCTAAATAATCATAATCAGGAAAGTAACTTTGTATCGGCTTAGTACTTTTCATTCTTTCTTTTATTAGTAAAGCTTTTGCCTGCAGAGTAAAGCCTTTTATCTCAAAAAAATTTGGATTAGCGTTCTCAATGATTTTATAATAATTTTCTAGAAATTGCTCATTCAGATTGAGATCCTTCACAGCCGTTAGCCGTACCAAAGTTCTCCCTGATAGGCTATTTATCAATTTGAGTGAATCCATTATCTTTTGCCAACCATTTTTTAACATTGGACGACAAATTTTTTTATATATTTGTTCATTGGGTGCTGGTAATGTGATATATAATTGAGAGGGAAGAGGATCTAGATTTTGAATTCTTTCTGGTAGAGTACCGTTGGTAACAATAAAAGTTGTCATATTTCTTTTCTTGAATTCTTGTATGAATTCAGATATCTTAGGATATAGAAGAGGTTCACCATCAAGGGAGATCGCAGCATGATTTGGATGTAAGGCTTCTGCATGTGCATTCATTATGTCATCAGGGCGAGTTAATTCTCTCTTTACTAACATTTCTAAATCTTCCCGAGAACTAATACAGCATTTAATATCGTCCTCCAAGTCAAAACCATGGCTAACATTATCAAAAAATTTAATGAATTCTTGATTTTTTAATAAGACCATCGCACGATCGATTTTATTTTTTGATACATGCAATTTTCTGCTTATAAAATTAACTGTATGTGATTTTTTAGGATTCTGGAGTAAGAAGTAAAGAATATCTATCATGATTTCATAATTATCTAAATACCGTCTTAGTGGTAAATGGTTTTTAATTATGTCCCTATGATGGCGTAACATTTCATCTACTAGTAGTTTGGGCTCATCAGCTTCTACACTAAAATCTTGTCCAAGTGATCCAGTCTCAATATCCCTCCAACAGAAAACACATTGGTGATTACAAAATGGAAGTGAAGGAGTATTTTGTAAACATTTGTGACTTTGTATTCCAAAAACTTCTTTATAACAATTTCTGTTTTCTCTTCCTGTCATTAATCTCTGCTCAAGCCAATGGCAGGGTTTAATAGAAGAATGTTTAAATTTACCGATTATTCTATAAGTTGTTTTTGTATAAGTTTCAACAAAGTCATTTGTAATTTTGTTGTCTATGATAAACCGATTTTTCATTAAACCACGTGGATGAAAATTTTAATTAGATATTAAATTAAATTCTTTAAAAATATAAGTACAAATATAATTAGTATCACACTTATACCATATAAATTAAGTTTTATATTCAATTAAGTTAGATAAAGGATATCGTGGTTTAATATGTTAAATAAAATAAAAAGTGAATTACTTAACTTTGGTTTAAAATTTATCAGTGTTGATGAGAAAATCGTAAGAATGATTTTAGAGACTAAGCCTTCAAATCTTAATGAGATCGTCATACTTCCCGCAGTAAAAATAGTTATGAAAAAACTGTTAAATAAATTAGAAAATAAACGGATATATGGGAGAGTTTATAATGGTGAATTAAATAATATAAGAGTTAGTGTAGTTCGTTCTTTAGTAGGAGCCCCTAATTGTGCAATGGTAGTAGAAGCATTGAGACGAACTAAAACTAAAGCTATTATTAGGATTGATTTCTGTGGAGGAATTGGAGGTGAAGTATTTCCTATAGATATAGGGGATATTGTTATTCCTAAGTTAGCTTATTGTGATGATGGAACTTGTCCTCAATATATTAGAGAGTTTCCATCATTAGCAAACGAATTGAAGTCTATTTCTCATCCAATGATGAAGTTTCAAAACATTTTAACTGGAAATCATTCTATCTTTATCTCAAAACCGCATGACACATTGAAGGATCTGCTTTTAAATGAAGCTACTTCAATGTTTCCAAATAATGTGAAAGAAAGTAATCTATGGACTACCGATGCATTATTTTGCGAAGGGCTAGATTTTATTAGAGCATTAAATTCAATAAATATTGGTTCTATTGATATGGAATCCTCAATATTATTTCTGCTTGGCAAATTATATAATTTAAAAACTGCATCCATTCTTTCTGTCTCTGATTTACCTGGTCACCCTAAATATGATTTGCTAAATTCAAATGAAATTCATCCTAACATGGAGAATGGAATAAATAATACAATAAAAGTATTAATCAAGGTGCTACCGAAGATTAACCGCAATCTATAAAATTTAAACTATATACCTTTTAGAAGTAAAGTAAAGTCTGGTTCTTTAAAATAATTATTATAAATTTTAAGTAATTCAATATTCACTAAGTGAATATTTTTTCCCGCTTGAGTTTTAGTTGATTTTACTAAATTTAGTTCTTTCAACTTTTTTAGATGATATAGAATGGTTCCTGAATATATATCAAGGTTCTCTCCAATTTTTGAAATTGTTAGTGATTCATCCCTGAACAATTCTTCAATAATTTTAGGATTTAATTTATTTAGAAAGATAATTTTTAATTTATCATAATCAGGAGATACATCAATAAGGAAATAATGTAATGTTTTTCCAATTTTCTTGGATCTTATCAATTTAAATCGTTCCAGTGTCATAATATGCTTTAAAAATGGAGTTCTTGTAATATTTAATTCGGTTTCAACTTTTTCATCTCGTGCGTGAATCCCTGGATTCTCTTTTATAAAATTTAATATATTTACAAGTTTTTCATTTGTCAGGATCTCTAATTTAGTTCGTCTTTCATTCGTGACAATCCAATTTTTCTCTTCTAGAGTTCGAATCGCAATAAATATTTCCTCTTTACTATATCCTTTCCTATATGAAAGTTTTGCGATAGCTTTTGCGTATAATTTCTCAATTATGGGATATTTTTGTATTTGGGTTTCTGATTCTATTTCAAATTCTGCTTCATAACGTTTTAATTTTAAAATATCCTTTGCAATGTCTAGCACATCTTTTTCAATTTCAGTTAATTCATCAACAATTTCCTCTTCTTTTTCCTCTTTTCCTACTTTTTCTTCGATTTCTTTTTTTTCCTGTAAAGGACTAAAATCTAGACGTCTAAATGAACTATCCTTTAAAGATTCTCTTTCTTTTGTTCCTCTGGGTTCTCTTTTTCTTTCAAGTGACATCTTTAGGCGTTTTCCTCTAAAAATTGGACAAATTGTATTTGCTCCTCAACATCCATATACTTCAGTTGTTCAATAATTTTATCAAAATGCTTAGGTTTGACGTTAGGGAGTTTGCGAATTCTATCCGTTAACTTTTTAGGTAATTCCTTATATAAAAGAACTATCGCTTCGATATATTTGATTTGCTCTTCGTTTGTTAAAAATGCGAGTTCTTCTAATAAATCCTTCCTTTCCTTTTTAGATATTTTCAATTCAATTATTTGTTTCCTTAAATCTTTTGATAAAACCGCAAATATTTTTGAGAAATATTCTTGGACTAGTTTCTTATCTTTTTCATCTTTTACTGGTAAAAGGGAGTCATGAAGCTGTAATTTAAATTCCTTCTCTTTTTTTTCCTTTTCTAACTTCACAGTTTTTGGTGAAGTTTTCTCTACTTCTCTTTTAAATTCTTCTGGTTTTGGGATAGGAGTAAGTTCTGGTTGACTTAAAATTGGTTTAATGGTTTCCTTTATACCTGTTTCTTTTTCTAAAGGAGGTATTTTTTCCGGTTCTTGTGATTTTTTGAGTGTTGATATAGTATATGGTGTTTTAATTTCAACAGGTTTAAGTTGAATTGTTTCTGTTGGTTTACCCATAGCTAAGAAAAATATGAGAACACCCTTTAGCAATATGAAAATCCCCGCTGCGAAGAAGATACTACTAAATACTCCAAGGATGATAAATATAATTGAATCTCGAAATTCAAATTTTTGCTTTACAGCTATTCTGGATTTTATTCTTAAATCTATGATCATACATGCGACTGCTATTAATAAGAATCCTGAGTAAATTAGTAAGACTGATGGTATTTCAACAAAAATAGGAAAATCAAAAATATCTAAATTGAAACCAAATACGTCAGTATAAAAAAATTTACTTATATAAACATCATAGATTCCCATAAGAATAATTAGAAAACCAGCTTTAGCTGAAAAATCATTCAATGAATCTTTTGTCAGCAAACCATACTCATAAGCTCTAAGATCCTTATTTTTTTGGAGGGTAATAGTATAGAAAAATATCAAAACACCTTTAATTAAAATAATTACTCCTAATCCAAATAAGATAGAGCCTACGATACCCCAGCAAAGAGAATGAATAAAGACTTCATTATATTTTTTCTCTTTTACCTTAGGATAAATATAAACCCTATCATATATCAAAATGAATAAGCTAATTATACCAAGTAGAGATCTACTGACTAGAATATCCACCCAGTTACTCCAGGAAATAGCAATTTCAGCAATTAATCCAAACGAAATGCAAGTAAATATGAAGAGAGGTAGAAATGAGATAGTGTTTAAGAACTGGATGAATTTTTCTATTGCAGATGAATTCTTTTGTGATAACAAAGTAAAAGATTTAACTTTTTTTCTAGCTGGAGTTGGAGCTGGTTTAAATTTTACTCCTTCCAGATTAAAAGGTGAACCACACCGTTCACAATAGACTTGAATATTCTGTTCTATTAAATGTGTATGCTCGCTAGGAAATGTGAAATTACATTCCCTACAAATATATATTGACATGCTATTTAATTACACCTTTATATTAATGTTTTAGTTTGTTTATTTTAATTTTTTGTGCATAAGAGAATTAAAAAATTGATTAATGTGCAATAATGATAGGCTCTTGTTCACTTGTTAATCTGTATTCCTTACCACAGTTTACACAAAATACTTTATTGGTGGTGACTAACTGTTGAACCATCTTCTCCGAAAATTTATTTCCACATTCACTGCAAAATATTGTTTCATACCGGTTATTGTTATTCATTATATGATCCGTGTTAGAAAGTATTTTTCTCTTCTGTTGGAATTTTGTTTCTCCTGAAACTATCTTGTAAAAACCTTCAAACAGCTTGAAAAAAGCAAATCCGATACCCTTAAGCAGATAAAATATACCTTTAAGGATGTAATATACCAAATATGCGATTCCTTTTATTATATAATAAACAAGGGTAACTGCTAATGCTAAAATAATGATAATTCCAATTATTACAAATATTTGAGCGAAAATTGGCTGTAGGGAGTACCATTCAACAAATTCATTATACCACATATTAATGCTTTCAAAAAAATAATTCATATCCATTTTTTTTCACGGTTACATTTTTTTAATTTCTTTAAAAAAAAGAAAGTACCAGTCAATAATAAAAAAAATGGAGTCCAATTTTTGAATTAATTAGAAAAAAATCAATTGTACTAACCTTATTTTATAATATTCTTCCAATCCAAATTAATGACTGTGTTATGAAGAGAATGATCATCATCAACTATATTATATATGAGATTCGTAAAAAATCTTTCAGCTAAAGTTCTAGAACGATTTATAGGCACTACTCTATCATTTTTTCCATGAAAAACTATAACTGGGGCATCTATTGGAGAAAATTTTCTAAATTTTGATTCTAGAATTGATAAGAACGGAGCCAGTAAAACTAATTTTAAAATCTTATCAGGGTTTTCAAGAGCATAGACTGTTGTCATTAATGCTCCAAAACTGGACCCTATTATTATCCACGGATAATTATCCTCTAACAACTTATATAACTGCTTCATTCTCTTTTTTAACAACGTTTTAATTGAAAATTTAGGCTTATATCCTTCAAAATCTGGAGTAAGGCACCCAGGCAATACTTTTTGAAATAATCGCCCTTTAAAACCTTGACCTGAACTTTCAAGTCCGTGAATAAAGATTATATTCTTCAACGTTAAAAACTAATTCTAGTTTATAGATCTTCCTCAGTGGAAAGATTATCTAATTCTTCTTCTAGTAGTCTCATTTCCTTTTTATGTCCAAAATATACAAGTAAAAAGAAGATTGAAAAATAGATCATAAGAATTAGCATGGTATAAAAATAATAGTCATAAGTATAACTCATGAAATGAAGCGCCATTCCTATAATAAATCCAGTAAATAATCTTGAACCAGTGGTAGACTTTCTAAGAAGGAGTCTTTGTGTTCCCCAATCGACAATACCAGGTATAGGAAGGATGATACATAACAACAAGGCAATTCCTGCATCAAATTCAATCCCAAGAATTTTTTGAGTTAAGTAGGTTGAAAATAGGGCAATTAAACCCCCTATTATGACTCCAGAACATCTTGTACAGAAATAAATTTTTGTTCTTCCAAATTTAAGAAAAAAAGTGTGATCACTTGCAGCGACAGGATGATGTGTTAACCACATGTAATATAGATGTTTTTCTTCTTTAGCAAGTACTTTATCATACAAAATTAGAATTATAGGAACAAAAAATATGATTGAAATGAGGGAGTTGAAAAAAAAATTAAATCCATAATTACGAATAATATCTTCTATACTAAGTTGATTTCCGTAAATGAATGATTGAAAAAGTACAATTATAGCAGAGATAATGAAGGAGATAATTATTAAAGATATAAATGTATAATAAACTTTTATCCCTTCATGGTATTTTAGAGGTTTATATTTATAGAGCCCACACAAAAATCCTAATAGTGCTACAACAAAACACCATTCAAGAAATAATGAGTTATAGAAAGCTAATTGGAAAAGAAATTCTCCTAAAAATCCTGCCACTAATCCGTTTAAAGAACCAGCTAATACAGAAAAAAAACAAAAAATAAATAGTGTTATTCCAAATTGGACGGAAAACTCTTGATTATTTATAAACGGCGTCGAAATCGAGCCAACTGGTTCTGAAATATACACATAAGATATTGTTATGAACGAAATAATTAATAAATTTAAGAAAATAACTCGTAAAAGACTATTTTGCTCCTGAATTTGAGCAGCTTCTGTCAATATATTTCCTGGATAATTTATTTATTTTTTTTTTCAATCCCAAATTAATTAGGAGAATTAAATATAGTGTCAAGGTTTTCAATTAAGGTTTTTTTTGTGTATTCGAATCCAGATCGTAAAACCTTTATGATAATGTTTTTTCCTACAGGGACCTTTAGTATCGAATCATCACTTTCAACAATTTTAATTCCTTCATCATTAAAATCAAGTTGGCGTTTTAGTGCTTTATACGCAATTTTTTTCTCTCCAAAAGTGATACGAGATAACTCATTATAGTCTTTAATATCTTCTTTTACTCTCAAGAACAAGACACATTCTTCAACCTGTGATATAAAACTCTTCTTAGTGCCGTCTACCAATAATTTATAATTTTTGTGGCTTCGTTTTGTTTGAATATTAGTCTGATCATTATCAAGATATGTTGGAAAATTCTTTTCAATAATTTTATCAAATTTTTCACTCGAAGTGGATCCATTTTTCACTAACTCTTTTGCTGAATCAAGAGCCAATCTTATTTGTTCTCTTGTGCCTTTTTTTGCTCCCTTCGTCCAATGGTCATAAAATGACTTTACAATTGGTTTAATTATGATATTCAAGACTCCTGCATCTAATTCTGAATCAATTAGCTCTCTTGCGTAACTGAGTGAAGTGTCCATTTGCTCAATCAATCGTTTTTCTACGATTTTATAGTTTCGTTCTATGTAATCCATATTCATACTCGTATAGTTTTTAATGTAAACATTCTTTCTGTTATAATATCTGAAAAAGGGAACATCTGAACTTAGATGTGAAAATCTTTTATAGAATTAATACTTTAATTTTTCATTATAAGTATCGTTGAGTGCTTTAATAAGTTCTTTTTTAGTTAATTCGAATCCTCGCCTCAGGGCTTTTAATATTATCTTTCTCCCTACAGGAACTTTTAGGATTGAAGGATCTTCTTCTACTATCTGAATTCCTCTATCTGTAAAATTCAATTGGTTCAATAAATTTCGTTCAGCAACTTTTTTTGGATTGAAAGCACTTCTACATAAATCACCATAATCATTCACCTCTTCTTTTACGTTTAATAATACAACTACTTCACTTAAGTAATTAATAAAAGTCTCTTTTGCTACTTGAGTTAATCTCTCATAATTTTTATGATCTTTGTTGCATTGTCTCGTAGTTTGGTCTGCCTTCAGATATGATTGAAGAGATTTATTTATAATATTATCGAAGTTTTTTTGAGAATTCCCGATCATTAATAGCTCTTTTCCAGAATTTAAAGTTAATTCTATCTGCTTAAGTGTACCAGACCTTACATCACGCGAACCCCAATAATCATAGAAAGCTTTGACAATTGGCTTAATAAAAAAATTCAATATACCCGTATCTAATTCGGTATCAATAAGTTTTCTCCCTAGAGCGATCGATTCTTCCATCTGTTCTATCATTCGTTGTTCTACAAGGTGATAATTCCTTTCAAGGTAATCCAAGACTGAATCTCCATTAATTTCTATAAAAACTTTAAATTAGCAAACTAAATTAATTATAAAAGAATGTAATACTTTTAAAATAATTTCATAAGTTTATTATACAGCTATCTAAGAATAGGTAATAAACTAAATAAAATAAAAGACTTATAACAAAATAAAATAAAAAAATTAAATTAGATATTTGTCATGCGCTACATCTTTAAAATATTAATTCTAGGAGATCCTCAAGTTATTGAGTTCTATGCGTTAAGAGCTTTTGGAGAACCAGGGGAAGATCAAGGAACTTATTTTGAATGGTATAGAGAAGTTAATGTATTAGAAGATGTATGCGATTTAGAAGTTGATGTTGTTACAAGTCTTCAAGCTGATTTAGATGATCTACTTTCTATGGCTGATGGAATAATCTATTTTTTAAATCCCTTAATAAAAGAAGAATCAGAGCTATTTGCAATGATTCTTCCTGATATTTTTTCTGTGAAAAGAGATATTCCCACAGTTGTAATATTTTATGACCAAAACGGAATCCTGCCAATTTCCATCAACGAATTATTAGAGAACGTGTGGGTGAATTACCCCAGTTTAGAAGCTTTCGTGAATCTCTCCCCTAAAGATTTTCATCAAGCACTCCAATCATTAAGTTTAGCAATGATAAATGGTGATACTCCATTAAATATTGAAAATGCATGGATGAGATTTCCAATTATCATCCAAATGGCTAATATTTACTTCAGCAATAAAAACTATTACTATGCTGCTCAAGCTGTTAAAAAAGCATCTCTCATTGCTGAAATCTACAATAAAGAGGAATTTTTTATAATTAGTGAACAAGCAGCGTTTCTTTATTCTAAAATGAATTTATATTTAGAAGCAAGTAAAATATTAGAAAAAGTTGATAAAACAAAATCGATAAATTATAAAAATCTGTATGCTGAAGCTTTGATTAGAGAAGGAAATCTCTACTTCAATAGGAAAGAGTTTGAAAAAGCAGCCAGACAATATGAAAAAACCGCACAATGGTCAAGTATTGAATCACTAGATACAGGATTAATATATGAGGCATTTAAATTAGGAATTAATTCTTGGATTTCTTCTTGTAAAGTTGAGAATGCGTTTAAGATCCTGGATAATTTACCTCATAAACTTGTTTTATCAATATTGAAAGAGATATCCAAAAAAATTCAAGCTGCTGCCGAATACTTAATTGAAATTAACAATTTTAAACAAGCAAGGGAACAATTGAAAAAAGCTGTAAATAAATATTCACGAGAAGGACTCTTTGAGGAATTGGAAGATTTAACATCACAACTTACTAAGATTCTAACTCACATTTTAAAGCAATTTGTTCGTGATGGAAATATATTAGCAGCAAAAAACATTTATGATGAGCTTGAAAATATTTGGGAGGCTTATAAGGTTGAGAAACATGATCTGGATTCAACATTAGAGAAGCTAATTAGTAGTTTTCTTAATGAAAATGATTTTGAAACCGCCTCTATTTTAATTAACAAACTTAATTCAAGAATATTAAGACAAAATTTAACAAAAGTTAGAGACGAATTTGAAGACAGATATTCAGTATTAATTAAAGAGGAACATGCTGCATATATCAATAAAGGAATTGAAATTTTAAGAGAGTTTTTTGAAGCTGAGATTGACATAATTATAAAAATGAACTCTAAAATCATTGAAGAAGCAGAGGAATTATCAAAACAAGGTGATTTTTTTAAAGCATCAATTCAATTAAAAAATCAGGCTAAATACCTTAAATCTATTGGTAAAGCTGAAATAAAAGATCAGATTTTTACAAAATCTTTAGATGCATCACTGGAAGGTATAGTTTTTAAAGAGTTTTTTAATACCTTTGATGAATTGTCTAATGATATGAAGAAGAAATATTTAACCAGAGTATTTCCAAAATTCATTCAAAAATTAGGGGAGTTTAAAAAAATAGATAATTATAAGGAAAAAGAACTAATTTTAGAAAAATCTAATAGGATCTTTAGAAATCAAATGCTTTACGAGGAGAGTAAAGAAATTAGTTTGATTTATATAGATATAATTAAAGAAGAAGCCTTTAAAATCTTAGAGAATGAAGGAAACCGATTAGGAATCATAAAGGTGGAAGAATTAATTAAGAAAGCCTTAAACATTTCAGAATCTTATCTAGAAAAAAAAGAAAGATCCAAAATCACTTATGATAAAATCTTTAAGAGAATAGCTGAAATTTTTATTCAGTTAGGCGATTTACCTTCAGCAAACGCTTATAATGATAAGATTGAAGATAATGAGTATAAAAGTGAGATTCATAAAGAAATTGAAAAACTAGAATCAAAAGAAATTGCAACTGCTTCTAGGAGAGCAGAAAACTTATATAAGGAAGAAACCTTAAAAGAACAAGCTTCTATAATAAAGAAGAGGGGAAATGAAGCCCTTTTAGAAAGAGAAAATGAATTAAAAAAGAGAAAAGGCTTGAAACGAGTTCATTTTAAGGTGGCTTTAGAAAAAATCAAGCTTAAGGAATATGATGAATCTTTTGAATTGTATAAAAAAAGTATCATCAAGTTAAATAATATTCAAAAATACCATTTAGCTGGTGTATCATTAGCGGTAGCTAGCTTTCTACTTATTTTGAGAGATGATTTTGATGAAATTAAAAAGCTATTAGCTGAAATTAAAAATTCACTATCTAGCTTAGGGAGATTGTTTTCCGAAACTTATCCGGTGACATTGATAAATTATATCATTGATTTGAAGAAATTTCATGATGAAGCGAAAATTAAAGAAGCACTAGGAGATTTTAAGAATCTACCCCTGTTTGAGGAAGAATTGGTATTGATTTATGATTACTTGGGTAAAGATTATAGAGAGGAACGAGAATTAAATATAGATCAAGGGATAGTAAAAAAAGGCGATGATACGCAAGGACTTTCAAGAAAACAACTTGGAGATTTATCAAAACTAAAAATAGAAATGGATCAAAAGTATGGTAAAATTGAATCATTAATGGTCGAAATTAGAACAGATCGTGATAAAATTCTAAAAAATAGAAATGCAATGAGAAAAAGATACTATAATGATATTTTAAAGTTACTGGGATCACAAAATTTTAAAGATGCTTCAGTAAAGTATTTTGAATTAGCAAAGACGATAGCTAATAGAAAAGATCTTGAAATTAGTTCCCTTCTAATTCTTCTACATGGGTTAGTTTTAATAAAAGTTGGAGAACCAATCAAGTCAATTAAGAGAAACATCTCTGAATTTTTAGATCGGTTAGGGATTAACAAAAAATTGGTAAAAGAGACTTATTACATAATGGTAATCCTCTTCATCATTGATGTGAAATTAAATAATCTCGATAAATATCGACTAAAAATTAAAAATATATTGGAAATTTTGCCACTATTCGAAGAAGAAAAAGAATTAATAGATTTAGAATTATAAAAATTCTGAAACTGTTTAATCTACCATGTTGGCATATTTCTGTAAATCTTTAACGCGCATCCTTAGAGTCACTTCTGTTACCCTGGCTAGCTGACTGATTTCTTTTTGTGTTCGATTCTCATTACAGATTTTTGATCCTATATAAATAGCAGCTGCCGCTATTCCTTTAGGATCTTTTCCCGCTGAATTAAAACCGCTTTCTTTAGCTCTTTCAATTAATTTAACAGCTATGTTTCGACATTTCATAGAAAGTTTTAACTCTTCATTGAATTTATCAACATAACGATCTGCACTGAAATGTTGGACTTTCAGGTTTAGTTTAGGCAAAACTTCCATTAATATTAACCGATAACTTTTGATAACCTTTTTTTTAGGAATCTGAGCAACCTTTGATATTTCTTCTGCTGTTCTGGGTATTCCATGCACTCTTAAAGCAGCAAATATAGAGGCGGATAATAATGCGTCTATACTTCTCCCCATCGTGAGTTTTTTCTTTACTGTTTGTGTGTAGATCCGAAGGGCATCTTCTGCTACGGCATCTGGAATAGCTAATCTCTTCTGTAGGCGTTGTAAATTTGGGAGTGCGATCCATAAATTTCTTTCATAGCTGGTGGTTAATGATCTATGTATTTTTGCTAATCTATTAAACTTTGATTTATACTTTGGGCTTAATAAAGTGCCTCTTGCATCCCTTGATCCTCTAATAATTGTTCTAGGACCAATTGGACTATATACTCTTTCAGTACTCTTTCTTTTTTGGATTTCTTCTTGAGTAAACGCCCTACGTGGACTATCATCAAGAATTCTTGAGTAAACAAACCCACAGTTTAAACATACGTAGAATCCATCCTCCTCACTCAGCTTTGGCGAATCACAACAACTGGCCTTTCCTTCTTCTTTTTCTTCAAAGAAATCATCATCTTCAAAATAAGTTGGCATATTGGGTATAATTGGATTTTAGATGTTTAATTTCATTATTATAGTATGAAAAACATAAGTATAAATATATTTAAGTTTGATCCCCTATTAAAAATTATCTTAAGAAAATTTAAATCTAAGTCTTTTTAACTAGTATCTTAAATGTTTATTGCAAAACAATAATAAGTTAATCGATACATTAATAATTAAAGAAAAAGCGATTGTAATGTCCTCAGAAATATCTAGCGTAATCGAAGTTATCTCAAAATTTCTTGACCTTAAATCTGTAAAGATTAATAAAATAGAAAAAATTGAAGATATATTAAAACTTCCAATTCTTTCCTTTAAATTTATAGGTAAGGAAGAATCCACTATAATTAAAAATTTATTTGAGGTTTCCAAAATTAGGGAAATTTCAAAATTGAATAAAGAGAATCCTTTTGAAACTTTAACAAAAATTGAAGAATCTGAAGAAGGTTTAGAATTAACCGAAGATTTAAAAGGAAAAATTGAAGAACTTAAAGTTAAATACCCAGATCTTGAGAACAGATTAAAAAAAGCGATTACTATTAGTACTCTCATAAATAGTCTTGCTGAAGAAAAGGAAGGAATTGGGCCCAAAGGCGTTAATCAAAAGGTTCTAGTCGCAGGATTAGACGCTGCTGGTAAGACATCCTTGTTATCTAAATTTGGTGGTCGCTTAGGTATAAGCGAGATGATTGCAACACATCCAACTAAAGGTGTTGTAAGAATGAAATTTGGGGATACTAAATTAAACTTGTTTATCTGGGATCTCGGAGGACAAATCGAATATAGAGAAAGGTATTTGACCAATCCAGAACAATATTTCGTTCAATTAGATTTACTTATTTACGTAATTGATGTACAAGATCCAAAAAGATTTGATGAGGCTTTAGATTATTTTGGGAAGATTGTTGATTCAGTCATTCTCTTAGAGGAAAGCCCTTTTATACTAATTTTTCTCCATAAATTTGATCCCGATTTAAAGAAAGATCCGAAAATCCTTCTTAATATTGAACTCTTAAAAGATAATATAAACGATATCATAAAAAAGAAAAAGCTTGAATTGGAGTTAGAGATTTATTTAACTTCAATTTATTCTTTAATTTCACGAGAACCACAATTTGCTAAATATATAAAAAATCTTATGAACTCCCGTTATTCTATCACAGATCCAACAGTAAGAAAAGTAGATGGGCTCGGGAAGACCCTGGAGGAAATGTTAAATGTTGTTATTCGTTTATCCGAAAGTTTATCTACTCAACTTAGTGATATTGATAGTCGTCTTCGAGCTATCGAATCAGGAGCATTTCAAATTGCTCAAAGCGGAATTCCTATTGAAATTGCTAATCCAAATATTGGTTCTGCGCGACCCCGAGAAAATGCTAGACTAACCGTTCTCAATGAGTTGAAAGATTTATTTGATAAGAAGAAACGATTAGATCTTTAGCTATATTGCTTGCTTTTTTTTAATTTAGTCCTTATTGATTTGTATAGAGCCAAGTATAATATTACGCAGTAAATGAATATACAAAATATAACGTAATAGATATTAGTATATAACCATGAGTTTATTTGCTGATTTTGAATTTCAAAATTTACTATATTTTCTAGATATTTGAATGTTTTGAATATCAGCGGACCAATAAAGTATCTTGCCAATATAAACCCTATTATCCCAAAAATCATGCCAAATATTACATCACTAGGGTAGTGTACACCTAATTGAATTCGTGAAAATGACACCAAGAAACTAAGAACCAGAAATATTATTAAAACGATCAGAGAGGCATTAAAATAAAACACTATTAATAACCCTTGAGAGATAATATTATAAGAATGCCAAGAAGGGAAGCTCCTTGAAGTTGGGTGGTGTCCATAAATTATTATATTAGGGAATCTCTCAAAAGGTCTTGGTCTTTTAATTGTTTGTTTGATAACTAATATTAAAATCAACCCTATTAAGAAAGTAGCGGAAAAATAAGATAATAAAAACGGATCATACCAGACTAATAAATAAAAAGCAATCAAAAATATCCATAATGTTTCTCTTCCAAAAAAAGAAGCTACTCTTAAGATAATAGTAAAAGGTTTTCCTCCAAAACCATTATATTTTAAAATTATTTCTTGATCTAATTTATTTATGTCATTTATAACGTCTTTTATAATCATCGCAATTCAAATTAGGTCAATTTATTTTATAGTTGCTAAGAACTCATATGCTTCTTTAATGCTATTTATTTTATCTTTAAAGTATTCTAACGAGTGTGAATCAGAGCCAATAAAAAATGATGCTCCTTCATTTTTTAATTTTGTAACAACTTCTTTAGAAGGGAAGGGCCGATTAATGGGAAATCTTAGTCCGGATAAATTGTATTCTATAGCTGTTTTGTTTTTTATGCAAAGTCTACCTAAATTTAAAACACGTTCCTCTGATACATCACAATCTTCTGTCGGTTTAATATCATTATCATTTATATAACGAAAAATCGTATCCATGTGGCATATATTCTTAAATATTTTTGATTTAACCATCATCTCACATATCTCAAAATACTCATCAATAATGGTTTTCATCTTCTTTTTCTCCAGTAATTTTACTAGTTTTTCCCTATTTGTAATTGGATAACCAGGAATCCATTCATGGATTGTACCTCCAATGAAATCTAATTCCCTTTTATAATCATCCATGAATTCTAATAATTCAATTTCTCTATCTCTGTAGTATTCAACCTCAAGCCCACTATAAATGAAATCATAAGTTTCTTTCAATTCATCAATTTCTTCAAGATAATCTTGAATACCTCCATCGCAGAAGGGATTCGTTTTATCGTTTTCAATTGACCAAAGCTCAAAATGTTCAAGAAAGCATATGTTTATACGATTTATTTCCGCAACTTCAATATAATCAAAAAAACTAGGTCCATCCTCTCCTACATCAGTACTCCAGTTTGCAGTATGAATATGGTAATCTGTAAATTTAAATTTCATAAGTTAACATTTAAAATAGTCTTGAACAAAAATTAAGAATATCGATTAATCATCAATTGAATTATCCTTATCGAAAAATACTTCATAAAATAATTCCTTTTCTCCAACTTCGGGAGGAGTTATTTTAGTATACCCTCCTTTTCTTATAATTTTAACTGTACTCTTGTTCTGAACATGTATTGTCCCATAAAAACCTTTTATTCCTTTTTCCTTAGCTACAATGATGAGATGTTGATAGAGAAAAGTCCCGATTCCTTTTCCTCTGTAATCTTCTCTCACTAAAAAGCTATATTCTGCAGTATTTAGTTGAGGATTTAAGTAATAAGTAGCATTTCCAATCATTTTTTCGTTTTCAATATCTCCAATAAAAGCTCCAATTGAGAAAATGGTATTATAATCTATATTTACCTCGTTTTGAGTTTTTGAGTGTGTAAATTCTTTTTTAAGCCCAAAAAAGCGGAGATATCGATCTCTTTCATTCAAAGAATAGTACAATTCTTTTAATAAACGTTCATCCGTAGTTTTTACAGGGCGTATTTTAATTTTTTCCTTTTCTCTTGTCGAAAAAGTAGTTTCATATTCAGAAGGATATATACAAATATTTCCATCAAAATCACATGAAAGAATTTGATCAGAATAGACATACCTCAATCTTTTTGCTTCCTCTAAGAGGAATTGACGAAAATCTGGATGAGCAATACAAATCATTGCAATTACCCTTTCTCTTATGGATTTTCCATGTAAATGAGCTACACCCCATTCAGTTACAACATAATGAACATCAGCACGTGTTAATATAACTCCGGCTCCCTCTCCTAATCGAGGTACGATCTTTGACTTCTCGCCATCAACCGAAATTGAAGGAATAACGATTATGGGTTTACCTCCTTTAGAAAGTGCTGCTCCACGCATGAAATTAACAGTTTCACCAATACCGGAATAAAAATTATATTTCTTTTTAGATGCATTAACTTGACCTGTTAAATCTATTTCAAGTGCTTGGTTTATGCTAACCATATTTTTATTCATCCCAATATTTCCTGGATTACAGATATAATCAGAAGGAAAAAATTCAATAAATGGATTATTATCTACAAAAGTATACAATTTTTTGGTTCCAAGCGCGAAACTTGTTATAATTTTCTCAGGGTGAAAGTTCTTCTTTCTACAAGTTAATACAGCATTCTCAATTAACGGAATAATATTATCTGTAATAAAATGACTGTGCATTCCTAAATCTTTTTTATTGCCTAAATATTGGATACAAAGATTAGGTAAATTACCGCTACCAATATGAATAGTTGCTTTATTAGGAATAATGTCTGCCACATTTTTCGCTATTTTTTCACCAACATCTCTACCTTTAAAACTAAATTCAATCAATGGCGTATCATTATAAATGAAATAATCAATATCCTTCATATGAATAAAACTATTTCCAAGAGTTCTTGGCATCTGCGGATTTATTTCTGCGATAGTAAAAAAACTTGATTGAGAAATTGGTTTTGTAATGTCAACATTAATTCCAAAAGAACAAAACCCATAACGATCTGGAGGAGAAACCTGAATTAATGCAACATCAATATGTTTCCTTCCTGATTTTATCAAATCCGGAATTTCACTTGCGTGAATGGGAGTGTAATCTGATTGACCTGAATTTATTTCTTTTCGTAAAGTGCTCCCAATAAAAAACGCATTATGTCGAAATAAATCTTCAGTTTTCTCTCTAAAATATTTTTCAGGTCCAATTGTAAAATAATGGATAATTTCAATATCAATTAATTTACGGGATTGTTTTATTAGTTCTGACGTCAAAGCTTGAGGTTCTGAGCACGCAGTACCAATAAAAACGCGGTTTCCTGGAATTATTTTATTTATAGCTTCTTCTGCTGTTATTTCCTTATCTCTATATTTAATTCTCCAATCCGAATCAATATATTTTCTTTGTTCCATTTTGACTAATTAATCATAAACTTAAGCTTTTTAATTTAAAAATTTGATATCTAATCTTTTTATTATTTGTACTTTAATCCATTTAATTGTTTTGAAATTATAAATAAAATGTTTAAATTTGATACCCCTCTTTTTAGAAATGGAATAATCGTTTTAAAATAAACAAATTTATTTGTTAATCATACTAATTAAGACACAAGAAATTCAAAAATGTGAAGATATATGAAAGAAGATTTGAAGATGGAAAGTATTCTTACTGAAACCCGTATTTTTGATCCTCAAAAACTCGATACTGAATTTGTTAAGAGCGGGATTTCATTTGATGAATACCAGAAACTATATCAACAATCTATAGAAGATATGGAAGGATTTTGGGGTGAACAAGCAAAATCAATTGATTGGTTCAAACCATATGAAAAAGTTTGGGAAAAAACCGACTTATTTCCAGGTAAATGGTTTGTAGGCGGAAAACTTAACGTCAGTTATAATGCGTTAGATAGGCACGTTAAGGCTGGAAAAGGGGATAGAGTTGCTTTAATTTGGGAAGCTGATGAACCAGGGAAAATAAGAAAATTCACTTATACCGAGCTTTTAAAAGAAGTTAGTAGAGTCGCCAATGGAATGAAAGGACTTGGATTAGAAAAAGGTGATAGAGTTACAATTTGGCTTCCGATGGTTCCTGAACTAGCGATTATTATGCTAGCATGCGCTCGAATTGGTGTTATACACTCTATTGTATTTGGAGGTTTTTCAAAAGAAGCAGTTAAAGACAGAATTAAAGATTCAGATTCTCGACTCCTCTTTACAAGTGATGAAACCGTAAGATCGGGAAAATTTTATCCAAAAATGGCTGATGTTGTAAAATTAATAAATAATGTGCCAACTATAGAGCATGTAATTGTAGTTAAACGATCTGGTAGAGATATTCCTCACACCGATAAGGATATCTGGTATCATGATTTTATTGATGGAATAAGTGAAGAGTGTGAACCTGAAGAGATGGACTCGGAAGATACTCTATTCATTTTATATACAAGTGGAACTACAGGAAAACCAAAAGGAGTTAAGCATACTACGGCTGGTTATATACTATATACATCTTTTACACATAAACTTGTCTTTAATTATCAAGACGGAGATATATGGTATTGTACCGCTGATATTGGATGGATTACCGGTCATTCCTATATTGTATATGGACCATTAACTAATGGTGCTACAAGTCTGATGTTTGAAGGAGTTCCAACATACCCAGATGTAGATCGTTTTTGGGATATTGTAGAAAGACATAAAGTGACTCATTTCTACACAGCCCCAACTGCGATTAGAGCCCTTATGAGATATGGAGAAGAACCGGTTAAAAAACATGATCTAAGTTCATTGAAAGTCCTTGGCACGGTTGGTGAACCAATAAATCCAGAAGCTTGGACATGGTATTATAGGGTTATTGGAAAGGAAAAATGCCCAATTGTAGATACATATTGGCAAACTGAAACAGGGGGTTTTGTTATGACACCTATTGCTACAGCGACCCCTACTAAACCAGGATCTTGTTGTATACCTTTCCTAGGTATTAAACCAGTTATTTTTGATTTAGAAGGTAATGAAGTTACAGAACCAGATGAAGGAGGCTATTTTACTATTCAAAACCCATGGCCAGGAATGTTACGCGATGTGTGGGGTAATACAGAACGATTTAAATCAACTTATCTAGAAAAATATCCTGGTTATTATTATACTGGAGATGGAGCACGTCGAGATGAAGATGGATATTATTGGATTTTGGGGCGATTGGATGATGTTATTAAAGTTTCTGGACATCGAATAGGCACCATGGAAATAGAAAGTGCTTTAGTCTCACATCCTACGGTAGCTGAAGCTGCTGTAGCACCATTTCCGCATAAGATAAAAGGACAAGCTATTTGGGCGTTTGTGACATTAATGAGCGGCATTGAAAAATCAGCGAAATTATCGAAAGAGATTCGTATGCACGTTAGGCAAGAAATAGGTCCAGTATTTCAGCCAGATGTAATTCAATTTGCTGATGCCTTGCCAAAAACGAGAAGCGGTAAGATTATGCGCAGGATTTTGAAAGCCATAGCTTCAGGTACAG
>JAHLWT010000163.1 GCA_019057775.1 Promethearchaeota archaeon
AGTAGGTTTTTCTACCTCTTTGAGCTGAAGAACATCCGGTGGTCCGTATTTTGTCCATACAATCGCTTTCATAAGAATTCCTCCAAGATTACTTTGATTCGGTCATTTTCAACATAGTTCATTTTTTAATGATCACTAATATCATTAAAAATTAGTGATAATATTTATTATTTAATTAAAAAGAAAAAATTTGAAATTTAAATTCCTACCACAGTTATTACTACATTTCCCTTTTTGTGCCCTTTATCAACATATGTATGAGCCTCGACTATCTGTTCCAAGGAATAGCTCCTATCTATGGCCGATTTTAACTTTCCCTCCTCAATAATCTCTTTAAGGAAGATTAGATCTTCAGATTTTAAGTCCTTTCCACTACCCGAAGATTTTCTAACGTTAAGATAGATTCCTGTCTTTTTTAGAGCCTTTTTACCTAGTGAAGACGGAATCTTGTCTACTGCATCAAAAACAACGTCATAAAGCTCACCACTTTGGGTAAAATCCTCTTTAGTATAATCAATTACTTTATCAGCTCCCAGAGATTTCACCATTTCTAAATTAGGTGTACTGCATACTCCAGTAACTTCTGCCCCAAAGTACTTGGCAAGTTGTACTGAAAAAGTACCTACACTTCCAGAAGCGCCATATATCAAGACTTTTTGTCCGCTCTGGATATTTGCCTTTCTAAGAATAATTAATGCTGTAATTCCTCCACCAGTAACAGGGGCGGCTTCCCCAAAAGTCATATTGGTCGGTTTTATAGCCAGCATCCCTTCTTTTGCCGCCCTTCCTTTGCCTACTTCTTCAGGCAGACATATATACTCGGCATAACCACCAAAATGAAAACCGGGAAATGCAAAAACTTGATCACCTTTCTTAAATAGTTTTACGTCTTTACCTACTGATTCGACTTCCCCGGCTAGTTCAAACCCTAGTATAGTTATTCTCTTTGGTCTTTTGCGACCATTGTAAAGTCTTGCAGCAAGTGGTTCACCCTTTCGCATTTTCACATCGCCTGCATGTACGGTTGTTGCATATATCCTTATCAATACCTCATTGTCCTGAGGGATAGGCTTTTCAACCTCTTTGAGCTGAAGAACATCCGGAGACCCGTATTCTGTATATACAATCGCTTTCATAAGCATTCCTCCTTATTTGCATTTTTTTATTTATATATTTATATTTTTATTTTTTTAGATTTTCTAAAATTTTTTTATTAAATATAGTACAGAAAATATAACTAAAAAAAGTATTAATTTTTATATTTTTTATGATGAAAGGGGAATATTCGGAATAAAATCAACTGTTTTTTCAATGTATTCTATGTAATCTTTAATTTCTTGCTCTTTTTTAGTTTCATCCCATCGGTATTCTTCTGCCATGAGAACAGCCACTTTTTCTGCGGCATCAAACTGTTTTCGATGGTTTATAAACAAACTCATTTCTGTCCTTCTGCGAAATACATCTATTAAATGGGTTGTTAATTCATGACGTAATACGTACAGTATCTCTGCTTTGATGAAATCATTTTCATCTACTATTTTTTCACCTAAGTTCGGATCTTTTACAATAAGTTTCATTATTTCAATGGCACCACGACCATATTGTTGATAAAGATGATGAGTTATCTTATTGTCTAGCTTAATTGCATATTTCTTGAGATTATCTTGCCATTCTTCTGGATCTAATCCTATAAGAAATTTCAGTTTTGAAAATCCTTTTTCTCGATCTATATCTGAAAATATTTGTTCTTTTATAACCATTTCAAGTAAATCTTCTGCCATACTCCTAAAAGTAGTTAATTTTCCCCCTGTTATTGTCAATAATCCATCACCAGAGAAAAAAATACTATGTTTTCGGGAGATTTCACTCTCAGATTTACCTTTTTGCATAACCAAAGGTCTAATCCCCGCATAAGTTGATATAAGATTTTTATATCCTATTTGGGCATTAGGGAAATGGTATTTTACAGATTCAATAAGATAATCTGCATCCTCTTTGCCGCAAAAAGGATTAGTTATGTCTCCTTTAAAATCGGTGTCGGTGGTCCCAATTATAGTATAATCACCGCGAGGCAAAATAAAAAACCCACGGTCACCTGATAAAGAACGTACAATTACAGCATTTTCGTGTTGTATATGTTTTCTTTTAAATATTAGGTGGACGCCTTTAGTCGGTCTGATTAAAGGCTTTGGTACATCTTTAGGATAATTATTAAGTAGATTATCACTCCAAATCCCTGTAGCATTCACAATTAGGGTTCCTTTAACATTAAAATCTTTATTATTCTCCAGATCTTGGCATTTAATCCCAATGATTTTATCTTCTTCCACAGTATAGTCTATTACTTTACAATAACTAATAACATCAGCTCCTCTGATCACAGCTTCCTTCAATGTTTCAATCGTTAATCGAGCATCATCCACGCTGTTATCATAATATATTGCTCCCCCTTGATCTACCTTGTCTTTAATTTCAGGTTCTAACTTTTCCAGCTCTTCTGCTGAAAACCATTGATATTTTTTGAAGTTTTTAAATTCTTGTGATTCATCACTTAAGGAATCATAAAGTTTTAAAGCTGATTCTATAGACTGTCTCTTTAGAGTATCTTCTTTCCAATTAATCCACAAAAATGGTACAGGTCTAATTAAATGAGGAATATGAGCTCTCATCCAGTTTCGTTCAGTTGTTGCCTCTTTAACTAAATCTAATTCCCTATAAGCAAGATATCTCAGCCCTCCATGAGCTAATTTTGAGCTTCTAGAAGAAGTGCCTGCCGCAAAATCTTGCATCTCAACTAAACCCACTTTTAAACCCCTCATTGCAGCTTCTCGTGCAACCCCTGCTCCAGTAATACCTCCACCAATGATTAAAACATCGTAATCAGTATTCTGTAATTTATAGAGAATAGTGTCTCTATTCTTGAAATTCCACGTTTTTTCAAATAATTTTTTCCCTAGATCCTTCATAATTACCATCTTCTAACAGTTCTTTTTTACAATTATATTTTTAAATTATCAAATGTGATTAAATATTAAATTTAACCTTTAGCTTTAATTTTTTGTTTTACTAACCATTTTAAATGAGCTATAAATGATGGAATAGCTAAGCAATACGTTTATATCAACTTTTAGGTTTTTGATTTAATTGCATAATTGAAACAATTAATATCTAAACTTCTTTAACTTGATAAATTATTCCATATGGGAAGCGTTGGGTTATACATCTACGACAATTTTATGATATTTTAGCCCATGCTTTGTGAAATTGGAGAATTCGATGAATTGTGGAATAAATTTCTTTAGAAAATTCTAGACCTAAACCAGGAATCTTATCTTCATAATAATCAATCGAATCATTTAATTCCTTAACGGCTAAGGGATGGAAACTATATTTCATTTTATAAACCGACTTCGAATATCTTCAAAAACTTTTTCACCTGAAATTGATTGAACTTTACCGGAATTAATGTCAGAAATGCGTTTTTCTGCTTCTTCAGCCCATAAATCATCAATTTCTTTTTGAATTGGAACATTAAGACTTTCTATTAATTTATCAATTAATATAGTTCTTAGATGTGAAGGTAATGATAATATATCTTGGAGTAATTTTTCGTTTAATTCATTCATATTTATTCATCTTTATAAGCATACATAAATAATATAAAATCAAACTTTAATTTTTTTGTTATTAGATGATACAATTTCAATAAGATTAAGCGATTAATTAAACAAATATTCAATAAAGTTAATCTCTAGATCTTTCATGATTACTATCCTTCTAAAAGCTCTTTTTTAAATCTTTTTGAGAATTTTATTTTTAAATTATTAAATGAGATTAAAATTCTTTATTGATTTAGAGTTATTAAAAGTAAAAGTTAAAAGTTGGCAAGGTAGAAAATTTAAAAAAATCTTTAGATTTAATTTTTTGTTTTAATACCCATTTTAAACGTAATTAGTGAGCTGTATATGAGTGAATTAGCATGCGTTTTTGACGTTGGAACAACAGGAGCTAGAACCTTTATATTTGATATTAAAGGGAAGTTAATAGCAGAATCCTGTGAAGAATATACTATTACTAAGCAACCTAAGGGAATATCAGAACAAGATCCTTTGATATGGTGGAATGCAATAAAAAGAACTTGTAATGATGTGGTAAAAAAAATAAACATCAATGACATAATAGGAATTGCAGCTTCATTTCAAAGACAGACTGTTACCTTTTTAGATAATAAAGGAACTGTATTACATCCTGCTTTAACCTGGATGGATGGGAGAGAAGAGACTAGTGCAAAAAATTGGGCTACAGAAGAGGGAGTAAGAAGAACAATTCCAAAAATTCTCTGGATTAAAAAAAATAAGCCAGATCTTTTCAAAAAGATATCGAAAATTTCATATGCCGATACATATATTTATAATAGATTGTGCAACGTAATAGCAACTGATCCTATTAATGGAATATTGGGAATCTTAGATTTTAATACTCTAAAATGGGATGAGAGTTTAGCGGAACATTATGAAATCCCTATTGACTTATGGCCTGATGTTTATTTCGCAGGAGAAGTTTTAGGAGAATTATCTACTGTAGCTGCAAAAGAATTAGGATTAAAAAAAAATATTCCAATATATATGGGAGGAGGGGATCAACAATGTTCTGCTTTAGGATTAGGAGTAATAGAAACAGGTCAAGCAAAAATTACCATTGGAACTGGAACTTTTGTTGACTATGTTACTGATAAACGGATAAAACCATCTGAAGGTGCTCCAATTTTTTCATATCCCTCCATTATTAAAAATAAGTGGAATATTGAAAGTGCTATGTTTGGAGCAGGTTCTACGCTGAAATGGTTTAAAGATAATTTTTCTCAATTACAAGATAACCAAAGTTCTGAAGGAAAAAAAAATGTTTATGATATGTTAGCAAATGAAGCATCAACTATACCCCCTGGCAGTGAAGGTTTGTTATTCATACCTTTATACATGTTCAGAAAAGGTACTATTCACGGGTTGGGATGGAATCATACAAGAGCTCACTTTATACGGGCCATCATGGAATCTGCTTGCTTAGGTGCTCATATGTGTCTTAAAATGCTAGAGGATGTAGGAGGAAGAAAAGTATCCGAAGTAAGAGCTGATGGGGGCGCAATGAACAGCCCACTATGGGCACAAATTCTTGCAGATGTTACCTCAAAAAAGATTTTAATCCCAGAAGTAAAAGACGCTGCTGCTTTAGGTGCTGCAATATTGGTCTTTCATAATTCCAAGAGATATGAAAGTTTAGATAATGCAATAACTAATATGATAAGATTCACTGATGTAAAAGAGCCAATCAAGCAGAATGAAATGGTATATAAAAAATTATACAGAGCCTATGCGCAAGAACTCGTCGATATTGATGAGAAAAAAAGGGTTACAGGAAATTTATAACTTCTAGAAATTAATACATAGAAGATATGGCATCCACTTTAAATTCTAAGCTTCTAAATTGCAGAAGGAACTATTAAAAATTTCTTATAATGACTAAAATCCTATTTATATTATTCTGTAAAAAAGAACAGATAAATATTCCAAAATTACCTTTTTATTATTTGCTGAAAATTAGATTTAAATTATCTTAGTTGTTATTGGTATACAAAATTTCTGAACCTTTCAGATATTAAATGTAAAAGTCGGAGAAATCAGATATACTTGACAACAAATAAAAGACCTACCCTTAAATATTTGGATTTCTTAAAGAAATAATATAAGAAATTCCTTTTATTATTAGTTTTGAAATAAGATTGGGTTTGAGAGCCAATGAATGAAAAAAAAATATCTGAATCAATAAAAAATCCTATCCACGAGGAAAATAACAATCTTTTAGATGCAATTTTCGATCAATCAAATGTTATGATCGCCCACATGGATACTCAGTTCAATTTCTTAAGAGTTAGTAAAGCATATGCAGAAGCAGACAAAAAAGACAGAATGTTCTTTATTGGGAGAAACCACTTTGATTTGTATCCCAATGAAGAAAACAAACAGATTTTTCGGAACGTAGTAGAAACTGGAGAACCTTACTATGTCAAAGTTAAAGATTTTAAGTACGCCGAACATCTGGATTGGGGAGTTACCTCATGGGATTGGAGCTTGATTCCGATTAAAAAACCTAATGGCGATGTAAAAAGCTGAGTTTTAACAATATTCAATGTAACTGCACAAAAGAAGATTGAAGAAGAATTTCTAAAAGAAAAGGAATTCACGGACACGGCTTTGAATGCTCAGAGAGATACATTTTTCGTTTTCGATCCTTCGACGGGAAAGGCAGTACGATGGAATAAGGCATTTAAGGAGATGAGTGGTTACAGCGATGAGGAAATGTCTATTTTAAAAGCTCCAGAAACTTATTATCGTGAAGACGAATTAAAGCAGTTAGTAATAGCAACTGAAGTAGTAGAACAAGGAGGAACTACCACAAATGAATTAAATTTAATCACTAAAGAGGGAAATCTAATTCCGTTTGAATATATTGCTTCAGGAATTTTTGATGATGATGCTAACCTTAAGTACATAGTGGCTATTGGTAGAGATATCACTGAACGTAAAAAAAATGAACTACAATTAAAAAAGTCTGAAGAAAAATTCCGAGGTTTATTTGAAAATTCAACTAGCGGTATTGCATATCATAGAATTGTGTATGATTCATTAGAGAATCCAGTTGATTATATTATAACTGATGTTAATCCGCTTTACGAAAAAATATTATCACTTAAGAAAGAAGATGTCATAAATAAAATGGCCACTGAAATATATCAAGTTGAGAGTGCTCCATATTTAGATATATTTTCAAAAGTAGCAGAAACGCAAGAATCATATTCATTTGAGATTTTCTTCCCGCCAATGAATAAATACTTTAGAATTTCTGTTATTTCTAAGGAAAAAGGAGAATTTATAACAATTTTTGATGATATCACGAGAGAAAAGGAATCGGAACAAAAATTAAAAAAATCTGAGAAAAAATATCGTTTATTATTTGATAAATCTCCAATTGGAATAAATCTGTTTACTATAGATAGAAAAATTATTGATAGCAATGATGCTATGGAAAAAATTACTGGTTATTCAATTGAAGAATTTAAGAACCTTGAAGCAAGTTCGATTTATGCTGATCCAAATGATCGAGTAAAACTAAAAAAGCTTTTACAGGAATTTGGAAAAGTGCGTGATTTTGAAACTAAGTTCAAAAAGAAAAATAATACAGAATATTTAGGTTCTATTAATCTTGATTTAATAGAACTTGATGGTGTAAAAATTATACAATCATCATTAAGAGATATAACTGATCTGAAAAAGGCAGAACAAAAATTGAAAGAATCGGAAGAAAAATTCCGTACTATTACAGAAGAATCCTTTTTAGCTATCTCAATTATTCAAGATAATGTTATTAAATATGCAAATCAAAAAATGGCTGATTTAATGGGATATTCAACAGAGGAAATGCTCAATTGGAAACCCGGAGGATTCATGAAGGTTGTTGCACCTGATTATGTAGAGATAATTAGGGAGCAAGTTAAGAAAAAACAGTTAGGTGATCCAGAGGTGATTGTTCATTATTCTATACATGCTGTTAAAAAATCTGGAGAGTTATTCTGGGTTGATAATATTTCAAAAACAATTATGTACGAAGGGCGTCCAGCAGATTTAGTTACTCAAATTGATATGACCGAACGAAAGAAAGCGCAAGAAGAATTAACTAGACTCAGTAAATTAAAATCTGAATTACTCACACGAACTTCTCATGAGTTAAAAACTCCAGCTATGCATATTAAAGGTTATGCTGACTTACTTTTACATAAATACAAAGATAATCTCGGCATTGATGAGCTCCAAATAATTAGTCATATAAAAAAGGGGGTTCTACGTCTAGAAACTATTATATATGATATATTACATAAAGCGGAATTAGATTCTGGTCAAGGTGAATTAAATAAGATTATAGATAATTTATCTTCCATAATTGAGTTAAGTGTAAGAGAATTAAAGAGTTTTGCTGCGTTAAGAGGACATTCGATTATATTAAACATACATAATAATATCACAATTAGTTTTGATAAAGATCAGATACGCCATGCAATTAATAATCTCATAACTAATGCTATTAAATATACACCGCTAAATGGAATAATAGAAATCAGCTCTACAATTACAGATGATTTTATAACAATTGCGGTACATGATAATGGTATTGGATTTACAAAGAAAGAAAAGGAGAGATTATTTTCTCAATTTGGGAAAATCGAACGATATGGGCAGGGATACGATATTATTACTGAAGGTACTGGTTTAGGTTTACATATTGCTAAAAAAATAATTGATTTACATGGTGGAAAAATTTGGGTCGAATCTGGGGGCAGAAATAAGGGTTCGACTTTTTATTTTTCGCTTCCAAAGGTCATTATTTAGAAAAAATAAATTTAAAATTGAATGGATATTATTTAAAATTTAAGGATTGCTCCTTCAGCAGCAGAGGATACAAGACTGCGGTATTTCAAAAGCGCTTTACTTTTAATATCTTTCTCAAAAGGTTTCCATTTTCCTAAGCGTTCTTGCATTTCTTCATTCGTGATATTTACATCAAGAGTTCTATTAGGAATATCAATTTTGATTATGTCTCCATCTCTCACTAGAGCAATCGGTCCTCCAACATAAGCTTCAGGACTCACATGACCGATACAAGGTCCTGATGTATATCCTGAAAAACGTCCATCAGTAATTAGAGCAACCATATCTAAATTACGTTTTCCTACTAAAGTCATCGTTACGGCTAGTAATTCGGGCATACCCGGACCTCCTTTTGGACCTTCATATCGAACGATAATTACTGAATTATTTTGAACTCGATCCGAAGTTAACGCATCAGTCACGTCTTGTTCGGAGTTAAAACATATAGCAGGTCCTTCAAACTTTAACATATGTTTATTCTTAATTGCTGATTGTTTGACCACAGCTCCTTCTGGAGCTAAATTACCCTTTAATACTACAGTTCCGCCCTCGGGAAAGACAGGATCATTCAAAGGTTTTATAATATTCTCATCCAGAACTTTTACTCTTCTAATAAGTTCTCCTATAGTTTTTCCCGAAACAGTTAAACAGTCTAAATGAAGAAATTCCTTTAATCTACTTAATACCGCAGGAATCCCCCCTGCTTTATATAAATCAGGAGTTCCATAATCACCCGATGGGGCAACGTTTACAATTGTTGGTATTTTTTTATTATACTCATTAAACATTTCTAAATTAAAATCTATTCCCATCTCATTTGCGATTGCTGGAAGATGGAGTGCTGAATTGGTCGATCCTCCAATAGCTAAATCGACTATCACAGCATTTTCTAAGGATTTTTTAGTCATTATTTGCGAGGGAGTTATTCTCTTTTTCAACAATTCAATTATTCTTTTCCCTGAGTTTTTTGCGATCATATATTTCATTTGTGTCATTGCAGGGATTGTACCCGCATTAGGTAGTGTCATCCCAAAGGCTTCCATTAAACATTGCGTAGTATTTGCAGTACCCATAGCCTCACAAGCACCATATGTTGCACAAGTGATGCATCCAAACTTATGAGCATAATCATCGTAATTTTCTATTGCAATACCTTTATAATCGGGCATGAATCTTACTTGATATAAATTCGAACCTCCGGGAACACATATTGTAGGGATATCTAATCGTACTGCTGCCATTAACATTGCTGGATTTATTTTATCACAGGTAGATAAAGTAACCATAGCATCTAATCGATGAGCTTCAACCATTAATTCAATTGAATCTACAATTACTTCTCTGTGTGGTAAAATGGAACGCATTCCAATATTTCCCATAGCTAACCCATCACATGCTGCAATAGTGCAGAATTCAAAAGGTACACCCCCTGCTTCAAGGATTCCATATTTCACAGCTTCAGCAAGACCTCTTAAATGTTTATGACCTGGATTGAGTTCATTCCAAGTATTTACTACTCCAATGAATGGTTTTTTATCAATATCTTGATCATCTAAACCTAAGGCCTTCAATAATTCTCTTTTACCATGTCTAAAGGGTGTTTTGCTAATGCCATCAAAAAGGCTTTTGCTTCTTATCTTTAAGTCAATTTCTTCATTAACCATTCCCTATTCCTCTTTTTTTAATAATAAGTATAAAATAAGCCAGTTTTAAAGTTACTAATGCTTTTCTTCTTAAATATCATATCAAATTCATAAATAGTTTATCCTCAAATTGGAAAGATATTCAAAAGATAAAAAAAGATATAAAACTAATTTGGATCCACTAAGGAAATTACATCACATTATTGTAGAATTGGATATAACTCTAATTTACGACCATTTCGAGTTGATGTAATTAATTTTTCTTTTGATAATTTATCAACATGATATTTTATAGTATTCCTAGAAAGGTTTAGAATTCGAGATATTTCAGAAGAATTAATCCCAGGATTTTCTTTAATAATTTTTAGGATCTCTGAAGTGGTTTTTGATTTTGCAATAAGATTTTCTAAATATTCAATTGCATCAAATGAGGTTGTAATAGGAAAATAAATTGTGAATTGTCCGTATTTTTCTTTTTTTATGATATTATATTTTAGTAAAACATCCAAATGCCATTGCAATTGACCTTTTTGTAAATCACAGTTGCGTAACAATTCATTATGATGAATCCCGGGATTCCTCAGGATTTGATTTATTATGTTTAAACGGTTTTCATTTTCAAAGATATCAGTGAGGGTTAAATAAGAATTTCCTTGTTGGATATAACTTCTTCTTATTATATAGCTTCTATACTCTTTTAACGTAAGTAATGTCAGAGTTGATATTAATAAAATCGCTGTTATTAGAAGAGAAATGATAATTGATTCGAAATTTTCTCTTTTTCCAAAGGTTGGCTCTTCATATAAATCAATAAGCTGAACTAAGATGATTAATAATAAAATTAAAGAAAAAATTATGAGTAAGGATTTCAATATATAGAAGTAATTGACTTTTCTTACCTGTTTATTATTTTTCAATTCCATGTTTCGAGTCATTTTTCTTTAATTTAATGGTTGGGAACATAAAAGATACTGTAGTTTTATATTTTAAAAATTCTTCTCCATATTTGGCTTTTAGAGCAATATCTTCAATCTTACCTAAGATTATATACGCTAACACTTCACAGATCCAAATATAGAATATAACAGTATAACCTCTAAGATGAAAGGGATTAAATTCGACAACAGGTGTCGTCTGAAAAACTATTAATGTCATTCCAAAGGTCATAAGAATGAAAGCAAGATATTGAGGGTGTCTCATATATTTATATGGTCCGGTTCGAATCAGCTGCTTTCTATGAGTTAATTGAAAAATTAACGAGTAAACAAAAAGCCAGAAACCAAAAATAATAAAATAAATACCATGATTTCCCAATAAAAAATAAAAGTCATGTTGTAGCATTTTGGGGTATTGAAAGAGAAATATTAAGTAAGTTATTAATGGAACACTCATTAAACCTCTCCATATGGATAAACAGGGTACGTATTGAAAAATTGGGATGAATATTGAAGAAATTCTCGTAGTAATGACCTCAGTTTTTCTTTTAATTTTACTTCTTTTAAAATTCATCCTTGGTTTCCATAATATTAATGCAATTGTTCTTTTTCAATTTTATTCCTTTTTAGTTTTAAAAAAGGAATCATAAATGATGCTTTATTAGCATACTCTAAGAATTCATCACCATATTTAGCTTTCAATGCAAAATCTTCAATTTTTCCTAAAATTATGTATGCTAATACTTCGCCAATCCAAATATAAAGCAAAACAGTATTGCCATCAATATTATATAAATTAAAATTGAAAATTGGGCTCGTCTGAAAAGCCACTAAAGTCATTCCAAAAGTTATAATAATAAACGCAATATATTGGGGGTGCCTGACGTATTTATATGGTCCGCTTTGAATTAAGCGTTTTCTGTGAGTTAATTGATATATTAGAGAATAAATATAAAATATGAAACCACAAATTATAATATAAATTCCCTCAGCCCTAAATAAGAATTTCATGTCATAAACTATAATTCCAGGGTTTTGAAAAAAGAATCCTAAATAAGTTATTAATGGTACACTCATGATACCAAACCATATAGCAGTGCAAGGCACGTATTGGAAAAATGGAATTAGAAGAGAAGAAATACTAGTAGAAATTGAACTTATTTTGTGTTTTATCTTATCTCCATTAAGTTTCATTCAAAATTGCCTTTTTATTTTTAATTTTATTTGTAAAATAAGAAATAAATCTATTAATAAAGGTTTAAGGTGCACTTTTAGAACAAAACAAGATAATGAAATTACAACCTATTTATTTTGAGAAGGATTTCTTTTGTATTTTTTCTGATTTGCCGATCTAAACCTTCTCTTCCTCTTTTTTATAGGGCTTTGAGGGTTTAGAGGGATCAAAAGGCATATTACAAACCCAACACACATTTTCTAACTTAGTTAATTCTTCAATACATTTAATACAATAAAGAGCACTACACTCTGGGCATATGTAATTTATTCTTAATACTTCTCCTTTACATGCTAAGCAGATTTTCTTCTCCCTATGAAATGTTACCTCTTCCTCAGTAATACTACCTGGTCGTTTGATCAATCTAAATAATGATTCTTCAATTTTTATTTCTTTATTGGGGAGTGTGTGTTTTTTCGTCATATATACATTTCTCTATTATGTTTAGACCTATATAAGTTTAATAGAGATATCCATAAAAAGATTAATTATTTTCAATACTACTACTCATCCTTTTTAGAAATTTTTAGATCTGCTGCTGTTTCCCCTTCTTTATATGGTCTAACGGGTTTAGTTTCATCAATAGGTTCATTACAGACCCAACATATATTTTCTAAATTGCTTAATGCTTCAGAACAATTGACACAATAAAGAGTATTACATTTTGGGCACATGTAATTTACTCTTGATACATTTCCTTTACACACAACGCAAATTTTCTTTTCCATATGAAAGGAAATCTCTTCTTCGGTAATTAGCACACGTTTTTTACGTCTCTCCGGCTCTGTCCTTAAAGCTAAATAGGCAAAAATGAAACTACTCATAGCTCCAATTCTTACAAATACTAATACAAAACCCCATGTTAAACTATCCATTATCCCAAATCCAACTAAAAACATAATTGATATTGCCAAAAAAAAGAATTTTTTACGTATTACCCCTTCGGATTTAACACCTTTTCGTAAATATCCGAATCCAGCAAATACAAGGAGAAATAGCATACTCACTAGTCCCAATAGGCTAGAGATAGTACTAGGGTCAAGTCCTGCCTTATGTATAAAACCAGTTAATGGTGGTTCAATAAACACCACGCTTCCTAATGGGTTCGTAATAGTACCTATTATTAAAAAAAGCTGAAATGCAATAATTGGAATCAAAAAATACCATTTCTTATCTGGTATTAATAACTCGGAAGCAATAAAATACATAATTATCGCTGAAATAGGTACTGGTAACCACATTAAGTACACATAAAATACTTTATTAATACTACTACTTGTAAAAAGAACGAACGAGAAATCGATAACCATCCTGTAGTTACTAAAATTGTTGCTATACTATAATAAGTGAGCAGCTTTATCTTTAATTTTCTAGATTTATATAAGAAATACAATCCTAAACAATAACCAAAAATTACAATACCCAATGATGATAAACCTATAAGCCAGTCTTCTGGAGAATAATTAACCAATCTCAAATCACCCTATTAAGAATTTGATGTTAGACGTTCATTATATTTTTTGAATTTACTTTAACTATATTTAATGATAAACTAGTATAAAAAACTATTTTTTTTCAGTCTTTTTGAAGAAATTCGAGAGACAAACAATTATATGCGAATAAATATTTCTTTAAAAAATTTAAAATCTCTCTTTTAAAAAGAGATTTAAAATCAATATCTTGAACTTCTATATATTTGTTGAAAATTGTTTATTCTGATAATGATTGGAAAGGCATAATCACGCAATCTCCTCCAGGCTATGATAAAAACAAGCATAATGTAGTATTTGATCAACATTCACATACGGAATTTAGTGATGGCGCACTTACGATTAAACAAAATGTTGAGTGGCATTTATCAATGGGATATAATGCTCTAGCTATAACTGATCATAATAATATGCGTCATTTAGAAAAAGTTGACAAAGTTAGAAATGAATACGCTGAAAAGGGTATTATAATCTTAAGTGGAATTGAATGGACTACTAATAGAATTCATTTAAATTTTCTAGGAATCACAAATTGGGATAGCAAAATCTCGTATAAAACTTCAGATGAACAAATTATTGAAGCAATTAATAGAGCTCATGACCTAGGAGCTATTGTGGTGTGTAATCATATCCCGTGGAGTTTATATGAATACAATATGAAAACTCATCCTTCTCGTGATACTCTATTGGAATGGGGGATAGATTTTATTGAAATTATTAATGATGATTCTAAACCTGAAAATGTCTATGATCATGAGTCTTATGATTTTTGTAATGAGCATAAAAATGAAGTTGGAATGATATCAGGAACAGATATGCATACTCCAGATGGTTTAGCAGGAGGAGGAGTGCATGGTTGGACTTTAATGAATTTAAAAGAATTAACCGAAGAAGTATTATTGGAAGAATTAAGAAAGAAACGTACAAATATTATCTATTCTAAAACTCCCTATCTAGATCCAGGTATTCATAAATAACCTTAAAGATCACTTTCCAAATGCTTCATGAAAATGGTGTTCCAAAAATAAATAAATTAGAAAAGTTAGATATTCATAATTATTAGAAAAAGAGATTAAAATATGGTACAAACCTTCAAAATTCCATGGGCTGCTTGGTATGAGGACGAGGATTTTACTCTTGAGCTTCCTGATTCATGGGATGTTAAAGTATTTAACATGAAAAATGCTAAAGACATATCCCAAAAGGATATCGAAGTTGCCCTAAACAACCCTATTGGTACACCCCCACTCATAGAACTGGCTAAGGGAAAGCAAAATGCAATTATCGTTGTTGAGGATATTTCAAGGCCCACTCCAATGGAGAACATCTTAAAAATCATTATAAATCAATTAAATACTGCGGGGATTGAAGATGAAAAAATATCCATCTTATCTGCTCTTGGAGCTCATCGCCCCATGCATAGACAGGATTTCATTAAAAAAGTAGGGATAAGTATTGTAGATAGAGTTAACATTGAAAACCATCATCCTTATGAGAATTTAATCTTTATAGGCGACTCTGAAAAAGGCACTCCAATTTATCTAAACAAATCATATCATGATGCAGATTTAAAGATTGCAATTGGAACTGTCCTTCCACATCCTTTAGCAGGATTTGGTGGTGGAGCTAAGATTATATTACCGGGAATATGTGGAATTCAAACCCTCGAAGCAAATCATCAAGCAGGTGTTCGTGGAATAGGAGGAGGAATTGGATTTATAACAGAATTAAGAAAAGATATCGAAGATGTATGCACAAAGGTAGGATTGGACTTTTCAATTAATGTCGTATCAACTTTGAAAAGAGGAATTGCAGGAGTTTATGCTGGCCATTTTATAGATGCTCATAGAAAGGCAATTGAGTTAACAAAAGAAGTTTATTCAACAGAATTGCCTCCTGATTTAAATTTAGATATAGGCTTCTTCAATCTCTATCCAGAGGATACTGAGTTAAACCAATTTACAAAAGGCTTTAATTTATTATTGAGTTCTAGGAATTTTATAAAAGTGAAGGGTGCTGTCGTTTTGTTAACAGCGTGTAGTGAAGGGAGAGGATTTCACTCGCTGTTAGGTGAAACGGGAGCTAGACTATATAAAAATTGGGGAGACTCAATACTTTTCAAGGGAAAATTAAAGAGAAAAACCTTTGGTATCTTTTCTCCTAATCTCAATCAAGCAGATATAAAGCATTTCCTTCCTTCAAGAACAATATTTCGAAAAGACTTTAATGAAATGGTTGCAGCTCTAGAAGAACAATATGGAACATCTCCAAAAGTAGGTATTTTTCCCTGTAGCAATCAATTACAAAAATAGTTATCAAAAAGTACAAATTTTATTCGATTATTATTGTAGAGAAAAGATTTTCTGCTAAGCTTTTTACTTCTAATAAGCTTTTTGACTTATCTGGGACATCAATTATTGGTTTACCCTTTAATTCAAATTCAGTTATCACATTATCTTCAGGGATTTCAGCTAATAGAGGCAGTTTTAATTCTTTAAGTTTTTTTTTAACTTGACTAACATTCCCTTTAACTCTATTTAAAATTAAACCCATTTTTTTATAATGAGTAAATTTTTTAGCACTTTCACGTATGGCAGCAGCAGTTTCAACACTCCGTATAGATATATCTGAAACAATTAAAAGTATATCTACAGATTCTATTACCATGCGGTTGATTTGCTCAAGTCCCGCTTCACAATCAATTAAAACTATGTCAAAATCTTTAGAAATTGAGCTAATTACTTTCCTTAAAAGAGTATTTGAAGGACAAAAACAACCAGGTCCCTCAGGTTGTCCCATAGAAAATAAGCTAAAATCTTTACTTTCAGTTATGGCGTTATATACTTCGAAATCAATATTTTCTGCTACTTTTTCAAAGTCTTTTGCTTTTGTTAAAATTTCATCTATAACATCTGTCCTCAATTTCTCAAGACTTTTTTTTGGAATTAAATTTACCATATAACTGAGATGCGGATGTGTTGGGTCCGCGTCAATTAAAAGCATTTTAAACTTATATAGTTTTAAAATACTTTTCGCTAAGAGAGTTGTTATGGCTGTTTTACCAGAACCTCCCTTTCCTACAACTGAAATTGTTAATGGTTTGTCATAGTGAATTTTATCATTCATCTTAATAGATTAAAAAAACCCTCGATATTATTTCACAATTTTTTCTCTTTCAACTAAAACTTGTTTAATTTCATAACATTCTTCTTGGTACGGACAAATCTCACATCCCCAATCATATTCACAATCGATTCTTTTTTTCCATTCTTCAATTTTTTTTAACCATTTTTCATTTAGAGAAGCTGCAATTTTTGAAGTAATTTTTATAATTTCATCAATTAAATCGGGATAAGAATTTATAAAAAAAATCTCCATAGACTCAATTAAATCTTTAAAACGTTGTTTATATAGATAAAAAATTGCATTTCCTAAAAATTCAAATGTAAAATTGTTCCTTATCTTCTCACTAATACGACACCAAAATTTTCGAGGAATTGTTCTTATTAAAAATCCTTCTATTCCATTAGATATAAGATTATATTGTCTTAAAGATTCCCAATTCTTGTCGGTAATCTCTCTTACCCCTATAAGAATTATCATTCCAAAATCGGTAGAATAATCCGATATATCCTGGCTTTCTAGTCCAATTAATGTAATTCTCCCGTTTTTTATATAATTAATAAAATCTAAATGAGAGAAGGGATAAACTAAAGAAAATGACTTTTTATTGATGCCTCCCAGTTCAAGCTTAGTTTCTTCTTGAAGGATAATCTCTTTATGCTTATCTATTTCAACTTTAATGTATACCTTTTCAAAGAGTTTAGTAGGATTAGAATTCTTTTCATAAATAAAAATGTTTTTTCCTTTTTGAGACTCTGAGTTTACATATTTCCTTAAATTATCAAGAAATTCTTCAAATAATTCGATTTTCATAAAATTCCATTTATAATTCTATGAAGATAATAAAAAAAAAGGATTAATAGTTTTAACTCTTAATTGCTTTATTTATTAATTCTGATAGATCAAAGGTTTTAATTTCATCATTTTTGATATTTGACTTGAATTGGTTTAAACAGAATGGACAACAAGATACAATTGCTTCAGCAGTAGTTTCTTTCGCTTCCTCAATTCTTTCATTCGCGGCAAAATTGGATAAGTCTTTAAATGCTGACCTCACACCACCGCCAGAGCCACAACACCAAGCATTTTGTTTATTTCTTGGCATTTCCATTAAATTAATTCCAGGAATATTCTTCAATACTTCTCTTGGAGGTTCATATATTCCCATGTGGCGACCAATATGACAGGGATCGTGATATGTTATGTTCATATTTACATTATTATTGAATTTTACCTCATTATTATTTAATTTCTCCAGCATAAACTCAGGTAAATGAAGTATCTCAATACCGTGGTCAAGCCCAAATTTCTTAGGGTATGTTTCTTTCAATGTTCGATAACAACCAGCACAAGATGTGATAATTTTTTCAATTCCTTCATTTTTAAAGATATCCACGTTAGTCTCAGCAATCTGCTTTGCTTTTTCAGTTTGACCAGTCATATATACGGGAGATCCGCAACAACGCTCCTCTTTAAGTATTTTAAAATCAACTTGAAGGGAATTCAATATTTCTGCGGTATTAATTGCAATATTTTGTTCTCTATAACTAGTTGTACATCCAACAAAATATGCTAATTTTGCATCTTGAGATTGTTTTATATTAGAAGGTAGCCAATTTGTTCTATTTTCATGTTTTTCCATATAAGGATTGTATTCTATAGTAACATGATCGGTATATTTTTTTTGTTCTGGCATTGGTCCTAAGCCTTTTTGAACTGCTTTTTCTCTCATTGCCATCAACCATTCTCCAGCATAATAGTGAATCTCAGGGATTTGACATTGTTGTGTACATGCTAAGCAAACAGAACATTGGTAAAATATATTTGTTAAATTTTCTGTCCAATCTAAGCGATTTGAAGTAACTGCCCAAGAGAGAAGATTTTTTCCTCCTAAATAATAAGCCTCAAACTTTCCAAATTCTCCAGAGGGACAAACTCGAAACCAACCCACTTCTTGATATCCAGTTCGGCATGTACCACATTTTCCACATTGATATAAGATGTCTTTATAATATTCTAAATTTTTATGTCTATCAAGTTTTTGTATATCGGGGACAGTTTCAATAAGAGTTATGCCTTTACCATCTACAAATTTTATTTTTTCTTCTTTCGCCATTTTAATCATCTCCAATACCCTGTCCTGGATTCATTATATTATTTGGATCAAGAAATCTTTTTATTCTCTCAATTAAATTTCTTGTTTCTGGAAGAGTTTTATCTTTATAGTGTTGAACTACCCATTTTGGAGGTTTATACATTATTGTTCCTTCAATTTGTTGAACAGCATCATGAATTTCTTTTAAAATTTGCCTTGTTTTTTTTATATCTTCTGGATCATTTTTATTGAAATTCACATTTGTCCTAGTAACACAATAATGCCCGCCAAACATAATTCTACAATAGTATTGAGGTGATTTTCCATATTTAAGGCATATCTCTCTTGATACATTATAATATTTTATGATATTACGTGTTGAATTATAACATCCGATCCACTCTCCTCCACCACCTCTTGAAAAATTCCAACAACCCCAAAATTGTATTGGTGTTTGACCTCCTGTTGCAGGAAACATATGACCCAATACACCTCTCATGTTTTTTGGAAAATTTCTTACTTGTATATCAGCTGTTATTGCTTCAATATTGTATTCACTACAAATATTTTTAATCGCATCACATTGTGCTTTATGCTGTTCTTCTGTGTATGCTTCAGTTGTAATTAAACCAATAAAATCAGGTAACCCTAGTGAAACGGGGTCTATTGCTACACTTTTCTGGTCAAAACATTGAAGAGATTGAGCCCATCCCATATTTATCATTAGGAGGTCTACAATTCCTAGGCCAGCTTTTGATAATTTAAGCAACATAGGAACTCCATCTTCAACTCTTGTCGCAAAAGGAAGAAAATCAGTTCGATATGGGAGTTGTGGCCATAATTTTATTGATGCTTTTGTTACAATTCCAGTTGTGCCTTCCCATCCTATAAATAATCCTGCAATATCAGGTAAAGGCTGTCTACCGTACCAATACTCAGTAAGACTACATGAACCGGCTCTTATTAATTCTCCAGTTGGTAATACTACCTCTAAACCATTAGTAAATTCTGCTCCTGTCCCTCCTATCATACCAAGATCCCACATTCCATAAGCTAAACATGAAGGAACCACCCCTGTACCAGGGGGGGAAAATGTAACTCCCGCACGAAAATTAGGATGATATTTATCAAGGTATCCTTTGAAGTCCGCCCATGTAATCCCTCCCTCAACAACAGCATACATATCATCCTCATTTACTTCAAGTACACGATTCATGCGCCTTAAATCAACAACAATACCACCTTTTCGAGGAGTAGCAATAGAACCAAAATTTATACCTGAAACCCAAGGTACAACTGGAATCTTATATTTATTTGCAATTTTTACAATCTCTTGAACTTCTTCAGCAGTTTCAGGCATTATAGCAATATCACACTTACCTTCTGGTTCTGCGGTTATAAAATCATAATGGTATAAATATTGTATCTCAAGTTCATCAGATACATATCGATCTCCAACTATTTTTTCCAATTCTACTACGATCTCGCCAATATTCATTTTTAATTCACTTAATTTGAAATTTTAATAAAAAATTATATTATTTTAAAATAGTAACTTAATGGTATTAAAGCATTTTCGTGTGTTTGTTTAAATTCACTAGTCAAATTTATAAAAATATTTCACATTAGAGTCTGAGCAAACAATTTTATTTTTTCTCTAATAATTTTATTAGAGGCAAATCGAGCATCTCCTACGTCTACATCAATTAAGAGCATTGGTATGCCAACTTCATCTCTTAATGCTTCTCTTAAAATTTGAGGAACACTTCCGAATTGTTTACAACCAATATGAGAAGTAAAAATAAAACAATCTGCTGAATAGTCTTTTGCTAATTGTACACATTCATCAATAAAAGAATAATAAAACTCTGTAGATTGCTTAACCATGGGAGCTTCCATTGACTTCCTTGCCATACCATAAAGCATAGTATCTAAATCTGATTTTGTATTAATTGGTTCAGCAAAATTATAATTAAAAATATCAAATAAAATTGACATTCCAAGATGGCGATCTAACCATTCTCCAAGTTCTAAGTCGAAAAATATAATCATATATGGCCAAATACTTCTAATTTTTTCTTCTCCAGCATGATGTTCATTATTCTTATACCGATTTTCAGCTATTTTTAACATATCAGTAAAAAAACTAACTTTTTCATTACGTCCCGAAAAATAAATTGTTGCCGCTGCAGCCATTACATTAAACATATTCTCTACGGGGCATGGTTTTGCCTTTTTTAATTCGAAAATGTCTAGTTGCATTTTAGAAACTTGATTTTCTAATTCAATTGCTTTTTTTAATTTATTAAAATCAGGTTCCTGACCGATAATTTTACCTAACGCTTCTAATCCCAATTTAATTTGTTCCCCATGATAATGATAGCTCTTTTCCTCTCTCAAAAAAGGTAAATCTGGTGTGATAACTGGGATTTTCTTATGATAAGAAAAAAAGGGATAAGAAGCGTATGTGTTATCACATGGAGCTGTTGGTGTAATAATAGCATCGAACTTGAATAAATCATCCAACGTCATACCCATTGTACCTTTCTGAGAGGAACAAGTGTGAAAGGGGTGACCCCAATTAGTAATTAAATCATAATATGGTTCAGAACCATGCGGTAATAGTGCTGCCAATAGATATGAAACACCTTCTACACAAACAGGAACACAATCAAAACAAGAAAGGTATTCTGTAGGGAAAGCGAAATGGTGTCCAATTATGGGTAAACCTTCTCTTGCTTTTTGGATATAATCTTCCATCACAGATTTTAAATGTTTTAAGCCAATCCTTAATGAAGGTATCCCTTTATTCGGGAGTATTCCTTCTACTAATCTATAAGTGGATGCAACTGCTTCATATAACATTTTATATGGAATTATTCTATTTTCCAACTCTGCTTTATCTACCACATTTTTTCTCCCAAGTTTTAATATTCCTTCTATTGAATCTTAAGATAATGTTTGAGTAAAAATACTAATTTTCTCTTGAAATGATTTTAGAGACGTCATTCTAGCATCTCCTGCATCAAACTCAATCAATAACATTGGTATTCCTATTTCCTCTTTTAATGCTTCTCTTAGAAGTTGAGGAACTGAGCCGAATTGTTTACATGCTATACTCTGTGTATAAATAAAGCAATCTACAGAAAAATCTTTCGCAAATTTTATACAATATTCAATGAAAGGGCCAAAAAACTCTGTAGATTGCCTAATCATCGGTAATCCCATAGATTTTTTACTCATACCATAAAACATGGCATTCAAATCAGATTTAGTATTTATGGGATCATGAAAATTATAATTAAAGATGTCGAATAAAACACTTAACCCCAATTCTCTATCTAACCACTCCATTAAATCAATTGAAAAGAAAGTTATCATATATGGCCAAATAGACCGAATTTTTTCCTCTCCACCATGGTGTTCTTTAGTTTTATATCTTCTTTTAATTATTTCTAGCATTTTTTCATAATAAGAAAGATTCTCAGGAGTACCAGATATAAAAATACTCAACCCCGCCGATATAGCATTATAAAGATTTGATATTGGACTTGGAGTAGCTTTGATTAATTCAAAAATTTCTAATTTTAAATTATTAACTTGATTTTCTAATTCTATTGCTTTTTTTAATTTATTAAAATCTGGTTCTTGTCCGATGATTTCACCGAGTTTTATTAGACCATTTTTAAGTTGATCAGCATAATATTCATAACTTTTTTCTTCACGTAAATAAGGCATATCAATTAACACAAGTGGTATCTTTTTTTCATGTTTAAAAAATGGGTAAGAAGCTATTGTGCAATCGCAGGGTGCTGTAGGTGTAATTAGCGAATCGAACTTAAATAAATCATCTAGAGTCATTCCCATTGTACCTTTTTGAGATGTGCAAGTATGAAATGGATGACCGTAATTATGCATCAGATCATAGTATTTCTCAGAACCTCCTTCTAAAAATGCAGCAAGGAAATAGGAAGTTCCTTCCACACATATAGGGACGCAATCAAAACATTGAAGATATTCAGCAGGGAATGAAAAGTGATATCCTACTATAGGAAGTCCATCCTCTGCTTTTTTTATAGAAGACTGTAGAACTAACTCAAGCTTTTGCAAGCCAATTCTCATAGAGGGAACCCCATTCTCAGGTAATATTTGTTCTACTAATTCTCTAGTGGCTGATGTAGCATTAAATAACATTCTATAAGGAATAATTCGATTCTTATTTACATTTTTATTGTACATTTGAAATTCCCTCCTTTTAGATCTCTAAAGCATTTCATAAAATGCTTCTATTCGTGTTTGTAAACGAGTTATATCTGCCTGATAAAATTCTCTGTCCAGATTTAAAACAGGAATTTCCAAATCTTTTAATTCATGAGAAAAAAGCATATTGTCGCAACCATGTAAATCACAATTATTTATCCTTTGTAAAATAACACCTTCAATATTAGCTCTTTTAATCTCTTCTTTCAAGAAATCTAATCTTCTTTGATGGTCATCCATCATTCTAGGGCATGACAATCTGTAATATAATCGTTTGGTAATGCCTTCTAATGGGGATTTAATAGTCTCAAGTTCAACATCATCCATAAAATTTCGAGTTCCAAAACATAATAAATCAGAAGCTAAAAACGCTCCTGAATCTTCTATTAATTCCGTGAATTCAATGTTATCTACCACACTACCTACCAAAAGTATACGTTTTTTATTACTAATATCAATATCTTCGCGTTTGGTAAATAGAGTCTTGAGTCTCTTTAATTCTTCATTAGCAATATCTTTAGGAATTGAAGCATTAGCCATACTTATCTGTAATGCCTCACTACCAGTAAGCTTAGGGTTATTCTGAATTCTTAATTTATGTATTTCTCTGAGAAGTCTTCTATTTTCATTATGTATTTCTATTGATCTTTTCAATTTTTCATTAGTAATCTCATTTATTTTAAAATTTTGCTCTAACTCTTCTTTAAGCTCTTCCACTTCTTCTTTATACCATTCAAATCCCTCATCGGTGATAATATGAGGTAATGCTAAATAAAATTTATGGACTTTCTTCTTAAAATTCTCTCGATTAAATACTTTAAGATCAAATAGTTCAAACATTCTCCGACTATGATCACAACTATTGCAAATCAAAAATCCATCTAAAAAATCATATATACCCCTTAATGCCATGTCCAATGTTGCTCTTACAAAAGAACATGTAAACCTAACCATATAGATGTCTCCTAAATTAGTAACTTTGTTTCCAGTTGCTCTAATTCTGAATGGCAATAAATCAGCAGCATAGAGTAATTCTTCTGGAATATATGTGCAATAAAAACCTACTACTTTTCTGCCTTCTTTTTGCCACTCATCAATATAAGAATTTTTTATAGAATTGGAGATTGATAAAAAAGGATCACTATTTAAACTTATAAAAGAACACCTCATTTACTCTTTTTATACATTTCATGCTTACCTATCATTAAACATCTTACCAATTTGATAGCGGCAACATAAGATCCTTTTATTTTAGTTTTTCCTGGTATGATGTACTTTAAAAGTTTTGCCACCCCAAAAATGTTGCTCTTAGAACGTATTATACTACTTATAACAGTAAGAATTTTCTCTTCTTTGACATTTATAATAATTCTTGCGACAGGATCTATAGCTTTCTCTGCGTGACAATTAAAATTATTCCGATCTGATGTGAGTATGAATGTAATGTATCCATCTAATTCTTTGAGGTATAATTCAATTTCTTTACCTTCATGCTTGCCTACTTTTTTAAAGGGTTCATCTTGACCGTATAAATCCACTAGCATTTTAGCTAGTCTGGCAATATTTAGAATCTTAGTATTTCTGATTAAATTCTCAGCTCTAATATTTATATCAATTTTTTTTGAGGTTTTGGTTTGATTTATAGCTGCCACCAAATATGTGAGATTATAATTATTATATTTTGAATTTTCAAGTATATAAAGATTTTATTGAAAATTTTTATTGTTTGACTTTAAAGCCGTAATAGAATGAAAATTATATTGAATTCAGCTCATTTTTTCAATAAAAATGTCCAATTCCATTAATATTTAGTCTAATAAACTGGAATTAGACTTTCTCATAGGGTTCGAAGCTTTTACATATGGAATCCTTCTTTAAATATTTGTTCTTAATTTGACAATGAAATATTTCCTCATTGTAGTAGACACAATAAATACATGAATAAATACGATTTTTTAACTTTTTTTTTATTTCTTTTAATTTTTCGGGATAAGTTCCCTTACTCAACATTATCTTAAGTTTATCATATGAGGTTGCTGTTATTTTACAATAGATGATATTCGGGGTAGGAGGATTCCATATATGGATTAAGGAAGTGTTAGATAAATTTTTGGAATTAATGCTCTGGTTGTTATATCCACACCCACAGGCATTTTTCCTTAGCATGTTTCCACATTCAGGACAGAAATCAACCAATACGCTATATTCACCTTCAGATGTATATAATAGAACATAATTAAATAAATATTCTAAAATCTCCTTGATACAATATTTTTACTTATTTCAACTCATTTTTATTTATATAATTAGAGATTCAGATATCTGTTAAAAAATCTTGCTGGAAAGTAAGATCTTCTCAAATTTATTATTATGTTCTTTATTCTCCTTAATAATATGTAATAAATTCATATATTATTAATTGAATATTGGTATATAATCCATATTCTTATCAAAACGAGGCCGAATATTTCAGGTTCTTGAACTTGATGGCTAGCCAGATATGTTTCCAAACCTTTAAAAATTCTGAAGAGAGGAAAGAGTATTATGGTTGGGTAAAAAATATAACAAGGATGTCTAAATGATGAGCAGCTATAAAGAAGATATAAATGAAGCAAAAGAGCGTTTAAAAGCATGGTGGGATCATGAAAAAACAGATAGACCATGTATAATCTATTGGACACCTCGTCCAGAAGCTAAACATTATAAAGTGGAGGATATTGTAGAATACTTCATGCCTTTCTTTTTAGCTAAAAACTGGGATTCATTTGAACAAGCTTTAGAGTCTTTTGAAAACACTTTAAAAATATATTATTTTGGCGCTGAAAATATCCCTCGGTTTTTTCCCAATTACGGTCCAGGAATCATGGCTTCTGTGTTTGGTGCAGTGCCAAAATATCAATCAGGGACTGTATGGTTCAAAAAAGATACAGCTGTAGAAGAAATAGTATCTTTGCTAGAAAATGTAAAATTAGACAGAAATAATACCTGGTATGATCGGTTAATTAGAATTACTGAATATGCTGCAAAAAGAGCAGGAAAAGAATATTCTATAGCGTTGACGGATCTTGGGGGTGTATTGGACATTCTTTCTTCATTTCTGGGCCCTACTAATATCATCCTAACAATGAAAAGAAAACCAGAAATTATCGATTCTTGCCGAGTGATTATTCTTGAGAAACTTTTGAGGGTTTATGATGATTTACAATCAATTATTGAACAATATGGAGATGGTTGTAATAGTTGGATTCCTATATGGTGTCATAAAAGATGGTATCCAATTCAATGTGATTTTGGTGCCATGCTTTCTCCTAAATATTTCAAAAGGTTTGTTTTACCTGATATAATAACTCAGGCTGAGCATATGGACTATGCTATTTTTCATTTAGATGGTCCAAAGTTGTTACCTCATCTAGATTACTTGTTAGCTGAACCTAGCATTACAGGGATTCAATGGGTTCCAGGAGCAGGGGCTGAACCATCTCATGATCAGAAATGGATGCCAATATATAAGAAAATACAAGCAGCAGGAAAGAACCTCATAGTCGATAATCCAGGAGAAACTCCTAAATCTGCTACTCGCCTATATAAAAAATTGGATCCTAAAGGTTTAATCATGAGTTTATTGATATTTTCAAAAACTGAAACTGCTTACTTTTTACCTGAATTCTTAGGAGGGAACGGAGCAGAGGGAGATTATAAAACCTTTAGGAAAATATATAGAAAAACGATTAGATCAAGCAAATAGAAAAAAATTATTCTAATTCATCTAATCCTTTAGTTTTTATATCAGGCCGTGGGGGTACTCGATAATATTTTTGTGCGGGATACCCAATGATTATAACACCCCACACATTACCACGAATACCTGCAATTTTTTCTCGAATTTCTTTATTTGATGTTAAGACACCATGAGCTAATCCGATCCAGCAGGATCCTAACCCCAAAGATTGAGCACTTACCATTGCATATGTTAGACCGATAGTAGAATTCATTCTATCCCCAGGATTATTTGAATGAATGATTATAACATGAGGCGCTTTATAGAATATTCTATCCAATCCTTGTTCTTTCACTTTTTTGAAAGCTTCACCATAACCTGGAGCATTTGAAGCGATTAAAGCATCTGTAACTGCTTCAGATAACTTTTTAATTTTTTTATCATCTGAAATTATAGTACATCGCAAAGTACGAACGTTAGCCCCTGTGGGAGCATATTTCATTGAGTTTAAAACCTTTTCCATTACATTTCTTGGGATTTTTTTATTTTTAAATCCTCTAATTGACCTTTTAGAACTTAAAAATTTGTGCATCGCTTCATAAGGTATTAACTTACTTGGATCTTGAACACCCTCAAAAGTCATTATTTCCCCAATATCTTCATATAAAATCGCATCAGCGGGACATCTGCAGATACAGCGCCCACATGAATCGCAAAGATTCTGTTCAAATATTATTTTATCTTGCTCATCATCTTGTCTAAAACATCTTATACATGCATTTAGACATATTTTACAATTATTACATTTTTCATAATCTATTCCTAGTATAGGCATATATCAACACTTTTTATACATGAAAATTAAAATCTATAATTCTGATGGAATTTAAAGTCTTTAACCATATTAAACTCTAATCAAAAAAATTATGTATTTTTAATAGAAGGGTTGATTTTTGATATTTGGAATTCTTATTTGAGGAGCATGTCTTTTTATATATTCAATAGAAGTCATAATGTCTTCCCTTGGTAGTTCAAAAACTATGGGCCCTTTGAAATCCTTTTGGTGAATAAGATTTAGAAACTCTGGAGGAAAATTTTTACCTGTTCCTAAGGCACAATGGTCAGAAAGTAAATTGTTATCATCATAATCTTGTAGATGAATTTCCCCTGTTATATCTAAATATTTTTCAGCAATTTCAAGTAAATCGTGCTTTCCGGAGAATCCTGCTAAAACATGTGCTGTATCGATACATAATTTTGTATTTAATTTTTTGACAATTTTGATGGTTGCGTCAAGAGGAAACTCAACATTTTCAATAGCAATTTTATTTGGATCGATTCTTGTCTTATTAATAATTTCTTTTATACTCTGAATTGCCGATTCAGTAAATAGATTTATTGCAATCGGATATATTCTTGGATCAGTGATGTATTTCATCGCATTTGCCATAAATTCGCCAGTTGGATGCAATACATATACATCAATGTCATCTCTTAACTGAATAAAAGACTCATACGCATCGATTATTGATTTAATACTCGCTTCTCGAATGAATTTGTTAGGGCTGGCAAGCTCAATACTTATGAAAGGAAAATGGGCAGAATAGGAAATGTCATAATCTTGTTTAATTTTTTTTAAACTTTGAATTTCTTCATCAGTTACCTGAATTGGAAAAATTTGAAAGATATCAAGACTAATCTCACAATGTTGATAGCCCGCTTTAGCCACCCTCTCGACTAGCTCTGAAAGACGGAATTGTGATAATCCGTTTAAGCCTTTTTCTTTTAGAACTTTATCAATTATTAAACCTAATGATAATGGGGAAATTCCAAATCTCATGTGTAAAAATCATATCTAAAATTAATTATTAAATTGTAATGTATATGAGTTAATCTTTCTTTTTTATTTCAAAATTCACATCTTCGAATTTATTATGAATTGTTTGATAGATTTTAAATTTACCATCATCAAGAGCATGATCTACAATTCTATTTATAGCTTCTTCATTTAGAAAGCTTTCTGAAATGAGTTTGTCAATCTTTGAATAAATTAATTCCCTTATTTTATATTTAAAGCGATTCTTTTTCTTTTCGTTAATCAATTCAGAAATCTCAATATGTTCTTTATGATCCCAAATATTTTGGATTAATTCATCAATACCTTCCCCCTTGATGGCATCGGTCATTGAAACTGGGGGTCGCCATCCACTTTGAAAGATGGTATCATCAAGCATCATTTCTACTTGGACAGCTATGTCTTCTCCACCTAAGTCTTTTTTATTTATGTTATACATATCACCAATCTCTATAATACCTGCTTTTTGCATTTGAATAGCATCACCGTACCCAGGAACTAAAACCACAACAACGCTATACACAAGATTGTAAATATCAAATTCTGCTTGTCCAACGCCAACTGTTTCTATTATGATAATATCCATGCCAAATGCTTCATAAAGTAGGCTTATATCAAATACGGCCCGAGATATTCCGCCTTTATACCCTCTTGACGCTAAACTTCGCAGGAATACATTAGGGTGCAAAGATATACTTGTCATTCTTACTCTATCACCCAAAAAAGCACCTCCTGAAAAAGGAGAAGTAGGATCAACACAAATAATACCGACTGATTTTCCTTCATCAAGCATTTTCTGTGTTATAGCTCCTGTAAGAGTGCTTTTTCCAACTCCCGGAGATCCTGTTATCCCTATTATATATGAATCGTTTTTAATTCCCTCAAATTGCTTAAAAATCTCATGAGCGTGCTCAGGTTCATTTTCAATAAGGGTAATTAATCTAGCTAAAGCTATTTTATCCTTGTTTTTAAAATTGGTAATTAAGGTGTTAATATCATAGTTTTTCTTCAAAGAACATATCCTCAATAAAAAAGTAGCTATAAAATAATAATTTAATCAAAAAAAATATTCCATGTTTTTTTTATTTTTTGACATTGGTCTAATAAATTTTTAATAAAAAAAAGGAGGGTACTATGAAAATTTGTTTATTTTAATATAAAACTAGAGTTTTTATAACTCTTCTCCTAACCAGAAATGTCCACGCGCGATTCAAATCTCGCAATCAACTCATCAATACGACTGTAGTCATCTATTGAAATGGAAATTGCCCCGTTAGGACATATCCTTTCGCAACGACCGCATCCCATACAGTTTTCTTGCTTAATCATTGTTTTTTCTTTTTTCATCTTCAATCCATCATATATACAGACTTTAAAACACGCTCCACAACCTTCACATTTATCCCTATCTACCCTTACTTCAACACCTTCCATTCTTTTTACCGTTTCTTGTATAAAAGATGGACCATATTTCATTAGGCTTACAACGCAGCAGCAAGAGCAACAATGACAAATAGACATAAATTGGTCCTCATAATCTAACACATCATATATAACCGCATCACTTCTAAACTTTCCTAAATGGGGAACCAAACCATTATCATAAGCCAAACGCTCTCGCTCTAAAGCTTCCTCTTTAGTTGCTATATGTGCTCCTGGCCATTTAGATAAATCTATTTTACCAGCTCCTTTCCCTAACCAGGTACAACCCAGATGAACATCGTGATTTTCACACCCATTGGCTGTACGACATGGACAATCCATTATAAGTATAGTCCCTGCCTTCTTAATGAAGTATTCTGTGACAATATGTGGTAATATTTGATCCTCATAAGTACCCAGAGATACATTAATTGGTATAGGGGTTCCTGTTTGGTTCTCCAAACCATCGGGGTACAAGCGTTTTCTGACGATTTGCTTTATTATAGGTAGTTTGCCAAACTTGGCCAACTTCTTCAATTTATTTGCTCTTGGGGTATGCATTTCGATTGGTTTTAGATCCAACTTTTTTTTTTTCTTCATGTGATCACCTTCTTCGTGTATCTCAGCAATATAAATATTAGAAATATCAATAATTATTAAAAGTTCAGAGAAGAAGCATTAATATAAAAATCAATCTTATCCTTCTTTATTGCTTGCTCTTTTGTTTTTTCTACCATGCAACTCTCCAATTATTTTTTTACGTTGGTCTTAATAAATTCGACAATGTCAGATGTTTTTGACCCTGGTCCATAAATGTTAGCAACACCCATCTCTTTAAGTTTGGCAAAATCTTGTGCTGGAATTACTCCACCAACGAGTACCATAATATCTTCAAGTACTCCGCGTTCTTTTAATAAATCTATAACTTGTTGCGTATATGCAAAGTGTGCTCCAGAATGAATGCTTAGTCCAAGTACATCAACATCCTCTTGAATTGCAGTTTCTACTATTTGTTGCACGTTTTGAAAACCCCCAAAAATAAGCTCCATACCAGCATCACGGATCGCTCTGGATACAACTATTCCGCCACGCCAATGGCCATCAATCCCTGGTTTAGACATTAAAACTCTAATTTTCTTTTCACTCATGTTTTTCACCTAATTATTTAAATTGCCAATGGTGGATCCCAAGTTCCCCATATTTCCCTATAAATATTACAGATTTCCCCTATTGTTGCTCCTTCTTTAGTTGCTTCCATTATAATAGGCATTACATTTTCTTCTTTTTCGCAAACAATTCGTAGTTTATCCAGAATCTTCTCAAGCTTGGCATTATCCCTACGAGCTTTCAATTTTTCTATTCGTTGAACTTCTATATCCATTGCCTCCTTGCTAGTTCGAAATACATCTGTAACTGTATCGTAAGGTACGGGATATTTATTTACACCGAGCATAATTTCATCACCGCTTTCAATTTTCATTCTTCTTTTATGAAACGCATCTCTCATTTCTTTATATAAAAATCCCGTAGAGAGTGCTTTATCGATAGATCCAACTTTTTGGATTTTATCGATATATTTCCAAACCCGGTCTTCAATCTCGTCAGTAAGCCATTCAATAAAGTATGACCCAGCAAGAGGATCTATAGTATTATGGATTCTAGTTTCATCTGAAATTACTTGTTGAGTTCTTAACGCGATTAAAGCGGCTTCTTCAGAAGGTAAACAAATCGCCTCGTCATATGAATTTGTATGCAGTGATTGACATCCTCCCAAGTTTGCTTCCAAAGCTTGAATTGCTGTTCTCACAATATTAATCTTAGGTGATTGTGCTGTTAAAGATGAACCAGCAGTTTGTACATGGAATCGAAAAATTAAATTTCTTGGATCCTTTACTTCATACTTATCCTTCATTAATTTATACCAAATTCTCCTAGCAGCTCTAAATTTCGCAATTTCTTCAAAAAAATCCTTGTGAGCTGCTAAATGAAAGGCTAAACGACCAACAAAATCGTCAGCTTTCCATCCTCTTTCCATCAAATTATCAATATGAGAACAAGCACTAGCAAATACGAAACCTAACTCTTGAACTGCGTCAATTCCCCCTTCGCGGTAATTATATCCAGTGAAGTTTATAGGATGCCACTTAGGAACATTTTTCTGGGCTACAGTCCATTCAATGAAATCACAAGCTAGTCGGAGTATGTGATTGGGGGGAGAATTCTTGTAGGGAATATAACCAACTGTCATTGTCAATATATCATTTTGAGTCGTCCCCATCAATTGCTTAATATCATACCCTCGCATCTTTGCCATGTTAAAATACATTGCGCATACTGGAGCTGATGTAAAAGGTTCTACAACTAGAGCAACACTAATTTTATCAATTGGGATATCCTCAGTGAGAGCAAATAGACTATCAATACAATATAAAGGAACACCTGATGTTCCAACTTCAGGCGCACCGTCAGGTTCAGTTGGGTCAATTCCATTAAAAGTTAAGGCATCAACAGCAGCACTAAATCCTGTTTCACCATTTTTATACAAAAATTTCCATCTTTTATTGGTTTCCTCGGGCGGTACAGAAATATTTCTAAAATGAAATACTTTTTCCATGTCCCGAGAATAACCTCATGGTCCAAAGTTTCCCTCTATACATGTTTGGATAAATACCCCTAGTGTAAGGGGGAACTCCTGGAAAACTGATATCGCTCAAATATTCTTTATCTTTTACATCTAAAGGAGTGTAGAGCTTTTTGATAGGAATATCGGAGTCGGTTACAAACTTTACATCTCGTTCTCTTGATCTTTTATACAATTCTTCCCATTTTTCTTTCTCAGATCTTATTTTTTCTAAATACTCTTTATCAAACATTTTTAAAATCACATTAGATTTTTTTAAACTTAAGTTATAGAAAACACTCCATCTAAAAAATTTTAATAAAAAATAGTTTTAGAAATATAAATTATTAAAAAATCTATTAATCAGCTCAAAAATTCAATTATCATTAGACACGATAGAAATTATACATTATAGAAATCCTTAAGTTTTTTAAACAATAATCGCTTATCTTTAAGATAGTTATTATTATACCAAAACCAAAAACCAGAAGATTCTACTTCACATTTTTTTAAATGGGGTTTATATTTAAAATTATAAAAAGATTTGTAGTATTTCTCAAGAAACTCATTTTTAGATAATTTTTTTCTGTCTGCCAATCTCCGTTTTAATTCTAAAACTTCTTCAAAATGTATGCCTTTCCAAATATAAATATATTGACCACTGATGCTGTCAATCTTATTTTTGAATTCTTCTTCTAGAGATATATTTTTATCAGATTTGAGAATAAGTTCAAATAAATGAGTTAATCGGGATTTATACAAATTGGATTTATATTCTATATTTTCCCAGCGCCCCGATTTAATTTGATTTGTTATTTTAGTATGGTCACTATGAGATAGGGGGGCAAGTTTTGGCACATAACCATTGTCATTTGAAAAATTTAAAGGCAAATAATATTCTGCATCAAGGTCTAAATGATGTCTATCTATATCAATCCGATAAATAAAGATATTTTTACCGTTTAATTGCCACATATCAAGTTGAGCATCTTCAAAAAATTGAAAACTCTCAATATTAAAGCCAAGAGTAAATAATAATAAATCCTTCACATGCATGGGATAAAGTAATTGCCAATATTCATGATAGTCTCGATCCCAAGTTGCTAAATATTGATCAATTTTATCAATAAC
>JAHLWT010000164.1 GCA_019057775.1 Promethearchaeota archaeon
TTATAAGGTTTCTTTTTAGGATGCTTTTTTTTAATTTTTCTTACTACTTCTTTTTCAATTGCTATATCATTATTCTTCTTTTTATTTTCTTCTGGTAATTGTTTCTCTGAGGTTATCTTTTCATTTTCGGGTTTCTCCAATTCTTTTGGAATTTCTGGTTGCTTTTTAGTTATTTTTGTATTTACAGATGTATCTTCATAGTTTTTATCAGTCTTTTTTACTCTTTTTTTCTGAATTAAATTTTCTTTAGACATTAGCTTTTTCCAATTTTGTCTTAATTAAATTACTTAGATAATACGACTATTCTTTTAAATAAGTTTTTAAAAGTATAGATAAAATATTGCGAAATGGTTTTGCTAGTGAAAAGCTAAAGATAGAATAGGAAAAAAAAAAGAATAGTGAGTTAAGCTTTGATTTTTTCGGGTTTGCTATAGTTTCTTAAATCGTTGTCTCGATGGTAGTTGAACTGCTTAGTTTTCCGCTCCCGCAAGATTTCGGTAACTAAAGAAGCGGCACCGCCCTTTAAAAACAGTTTAACGTATTTTAACTCGTTTACGCTTATACTTAGAGACTGGAGAAATTCGGGGTGCCGATAGTTCTCCCATTCGATGTTTCGCAATTTTTTCACGCTAACTACCTCTTTTTTGCGTATTTTTGAACCATGAAATCCCAATTGTCGGGACTAAGACATCCAGTCGGTAAAAGATCGGCTACAGAGCGAACGCTGTTATTTGGTTCTAAACTGAAGACAAGACTTCTATTATTTTTTATATTAACTTTAACTTTTTGTACAACTTCAGGGGAATAAATTTCTTATCACCGCTTTTACTTGTTAATTAGTTCGTATTTTTCCATTTTTTTGTTAAAAGTGTTTTTAAAGCAAATACTGGCGAGCTTATTTAAAGAAAAATTAAGTTCTTTAATTCAGGAAAGATAAAATAAAACAAATAAAATAAACCATCTCTAAACTAAATTTTTTTAAGCAAGAATTGCTTGAGCCGTTCCCTTGATTTTGCGAAGCCATTGAAGGCCCCAAGTTGGTTCGGCACGAAAATTTTATTCCTTATGTGATAGTGAGCTCTGGTTATATTTGTTCCGAGCGCTTCGAATATTTCAGAAAGAGCCCGAAGTTTGTAGTCGAGAGCCACGAACGAGAGCGCAATAATCAGCCCCGCCGCGATGTTGTCTTTCGTGTTTTTAAACAACGGAAAAAACTCTCTAAATATATCTCTTGTCACGTCCTTCAAATTAGAATCTAAACTAAATCTGGCAATCATTTTAGCGATTAATTGATACACAAGTTTCTCGTGGTCGCGCTTGACGTAATCTAAATAAACCGGGCTAACGATAAGCAAACCTTCTTTAAAATCAGCCAGAGAAATATTTGAAACCCGGCAGAAGTCGCGCGCCTTAATTGTCGCCCCCTTAGACCTAAAAACCGTATAAACAACGCTCGGGATTAACAGTTGCACGTTCCTAAACTTCGTGCATTTTTTAACACGGGAGAGAACTCGATAGAATAATTCTCGGCAGTCGTTCTTATAGAAAACCAACTCGTACAACTTTAATTCTTTTACGATTGAATCAAAAATTTCGGAGAATGGAAGTATGTAAAAATTATAATTATAAAGGGCTTCGCTAGGAGTGATATTGAACGACTTACTTATTTTTTTGTAAATTACCCCTTGTTCCCTTAAAATTTCGATCTGACCTAACATTTCATGAGTAAGCATTAAAACAACAAAGCATCGAAAGTATTTAAATAAAAAATTGCGATAATAATTTAGTTTAAAAAAAAGATAATTGCTAAATACTTATCCGGCTAAGTGGAAAGGTTTAAATATTTGCAAGAAAAAATAGATATTGTAATTGTATAAAAAGATAAAATCTTTGAAGTTTTGTCCGATCTCAATTTAAATTGTGCTCGGAAAAAAAAGAAATAAAATAGGTAAATCAAACCATGGCTCCTGTCATCACCTTGGATTTTTGTCTTTTGGTAGCGTGTAATACACGCTCATTTCGCTTTCCTTCTCCTATTTTATTTCTGACCTTCTCATTAGGTCGAGGTGACAGGGACCATCTTTTCTTTTCTTTTTAACAAGTTAAAATAACAGTTAATACCAGAATATTTAGGAAAATCCGAAGTAAAGAAGGAAATAACAATTCGTAGAAATCGTTAGTGGATTTAAATAAAAAAGTGCGACAATAACTTGTTGTTGCTAAGAAAAATTCTTGCAATTACAAAAGTTTACTATTTTAAAGATCTATTTGCTGCAAGATTAACTATTGAATTGTATTTCGACGTTTTTTCTTATCCTTATGATCTTACATTTGATCAATTGCCAAATTAGATAGGGTAAATATAAATGTGATTTAATCTCAGGAGTAGTAGTATTTTTTGTTATAATAATCGTAACAATAACGGTAGTAGTATTAAAAAATAATAATTAAAGAATTAGAAATTAAAAGAAGTCCATTCTTTACGGTACTAAGGTACTCTTTATAGTAATAATAATTTTAACAATAACATCGATACTACTCTACTTTACTGTTAATAATGTAAACGTTAATAATGTAAACTATAGTTAAATTTAAATATCTACATTTCTTTTTTGTTTCTATCAATTAAATAAATTCTTTTTAAAAGGCAAAAAGTCAATTGAAAAGAAAGAAGTAAATAATACAAAAAAAGAGGAGTTCTAAGATGAAAAACCACGATAAGTTCGGGTACGATATATATGATGGCGTATTCAGGAAGATGTTGGACTACGCTAAAAAATTGGAAGAGATTGGATTTCAAGAAAGCCATTCCAAACCCAATTTGCTCTATTATATAAACGAACGATTCTCAGTCTTTGCTGATATGAGAGGCTATAAAGACGATTTGGGGCGCTTTATTCCTATTTGGGATAAAGAAAGAAAGGAAAAACCTCAATTCTACCATCAAATTACTAATTATAGCGAAAAGTATATCGGGGAAATAAATCGAAATTTATGGAACCTTTATCAAAAGATCAAGAAACAAGTGGAATTTATAATTATCGACCTTTTTGGGGAATGCCCAGACACTTGGACTTGGATGAATAGCTTTATTCCAGCATCTCAGTTCTTTCTTAGGAGCGATGCTCAACCGCTACTCATTGGTGATAATTGGGAATTTGACGTTTTTTATAACGGCAAATGTAGGGGATGCGATAAAAATTTGCCGGGAAAGAATATTTTCTGCTCCTCTCTTATCTTTTTTGGAGATATTCTCAGAGATTTCCAAACTTTCAAACGACGCTCTAATTAAATCGTGTCCCCATAAATGTGGTAAAAAATGAAAATATCGAAGGCATAATAGAAAAATTAAAAAGATTTTTATGGGGATTTTTTGAAATTACTTAAATTTTTTAATCATATTCAACCTTTCTTGAATTATTTGATAGTAATCTCTTGAGTGAGAAAGTTAAATCCACAATACTTCACTCGGAAAAAACCCACCACCTAATTTTCTGAGCTTTCCTTTCTTGTATTATGTTCCCATCACATACATAAAGTATTTGCTCTATATATTAGGTGTATTTTTAGCTAATATATATATTTACAATAATGTTAAATAGCATTTTATCATTATTTTTAATGAAATACAATTTTTAAGTGAAATATAATGAAAAATGATAATAGCTATTCAGATTAACTTCCCAATGGTATTCCTATGGTTGTAAGAGAAACTGAAAAAAGGTTACCTCCAAATTTTGATGATCCTAATGTACCAATTGACCCAGTAAACTTAGGACAATTTTTTAAATATAATAATGGTGATTATCTACTTGTAAGTTACCTTTCTTCACCTGTAGCATTAGGGTCAGTTATTGATTATGTTGTCTTCGTATTAAATGGGACCAATATTGATAAATATATATGGGAAGTATTTGATGGAACTTCTTTTTCACCTCCGATAGAGACCGAAATTGGTATTTTTGAATATGAAACAAAAAAATTGGGAAATCACAGTATTACTGTTAAATTAAAAATTGATGGTGTTGCCGATTCTGTAGGCCAATTAACTCTCAATCATGAAGTTGTTCCTTTAAATCCAGCATTAGAAAATTTTTTTAATCCAGAAACAATATCAAATAGTCTGAATACGGAAATGAGTCAAATTGCAATTGGAGGTGACGAAATAACTTCACGAGAGCTAATCAATAATTTCAGAAATTATATTTTGGATGCTACATCAGAAAAAATAAATGGAATGGATATTCCAGCTAGACTCCTCGCAGGAATCGCCTATAAAGAAATGAAAAGGATTCCCCGTAAAACTGGTTTTTTATCTTCGTTCCTAGCAAATATCCCCAAAATATATTCAATATATAGAAATAAAGAAATAGAAAATGTAGCAGAAGAGCTTAATAACGGAGGTACACCTAATAATGCGATAGGTGTTCTCCAGATAACACCACTAACGACTGCGATGGTATTAACAAAACCAGGAACCAGTACTACCTACCTTAATTGGCATAACTATCCCATTGATAAAAAAGAAAGAAAGAACCTTTATGAACAAGATTTAGAAAGTTATAAATTATTGGATCATAACTTTAAAATTGATTTTTTCAATTTATTAAGGTTCCCTAGGTCAAATATAGAAATCGCTGTTAAATTTCTTCAGAAGCTAAAAAATCGTGGGGAAAGATGGCCATACAATGACGGTCAAGGCACTACTAGTGAGCAACTTCTTCAAAACGAAGAAGCAGTCTCAATATTAGCAACAGAATTTAAACAAGGAAGTTATGATTTAGCCAGCCCAATAGATAATATTAACGCTGGAGAATTGGATAATTCTTACGGTGAGACAGTTGTTAAGTTAATGACTACACCGTTTCTAACAATTGCGTTCTATGACAGTTCAAATTTAGGATTTGATGCATATGGAGGTTATGAATTACACTATAAAATTAATCTTACTAATAATGATACTATCAACCATATAAAACAGCTACAAAGAGATTTAGCTGAATTAGGTTTTCTAATAGTAGGAAATGACGATGGAGATTATGGCTTAAAAACAGAATGGGCAGTAAGAGAATTTCAAATTTACTCAAAAATGAAATTTGTCGCTAAGGAGGATATAAATGGATCAGGAAGATATATCGAGAGATTAACCCACCAAGTCAATCTTCTTCCTTATGTTGGCAAGATTACAGGGGTTGTAGATGCCGTTACAAGAGTTTTAATTCAATATTGGAAAGCAAATCAATGGCGGTGTCCAGTCATCTTTGAAGCCAGCATAAAAGTTGGCCAAAATTATAATCCAATCAATGGGAAAGATAATTTATGGTTGCATAATGATTTTGATGATTCCACATCACACAGCAGAGTTATTAGAGCTCGAGATTTTTCAGGTTACTATAAACTTCCCGAGGAATATGCACAAGATCTTATCATTGTTGGAAAATATTCCAATGGCAATTCGTGGGGAGGACCTACTTCGACATTTGTTCATGGGTGGAAAGGAGAAAATGGAACCGAAGTATTACCACAATTATTTCTTGGAGTAAACGAACAACAATTAGGTCAAGATAATTCAGATCAAGGAATAAAAAAACGTTCTACTTTCAAAATCATCCGAGTTATTTCAGAAATCGAATGTCTAGGATTTGTTGATTCTATAAACTGCTGGGATACTGCATATACGTCTTTGGGGGTATGTCATTGGACAATAGGACGACCAGGAGTAACTACTGGTGTTCCAATTCCAGAAGAGCCAAATTTAGAACGTGAAGGAGAATTAATTGGATATTTAGCATATTTAAAACAATATGAACCGGAAGATTATGAAAAGGGAATCCAATTTTTTGGTGTTGATGTTGATAAGAATTGGATTGAGAAGGAAGGATTAAGTATTTTAAATATTGGTGAGAAAGCTACAGGTAAAAATTTATTTAAAAAAGCACACAGAAAATATTCTGGCTGGTTAACATTACAACAGTTGAATAATTCATTTTTATCGGTTGATCAGGATCGATACAGAACGACTCAGAATAAAAACACTCAAGATGATAAATGTGGACATTATTATTTCAAAACATGGCATTGGTTTTATCGTCTACAGATGGCGACACGTATATTAACTTCTTTTGGACAAAGAATGTGGGATTTTGCTAGAATTCGAATAAGAGACATTTTAACTGTTCCATGGGGTGTTCCAAATGATAATAATAGAAGAATAACGCAAAATGGAAAATTTACGGATAGAAATGGAAATGAACGTGATATTGAAATCGGTGACGTTTTTACATCAGAAAAAGCCGTAGCTCTCCTTTTAAGATGGCATATTAATCTACCAGTCCAGGTTGTATCATATAATTTTACAACTAACAAGTATCAGCCTGCAAATAAAATATTTGACGCCTTTGAGAGCGCAAAAAATGAAAATAATACCAATTTTGCTCAATCATTAATAAATTGGGGCGAAAATGAAGAAAAAGCTTTAATTAAAGGAATTCTCGATACAGTCGATGCGCTATCAAACATTTTTGATGATTTAAAAAATACTATGAATTTTGTTGATAAATTTCCACCCGATAATCTTGATGAAGAATATCCAAGAAATGTGGCAGCTTGGAAAAGAAGTAATAGAGGATATCAACTTGATTTGGATCAATTATCAATTGCACCAGGAGAAACTAAAGAATTAAAGGAATCACGTCTTTCTTTTAAATATTATTCAAACGATTTGCCTGATCCTCCTTACGACCGAGAAATAAGTTATTACAATTGGGGTTAAAAATAAAAGCTTTAGCGAAAGTTTGTTCTTTCAATTAATTTCATTGCATCTGTAAATACTTTATTTTTGTAAGTCTTTTTTCTTGTCATCAATAATATCAAACATTAATCCACTAGAACCTTCGCCTTTTCCAAGACCTGCTTTTCTGACTAATGACAAATAAGTCGAACCATCAGAACCTCGTGTTCTCTGGAAATGAGTTGTAACTTGGGTTCCAGCTCTGCTTACCGTCTCTTCATTAAGAATTTCACTTTCAGATAAAATCTGCGTGTTTGGTTCAATTTCCTCAACAGTTCGGACATCACTATTTCTAATCATCCTAGCTTGCTCTAAGATTATTGCTCTTTTCTGATCGTCTATTCGTTTATTAACATAAGGAATCCAATTCTCAGGAACAATTGTTGAAAAACGATAATTAGGTAGGGTGTTATCTTTTTCTTCAAAATCAAGATCATCGATATACTGATGAGAAGTTTCAATTAGTGACTTTATACGATTGCCTAAATCATTTGAATTAATCTCATCAATCTGGAAATCTTGAGGTATAATTAAATTTTCTAAGATTTTTAGGCTATCACGAGTTAATGTCTCCAGTTTTTCAAATGTTGTTAGTTTAGCGGGATTGATTAAATCAATAATTTCCGTATAAGCACTTTTCAAACCATCTAACAACACCCTAAGTCCGCCTGTACCGATTAAAATAATCTCTTCAATTTTAGGTTTGCTCTTAATTGCTGAATCGATAGAAACTTGTCTGATTTTTGTAAGTGTTTCCTCTTCATTTTCAGGTTGTTCAATTAATTCTTCTAATATTGCATAAAAATTCTCCGAATTTTTATTGCATAAAAATTCTCCGATTTTTTTTCTAATATCTAAGATTTTTTGGGAATAATCAATACCAGCATTATCTAAAATAGCTAAAATTTCGTGGATCTTTGTTGTCTGAATTGCTTCATTAGTTATTATCTCAATTAATTCATCGATTGTCTTATCATTTGGATTTAATCCATTTAACGATGTTACACCATTGTTAGAAGCGGTTTGAAGCATATTCTGTTGTATTCTTTCATCTAATTTTTCTATTATATTATTTTGGTTATTATCAGAGTCAAGGTTTATTAGTTGATGCAAATTATTCAAATGTCTTTTATACTTTGAAGATAATTCTTTTTGAGTTTTTAATAGTGTGGCATCAAACCCTGATACTCCACTCCCAATAGCATTTTGAACAATGCTCTCAACTCCCCATATTTTGTTTGCCATTTCATCCCTCAGAAATTTAACTTGTTCAATTGGATCAGATTCCTCTTTCCAATGAACAATTGGGGGAATAAACAAAGATCTCATTGATTTTGGAGTGCTACATGGATTAACTAGTTGTATATTTTCCTTATTGTTCTCAATTGCAATGCTAAATACGTCCCATACATTCCATTGGGAATCTACCGAGTTTTCATCAAAGAAAATTTTATCCAAATCTCTTGGATGTTTAATCTCTTGCTTTTGTCCGAAAACATCGATAACTTCTAAAGTTAATATTTCATTGAGAGAACCATAATCCATATCATGTGGTATGATAAACCAATCATTCCCAAATACTAAGGCAAAATTCATTACTAACAACTTTCCAAGATCAATTTGGTCTAGTTGTAAGGACCCAAAATCTATTTTAGCATCTTCGAACTCCCACCAACGATGATTAGGACTACCATGAAACGAAATATTGGTAGGTATTGATTCAAGAACACCAGTAGTAATAGGTAAATTCTCTTCCTCCACACTTTGGATCAGATTTCCGGTTTCATCTTTTATCTCAATATCAGGAGACAGATTTGAGGGTTCATAATGCTTTGAGAAATCATACCAATCTAGTGATTGTCCATTGTATTCACGAGCTGCGAGTACTACTTGATGTGTTTCATCTGATTTAGCAGATATTGAAAAATCATATTCTAACCTTTGAGATTTCCAAGCTGATTCTGTACCTTCTGGCTGATATATGAATAGTTGGAACTTTGTTTTTATATAATTGATAGATTCCATAATGGAAGAAACAAGAGCATTATTTCCAGAATAGTCTGTACCTTCTGGATTTTTCAAGTAGTCTATTATTTCAGTTTGATTTAAATTTAGCAAAAGTTTCCCATCGATTATTCTCGGTTTTTCTAAATCAACATTAATATGAGGGCCAACTATTATCAAGAGAAAATCTCTTGACCTGCTATCCATCCCATTGTATTCTACTTGAGATGGAAGAATGCCAATATTTTTTCGGAGAATTAAGAATACATCATCAATGATATCCTGGGCCGTCCCATGAAGCTTACGTCGAAGTTCCCGTTCAAAAAATTGTCCTAGCTGCACTCGAGTTCTCCACATTGGATTTTTGTCTGAAAAGATTATTTTTTGTCTTTCAACTTCAGATTCGAGTGGAATGTTTGGATCAATAAATCTTGAAGTTAGGTTTTCATCATTAAGCTTTAATCTAGTGATTTTAGTCGATTTCATAGTCAAATATGTCTTAATAGGAGAAGCTGCATCGTCTCCTTTGAACTCTCCTACTTGCCATTGACGGGTCAATGCCCACAATGGATCTCGCCAAATTGCTTGAACTCCTTGGGTGATATCATCACTTCTTGGTCTTGGTTCCAGCTTGTAATATGATCTTAAAATACTATTGAAGATCCCAAGATCAGGTAAATTAGGTAGAAATAAAACCATCTCAACCTCCCTCCGGAATATCTATTTTATGTGGCACAAATATTCCCGGTAAGTATTTTCTCATAATTGAAGTAAAAGCATCAATATCTACTGCTCGGATTTTTACCAAATCCAAAGTATCATTCAAAATATTGGAAATATCGACAAATGTCCAATTATCTTCAATTTTTTGTAAATGATCATTAAAATCGATGGTGGACGGAATTAAAAGTAGCATTGTTTGAGGAGGTTCTGTGTTGGGGCGGTTATAATTGTATGCTATTGCACCTCTAACATTTTTTCTTTTAATAGTTTCAACCCATTCATCTATAATTAGCCCACAAAATCGATTATCCACAAAATTTGGATCCCCGACTGAATGAACTAGCATTGCAAGCGTATCTTGGACGACATCGTCCACCCCATCCAGCGCGTTCGGGAGGGCCAACCATTTAATATCTGGAGTGTTAGAAAATTGCAGGACCTGTAAATTAAGAATATCCGGCCCCATAACTGTCTGTACGCTAAGGATTATATCTGCAAGCCTCTTGGTTTTAGGTCTAGTGTATCCTGTTTGCTGTACCCAGAGATAGGGATATTCCAAATTATTTGGTCCAAGAATTTTATCTTGAGGTGAAGAAAACTGTTCATATAACTCATTAATATTTTCGGAGACTGAAAAATCAGGTAGAATCATAAGCGATTTACCGAAGAGTTGTTTTCCACAAATAATTAGCTGGTGAATCGCTTCTTTTGTCTTCTCGGGTTGAGATATATCTAATTCATTAAATATTTTATATTCTTTTGTAAACTTGTTTAAACGCTGGGATATAATGTCCAATACATTTATTTTTTGCTGATCTAATAAGTTTTTGTAAGCTTCATCATCTTCCCCACTTTTCACATTGGGAACAGAATCTGGAATCCCAAATAAACTTGCTGAAAGCAAGTCATTTTTCACATCATCTAAGAACGAAACACTCGCTCTATCCAGATTGTTAAGCTTAGTTTGAATTGCTTCCATAGCTGTTAATTGAGGTGTTATCCGAGCGTTTAACTCGTCTATATCTTCTTGGGTGAAATATATAGATGGATCTTCAAAAGCTTCTTCTGAAATAACCAATCTTGAAGGATCTAAGATGAAAGAGCTACTCAATAATTCCTGAATTTTTCGAGCGAGTGGTAATACTTCTATTATTGTTCTATCATCAGAATTCCAACCTTCTACCGGTAAAAATTCAATCTCTAAATCAGATCTGTTCTCGATATTAAATTCCTCTAAAGCATAAAGAACAATTCTCCTTTCAAGAGAACTATTCTTTTCTAAGGGTGACCCTAATGACATCAATATAAAATCTAAAGGTCCGAACTTCTGTTTTTGACAAAGGTCTTGTAAACTAATGTATTTAGACGATCCAGGCGAGTCATCGTATTTTTTTTTAATCCTCCATTTAATTTGACTTGGATTTCCAAGTAATTGCTTTACCAAAGCCCTAACCCTTGGTTCTATACTATCTCTTGGTGAACAGTTTGCCGTGTCAATTAACCACTCATCTGGATTAAGTTGGATATCATTTTGAAACATTATTGTGATGTTTTGGGTATAGGTTAGTCCTCCTCCTGGTGTTTTCAATGATTCAATTTCTGGAACATTCCCCCCGCGACCAGCAATGATATCAAGTATAACTGGAGCCCTTTCGTAATTTCCATGAAGTGTATGATAAATATTTTCAAAAATTCCAATATCTTGAAGTGCATCTAATGCATCGTCTAAACAATTTAGCTCTTTTATTATTGCGTCATAATCATTCCCTCTACTTGGAAGGTTTTCGAAATCCCCAAAAGGAATTTTTCCTAAACTATTAGATTTAGTATTTATCCATGCTGTAAGTAATTTTAATCCATCAACTACATTCTGTGGTGGAATGACCTCTTGAGCACTAGTTTCATCTTCCTCTAAATCTTCCTCTTCAGCTTCAATTGTTTTTTCTATTGGGTACAGCCTACGAAATGGATAAACATATTTGTCCAATTCCAGCCCTGTGTGATTTTCGTGTAAACCTTTTTCAAATTGGTATCCTAAAAGTACATCTAATCCTTGATCCTGACCAATACCATCAAGTATGCTTAAAGCTCTATGTACCCTATCTGAGGATAACTTTAATGTCATAACCTCTATATCATCAGGTTGTCGATAAGTAAGAAAAGAATTTCTAGCGATAGCTGCCGTAACTGCTTGATTGTAAGAGGGAGCTATTATATAACCACCTTGAGGATCACTTTCTTCTTTTGGTTGTAAATCTTCTATCCACCCAAAAGCCCCTATATATAAACCGAGAGGTTCATTTTGATTGAGTAGCCTCATGTTCCAAAGTCTTTTTGAGTAAATCGAAGATATAAAGGCATCAAGCCTATGGGAAAATGAATCAAGCCCTTCCCCAAGTAACCTCTCTAATTCAGCGACAGAAAGTGACCGTAAATACTCCAAGCTATCCTGGAAGGTGATTATGGAGGGTGCATCTGGAAGATGGGTCTGGAGGGCTTCACTGGAAGGAGAATCTGTATCATAGGTTTGTATTAATTTTGACATCAATAACAGATTGTAAAGTAAACTATCGGAAGGATGCTCATTCGTTAGTGATAAGCCATGAGCTTCGTTGTTCTTAATGAAATCAATGTAGTTATCTAAGGAACTAGTAAAATTTAAAAATATTTTTTCATCAATTGGTTGGTCATGAATGAAGTTTAATTCATCAGTTGCTGCAAGAATATCAAACCCTTGACTCCAGGAAGTTAAGCCAACAATCAGAGGATCTAAATCGGGGATAAGAGGATCTTGATCGTGTAGATCAACAAACATTTGTCTCGCTGGCGTATATTCATAAATTGAAAACCACAACCACCAGTATTCATATCCAAAATCACTTGGATTTGAACTGGGCCCAGCATTAAACCCTAGACTTTCAAATGCTTCAAAAATACCAGGATGTAATAATTCACTTATGGTAATAAGACTCCACAGATAAGCGAAATCAATTTTGGGAATTAGTTGAAGTGACCTTGAACTAGGCTCCATTCCAAGAATTTTTAGAAGTTCTGCATCAGGATCATCTGTAGCCCCAACTCGCGGTACTTTATCTACATCATCGGAAGCAGCTAACCATACTGGTTTAAGCCTTTTAAGTATTTTATCCAAAAATATATTGAATAGATCATCAAAGAATATTATTTTAGAAGGAGTTGTGGTACCATCCCACTCAATATCACTCCAATATGCGTCTAAAATACTTGGCTGCCAACTATCTAGAGAACTGACAGGAAGAATACCATATGGAATTTCTCCAATTTGGACTCCAGAAAGAGCTCCCCGAGGATTAACGAAATTAATGGTGTGTTTTTTAGCACCTTCCCTAATTGAGAGGGATACATCCTCACCTTCACGAAATTCTGGAACATGAGGATTTTCAAGGAAGAAGAAGTTTTTCTTCCTTAAAATATTTTGGAGATAATAACCCATTGTTGACGGCCACAGAACATTCATCATATGTCGAATATGCAATGTTTCTGTCTTATTTGCATTGATTACATGAGCAAATGAATTATTTTCAAGACCTAAAGCTCGAGCCAGAATATATCCATCCTTACCAGTATCACCCTCATCCCCAATGAAAGGATCTCCAAAAACCACTTCAAACAAATCATCTTTATTTACTTCACTTGAAAAACCGGATTCAATGCCTGCTACATTATTTGTTGGTGTTCCATTCTTAATAAATTGAAATCCATTTGTATATTGCGAACATTCAAACAAATCTTTTATTAAGCTTTTAGAGGTGAGATTATCATCTGAAATTCTTACCCCATACACTAAAATCCTTGAATATCCTTTTGACATCTCCGGATCCATAGCTTTTGTGACCACTAAACCCATACCTTTAGCCACGGCTTCATCAAAATTTATCATCCATCTTGAATTTTCATCAAAAAAAATCTCATCTGAGGATTCTTCTGTTTCATCCAAATTAGGATCTGGAAAAATCAATAGGGGAGTTTCAATTGGATTTCCTATTCTTTGCAGAACCCTAATATTTTCATTCTGTTCATTTTTTCTGTAAAAATCAAACACGAAATAATTGGGCATAACATCCACTTTGGGAGCTTCAGTCCACGATTCTGATTTAAAATCAGTTATGAAATCTTCAGCAAAAGTCGGACCAATCGGTTCTGGAGTTCCATTATCAATCAATGGTGCTCCATAATCATCTACATCAAAAGGATTAACTGGTCGGTCTTGCCAATTTTGTATTAGATTTGCTATATCATCACCTTTAAGAGTTTTAGCTATCCAAATAGCTCTTCCTGTCCCATACTTATCTGCAAGTTGTTTAAGTGCAAGTTTGATCCTTTCGAGATCCTCTTCCGGTCTTTGATATGCTGCCCACCATATATCCTCAAAAAACAGTTTTCCATCGTTATACTCACCTTCGGTCAATTTTTGCTCATGAGAATTGATAACTAACTTATCTGGATAAACTCGGATCCATAATTCATCATTAACGAATTTAGTCTCTAATCTTACAGGAAACATCAATATAGGATACTGTTTGGATATCTCAAGATCTTGAGCAATATCATATCCAGTTTCTATATAAATATCATCCAGAATGTTATTCACTTCACCATTAAGGTGCTTAATTTCATCGTTTAATGTTTTTATTTCATCCGTTATATTTTTTAACCGAATTTCACTATGCTCTAACGATAATCTTGAGATTTCATTTGTCAATTCATTGTAAAGGGCAAAATTTTCTTTAATCTTCGTTTGATAATTGCTCATTGCGGTCTTATGTAATAAATGATTCATAAATTCTTCTAAATAATGTGTAGTGAATACTTTTTGATTAAATCTTTTGCTATCAAGAAATTTTTTTATTTGTTCAGGGAGATTGGTAATCACTTGAAATACAAGATTTCTTAGCTTTGTTGTAAGTTTTTCATTCTCAAAATTTAAGAATTTACCAATAAGATCGTTTGTTTTCTTGGTTTTAAGTCCAGCTTCTAAATCATTGAATGTCTTTAATTTTTTACCCAAATCATTAAGAATTAGTTCCTTGACTTGATTTTCAGATAATTGGTTAATATTGGGTATGTTTACAGATGTATCAATTAATTGTGCACTTAATTTACAAATTAGATTGTTGATGCTTATTTTCTTGCGCCTGAATATTTGTTGAACCTGTCCAATCTGACTTTTAGCAAATCTCTTTTGGGATAAGAGGTTGCGTTTTATAGTAATTTCTTCAGTTTTAAGTTGTATTTCTGTTCTTTTCTCATTAATATCAGAGGTCTTTCTTCTTTCACTTATCTGATCTTTACTAGCTCGAATGCTAAATAATATCCTGTTATAGTCCGAATTAATAATATTTTTTAATTCACTTGTTTCATCTTTCAGTTTCTGAATTGTAGAAATATTTTTGTATCTTTGTTTTTCAAGCTTTTCAATTAGAATCTCATTATTAGCTATTTGGCTCTTTATTAGAGATGCCGAAGTTCTTAATTCACCTTGAAATTCGTTAATTTCCTTACTTAAAGAATTGTCTTCTTTACGATGCTTTCTTAATTCTTTAATTTTATCTTTACCGATCATATCTTCGATTAGACCTTTACGATCTTCACGACTTATTGTATTTCTCAACAAGGATTTAAACTCTCTGTTAATTTCTAATAATCTCCGTTTTGAATCATACAATTTTTCTATATTTTGGAGCTTTTCTTTAAATTTTCTAAATTTTTTCATTTCTTTATTAAGATCCATATTGTTCCCTCCTTATAGCCCCCATTGTATCCGACTTTCTTCTGGAGGTATCCTATTTCCCTCCTCTGGTAGCATGTCATCAGCATGAACCGCAACTCGGAAAGGTTTTTGCAATAAGATTCGAGCTTTAATATCAGCATTGCCACTCCATGGATTTTCTGGATCAACAACACTGGTTGGTAAAGCACCATCTATATAACCAGTTCCAATATAATTAGCATTATTATTCCAACTATCAATATGAGACCAACAGAAGTTATCCCATGAATATACGCTTGGGACAGAGTCACAAATATCAGCACCGAACCTTGCTTCTCCAATTCTCTCTTCAAGTACAAAAAACCAACCAGGATTATTTTCATTACCATCCTCGTCCAATCTATTTTCAGGGAGGACCCCACGAATTTCAGTTTCAGTTAAATCAAATCCAAAAAAGTTAATGTCAGGAGGAAAAGTTCCTGTAAAGATTGGGTGTTTTGTACAACTTTCAGAATAGTCAAAAGTCGGTCTTCTAACCCAAGCACCTGATTTTAATTCCCATTTTCCTTTTGTTGTATACACTACTGTATCTGGATATTTCTTAAAGAGATCCCCTCTCACGAGTAAAACTAAACTTTCTTCAGTTCTCCCAGATACTGGGTTTCGATTATTTCCCAACCGATTCATATTCCATCGTTCAATAAAATTGATATCTTTCAGTTTTTCCCGCAAGATTTTTTGAAATTCAATTGTTTTTAGGTGTGGTGGGAGAGAGGAGTATTCATCCTCTCCAATAAGTAGTTTTATTTCTGCAATAATTTCATTGATCATAGTTTGTGGCGGAACTAAATCCTTTACATCCCAAAATTGTCTAAAATATGTAGCATTGAGAGCAATAGGCATTTCCCTAAATAGAGCTTCTTCCGAAAATGCAGTACTTAATCCTACCATATAAGATTCTATAAATTCTTGATTGGTAATTACCAATCCTAGTGTATTTTGAGGGATGAATTCTATTCCTGGGAGAACTAATTCTTGTGATATATCCCTAAGTGGTTCGTACATAGATTGATGAAATTCAGGAGCTGCTACAATGGGTTGAAGAGTTTCACTTACAAGATCCCCAACGCGGAGTAACCGATTTGCAGGAGAATTTATTCTAAATCGTGTACGTTTTAATATTGTTTGTCTAGGGTTTAGTGCTCCCATAACGGTTTTATCTTCCGAACCCAAGATGTTAACATGCAGATTCATGAGATCAAGCTGAGGGGGTGAATCTTTTTTAATATGTACATTATCCAAAACCTGTTCATGTAGTGCTATTGCATATAATTTAAATGCTTCAGGAGAGAGGTCTTCCATATTTGGAGCTCCTGAATACAAAGATACCCCTTCTGGGAGAGTAAATGTAAATTCAGGATCGATCTCAAGCTCTTGTAATGTTTCGGCAGTGAAAAGTTCTTCATTCACATTGTTAGCGTAGTAGTATTTAACATAAGAAGGCAGAAGATATCTAAGTAAAATTAGAAATAATATGAAGAAAATTACAATTATAACATAAATTACTGGATTGGAAAACGAAATCGAAAAACCGATTGCATTTAACATAAATATAATGATGATCGCAATCAGAAGTATTAAAGCTAAAAAAGACAGGAGAAATCGATAAACCTTATCTAACAAGAATTTGGGTACAAATTTTGTCCAAGAAGGCTGCAACCGTTTGAATATTTGACCAAATGTACCAGAAATCTCGGGATGTTGGCCTGCAGGGAGTATGCTAGGATCACCTTCATTGATCCTTGTAAGGTTACCTTTACGAGAAGTTTCTTCATCATGTTGCTGTTTTTTTCTAATAGGTCCTTCAGGACGTAAAATTCTACTAACTGAAGGACTGGTTATACTTGAAAGCGCAGGATTTGCTGCTAGGTACCCAGTGGGGGTTATTTGCGCTAAAGATTCTTGAGAATCTGGGGTAATTAATATTCGAGAATTCAGTGGTGATACGAAAGCTAATGCAATATCTTGAGGTAATTTTAGGAGATTTCTAACTCGTATATGTTCAGACACTTCAATTGCCATTTGATTCGTTCTTAATAGTTGGTTAACCTGATCAATTTGTCCAAGTTTATTCCAAGCAGCTTCTACAAGACTTTCTTGTTGATCTTGAACTACCAATGTTCCAAATCCAGCTATTGCACGACATCGTGGATCAAGATTTAAAAGAGTAAACCAATCAGGGACACTGTTATCATCGATACTTCTTGTATCTTTATCAATTTGAGATCTTATTCCTTGCCATCTACCGTACATTGGAGGTACAATAACAGGTTTCTTATCACGATCTGGACTGGTCAGAAATTCGTCAGAAACTTGATGACTTGATAAATTAAGTAATGCTTGGAGATCATTTATAAACGTTTGATTCTTTCTATTGGCATCATCTGTTGGCCAATTAGTTGATATAGTTGTGAGCGATTTAAGAGCACCCTCAAGACCAAGAGCTGTTTCTACGTATTCATCTTCGGGAGAATTATTTTCAACAATTAGGTCAGGTATCGCATATCCTGGTTCAGCTATATTTACTTGACGGCTTCCTACTCGTTTATCTATCTCGCGTGGTTCAAGTAATCTTACAAGGTATTCGAAATCACCTCTTTCGCCTGTATAAAATTCCCATGAAAAATAATAGGGAATGTTGATACTAGGGTCAGGGATGTTGTTATTCCACGCTTTTTTAAGCAAATGTGTTTCACCAGAAAAAGAATAATCTTTATCAAGTCCAAAAACTCTTCCAATTTCAAATGTGGGAACAAGGAAGGCACAATATTTTGTTTGAGGTTCAAGTTTTCTTGGACATAAAATTCTAGACAATATATCTTGTGGATTATGCTTGATTATACTTTCTATATCCTCTGATTCTAAGTGGGTTTTATCAGTTGTAATTTGTACATGAGCCCAAGAATGTTGACAATCCAAATCTGGTAATGGAAAAAAGCCATTAATTTTGTTCACTTGAATTGAGGGGAATGGTTGATCACGACCTTGATGATTGTATGTAAATTCTCCATCATCTTTTTTTTCATTCTTTGGTGCTTTTAGTACAATTAATGTTATCCAAGGTGTCAATCTGCCAAGGTCGTCTGGTATAGCTGGTGTATTTACCCATGAAAAGTTAGCTTCAGAAAATTCAATTAGTGGCATATAATTTGGTTCGTAATTACTAATGACAGTCTTGAAAGTGGGATCAGTTCGAATTACCACATCCTTATCAAAAGCAATTATGTCTCCCGAAGTATACAACTCTATTAATTGGTTAATTAGATTCCCCTGATTTACTTGTATGCTTATATTTAATTGAGGACGTTTTGGATCTTCTGGTCTATCAATTCTTTGACCTTCTTCATTATTTTTAGTATTGAAATACCGAATTAGACCAGTTTGGATATGGGGTTTGAAGATGTATTTTGTAATTACGTTCTCAGATATTTCATTGGGATCTTCATACGTTTCAGATTCAGTTGACTCATTCATTCATTATTCACCTCAATCATAGGTACTATCTGTAGGTTTTTTGCATCATGGGGATTGTTTGATAAATAGATCTCTAATACTGCGACTGAATGGGAATAGCTAAGCCCACCATTAGAAGGTATATATTCAAAAATCTTCATGTTATTTTTATCAACTATAGCAAATGCCTCTTCCTCAATTTGAACTAGAGGTTCCATTCCCATGACTTCAAATTTCCGAGCACCAACATTAAGTAAGGGAGCAAGTCCACTAGCACTACTATTTATCAGAAATTTTCCATGTATCCAGGGGATACCAAGCATAAGAGGTTGTACTCGCTGAGTAACCTTATTTTCATCAATGACTTGAGTTTCATAAATCAAATCTTTTGGGGCTTCCGGTGAATCACCAACTTGAGTGGTGTATGCGGAAATACCACCGTCCAATTTCTCATAAGCTGGAGAAGAAAGTTTCTCGTTATCAGACATTTTCTGAAATTGTGATCTGGCAAAATATTCTTTTATATATTCAAATTCAAGAGTATTCGTTGAATTTTCCACAAATAATGAGGAAATCTCAATTACTTGAGTTCCATTAATTGGTTCTTCATTTTTATACTTCGAAATACTCACATTAAGTGGGACTACAGACTCTCTTATTTCTAGATTACCATTAGGAGGGATAACAATATTTCCAGTCTCTCCTCCTAAGTCACGAAACGCAACAACAGCTTCTGAATTAGAAACTCCAGCCCAGTTTGATTTATCTTGTAATGCGTCTTCTAAATCAGCAACGGGATCAGCTTGAGGTAATATCTTTGCCGAACCACTTCCCCAAGTTACGTTTACAGGAATTTTTACATCAACAAATAGTACACTAAACTTAGCTGATCCTTTAGCATGCCATTTTTTAGGACCTGTCAATGTTAAATCGAGTTTAACACTCAATAGACTAGTATTCCCTTTATAGATGGTAACACCTGCTCCGAACCCAGCTTCAAATGAAAATGGAGAGAAAATGAAAAGAGTATCAAATCCAAAATATCCCTCGGCACGAAAACCTGCTGCTTTTGCCGTTAGATCAAGCCTTGCCCCTAAAGCGAATGATTTGGACGTTATTGCAAGATAAATCTTCAGGGAAGCATTGAATTTGTCACCCTTTGCAAGACTAATTGTAAGTCTTTTCAACGGCGGGATATCAGCTGGAACTGACTTATCTGCAGGGTGAAAACCTCCAAGAGATAAGACAAAATAAGGAGTTGATCCCCACGAAAAACCAGCATATGCATCTCCCTCAATTGTGAGAAAGGAAATTCTTGAATTATAAATAGAAAGATATAAATATGCTTTCTTTGCTTGAAAATCTATTGCTCCTAATATTCCGAGGTTAATCTCAACAATGGGGTCATCGGGCGGTTGAGGGTATTTTGCCCATAGATCACCAATCAAAGCAATTTTTAGAGGAGAGGGGATTTCTACAATTATTCCTAAGTTACCAAATATTATATTGGACCAACTCAATTGAGCCATGACGCCAATAACATGTCTATCCTTCGCAGGTGGAAATGCACCTCTAATGTCATTTATTATTTGATCTACCTTGAGGAGGATATTCCCTTCAGGAAACATAATAGAATCGAGAATACCAGTGCTAATCCCATCTCTTATAAAGTCTAGATCCATTCTTCGGTTTATGCCTAGTAAGCCACCAACACCATGTAAATTGAAATTATAAGGGAGTGTTATTGGGGGATCAAAGGTTACGCCGATTATTGCAAGTATTGATGTACCTTTTGACCCATCTGGTAATTTGGTAGTTATTAAACCAAGAGCAACTAACCCAATTTTCCCATATTTTAGTTGAAGAATCCCCGCATATCTATTGTTTTCTTCATCATTCTCAAAATAACCCGTTCCAATTAGACCACTCGTGTTTATTGCGGCTCCCGCTCCTAATGGTGACTTGAATCCGAAATCATAGATTTTAATTGGAAATGAACTGTCTCGTGCGTACCCAAAACTGGCTCGAATCCCTATTTCTTTTATATTAAAAGAAATTGGACCCAACTCTCCTTTTATATCCATTGCTACTATTGCATTAATACGGCCTGTATTGGAATCAGGAACTAGTGTAATATAAAGAGTATCTATATCTATTGGACCGATGCTAAGGTGAATAGGAAGTGCAATCTCTAATGAACCGCTTCCTTTAAAATATAGTCCTTCTACAGATGAAATCCCGACCGTTAGGTCCAAAAATGTCTTTATATTTGGAATAATTTTTTGCACAAATCCGTCGGCTTGTGAAGATCCTATTTCTATAATTAATTCATTTATTCTTACTTCAAATTTTATTTCAGGAACATTTGCTGTGTAATGGAATGTTGCAGCCATACTTATTCCTTTAGCTTGTATGTTAAGAAGACCAGGAATGTTTATGATATCTGTAGTTTTTATTTTTGATAAATCTGGGAATAATTCTAATTTGATATGAATTGCAGTACTATCCTGAACTGCCGATAGTAGGTCAGTCTTGAAATTTAAACCAGAAATTGGTAAAAGAGAGATCCCAATTCCATGATCAAAACTTGCAGATCCTGAAAATTTAAGTTTCCAAATTGAAGAGAGGTCAATTTCAACTTCAGTATTTCCGAGTAAATAAGGTAATAATGCAAGTCCTTTCTCAGTAGCTGTTGTTAACTCAGTAGCTGTTGTTAATGGAGAGAAATGAAGACCACCTTCAATATATGATGTTGGCCAAATTCCATCAGAGAAAAGAGGGAGTCGTATCTCATATACTTTATTGCCTGTTACATCTCCTAAGTTTTCTGAAATATTAGCATTTTGTGGATAAAGACCTCCAGGTAAAGTAAAAGCACGCATGATGATATAGATTCGCTTAAGAAAAGACTCCGCATCAAAATCTTTATCTTCTTTTTTCCAATGGTAAACATCATTAAATAAATCATATGGATTTGTTATCAATTGGAAAAATCTTTCCCAATATATTTTTCTAAGTACGAAAGAAGGTTGATATATTTCCCTGTCTTCTTCATTTTCCTCAATTGAGAAAGTACCTAAAAATAAAAATATTGCATATATTTTCGGATACTGTTTTTGAAAATGTGTAATCAATAAATAATCAATTAATCTTGTGAAAAATTTATCTTTAAATGAGCTTTTATTAAGAAAATCTTGGTAAGGTTGAAGTATGGTTTCTAACTTTGGAAGAAAATTTTTCATTGTGGTGAATAATGATATTATATCTTTACAAACATCAATTAACACAGAAATTAATTCGATTGTATCGATATCAGCCTTAAGTCTCAATAGATTCTCCTTTAAGCTAATAATGACATCGGTGATGTCTGGCAGAGCGCTAGGAAATGTAGATACAGGGTCAAATGATAATGCATACCCTAGTTCAGAAAGTAAATATGTAATCCCCTTAGGTGTATTAAGCGAAGATAAGGGTAATATTGCGTTTGAGAATTCTGTTATAATGAATTCTGATAAATTGAATTCTGAATCAGACATATTTTGATCTCCTCAATTGTTATTCAATTCCATATATTCTTTTTTGCACATCCGATACAAATGAATTCCAATCAAAATGTGCTCCTGGATCAGTTTTATTCCAAGGTTGGATTTGTGAATGACTTAATAATCCTACTTCGTTAAATTCTAACCTGCGATCGAAACTTATCGCTTCTCCAATCGGATGAACTGGTAAAATCCCATATTCTTGACATAACCATGCCACTAAATGAGTTAAAGAATTCATTAAATCGTTTGTCCATGTGTCTGATTGTGCAGCAAATCCAGCACATTCAATGCCAATGCCCCTATCATTGTAATATGTTTGAGTGTAAGCAACATCCTTTATTTCAACCATTTGTGTAATATCACCTGATGGACCAACGATGTAATGAGAACTGACAGATGTAAACGTACCATCAGGATTTTCTGGATTTTCAAACCATCTTATGGTTCCATTATAGGTACCTTCAGCTGTATGAAGTACTATTGCATCAATATCATCAATCATTCGATTATTTTCCTCGAAGAAAAGAGCCTGTCTAAAAGGAGCCATATCTGGCATAGTTACAGGCATCATAGTGAAAAAAGGGACAAGGAATGGGGAACCTGTTAAGAGATAGACTCTGCTTCCGTATAAAGTAGGCTTTGCATCAGCTTTCGGTGTCAGAGTTGCACCAAGATTATATTCAGTAGCGATTATCTTTCGAGTCAATTCATGTCCTAAAAATTCTTCTGCAGTTAAATCAGGCCAACGCCGAGGATCCCTATTTTTTAACTTTGATAACAATTGAGCGCATAACCAAATATTAGATTTAGGAAATCGTAAAATGTTAAAAATATCGATTTTTTGTTCTGGAGAAAGGGCAAGATAATTATTTTTAATTTCTTCCTCGACTCTAGGCCGTTGATCGTATTCTATAGGTAATTCTGTCCATAATGCTGAATCAATTATCATTGCACCAGTAGAAGATTTTATTTGACACACTCCTAAGCTCTGTTTTGTTAATCTAGTATTTTGATAGTCATCATCATTCAGGATTTCTCCAATTGCTTCAATCTCATTTGTTCGTATTAATTCCCCGACAAGGTAGAATTTTTGCCAATGAAACTCTTTTGGTCGGAATAAACTCTCTTTATATGCTATTGCTGCCAGAAATAAAGGATGAATTCCATTCAAGCCTGTTGATGCGGCTGCAATATTTATATGATCTTTAAAGTCATTAATTAATTCCGTTGAAGTTACAGGATCCCCACCTAAAGCTGCAAGGGCGCCACCTGGAGGTAAAACCCCTGTTATCAAACCTTCGAGCATAGAATTCTTGTTAACTATTGTCTGAGTCAAAGTAAGAATAGTCCTGGTATCTCCTCCAACTTTTACATCTACTTCGACTCTTAGAACTCCTAGATGTTCGGCTTTATATGAGTAGTATCCATTGTCGGTTTCAGCTGAAGCTTCAAATGGGGGTAGGATTTTCCAGTGATAACTTTCAGCTGGAGCATCATCTAATGCAAAAACTACATACTCTATTTTGGTGTCTATCACAATTGGTGATGTGAGGTAACTAATAAGAACATATTTTCCATCCGGGCTTTCAAAAGCTTGTCCTAATTCAGATGCTACAAATCCATCTGGTATCCTTTTTTCTGTATTTTGTACAACCATTTTTTCAATTTCGATCTTAAAGTATAATCAAAATATTGTTGAAAATTGAGTCATATAGAAAATCTACTTTGTGGTCTCGACGACGAGACAGAATTTCATCCACAATGCGAATACAATCTGTAATTCCGAAATCTATTTTTATTTTACTTTTTAATTGGTGTTTCTTAATTTCTTTATTGTAAGTAAATATTCCTTTTTTGTATATAAATTTTACATAAAAATCATAACTTTTTAAAAATAGACAAAAATTAAATTTCCTGTTAACGTAATAAAAATGATAATAATTTCTTGTCTTCAATTTTGATAACAATCCAAGCTTTTGATAAAAGAGGAGTCTATCTCTATTAAGTTTAACCACCCACTTATGAATAAAGTCACCTTTGAATACAAAAACAAGGGGGGTTTACTAGAATGGACTTTTTTCGCGGTATATATGAAGGATACAAACAGATATACGAAACTGAAGAGGGGGACGCAGGAGATCCTGGAATTTAGGAAAAGATATATAATAGGAGATTTCTTATTTTGGACAGCATATTATCCATTATTTATTCATTTTTTCAAAGGAGAAGGAGCCTTAGCTGCACCAGGTTTTTATGATGGTGCTGATCTTCTCCATAGACGGTTGTCTTATGCAGAAGCTTTTAGCAGCGGCAATGCTCATCCTAAGACCACAGATCTTTTTAACTCCATGAATGAAAGCTTAAAGAATAAACAGCGAACCATTACAAATCTTCCTGTATCTATCCATATAGAAAATCAAGATGGCGAACCTGATCCTCTTGTAACTTATCCCGTTTATGGGAGATATTTTCGCCATGTTGATCAAATTGAGTCCCCAAGTAGTCATCAAGCAATCGATCCCGATACTGGGGATGCAATAGTAGATCCTGTCACTAATGAACCTATTCTAATTGATGATTGGTCAAGTATTATTCCTTGGATTCACGAACTAAATCTAGATTTCAGGTATCGAATGGCAGCAGGGTATGGAACAACTGTTATTCAAAATCAGCAAGATGATTATTTAGAAAAGTGTTGGTCACAAGTTGGAGATCTACTTGTAGCCAATGAAAAACTTCGACGGACTAAAGTAGGGTTTGGTGCAAGTGAAAAATTGTTTAAGAAGCACTTTGACATTGAATCAGGAAAATTAACACCTGAACACTTTGCATTTCTTTCAACACCATTTCATTCTCATTTTGCTCTTAACCATTGTAACCAACAAATCAGTTCACAAGTAGGGTTTAATACTTCAGGATTATCTCCAGGTATTTTTACTCCATCGTTCAGGCGGATAGCTTTTCAACGCGTTGGAGCTGGAAATATGTATAACCCGGATCAACTGTGGGCTCCCTGGATCAAGCTCAGTACTTAGAAAATTCATTGAAGCATCGTTCTGATTTTATTGATTGTAATGTATTATCAAATTTTCTTTTCCAACAAAAATTAACAATTGGACTATTTATTGATGATATTGATGAAAAACTCCTTTCAGTTGACCATGAAAGAGGAGGAACACCTTCTAATACAATCCCAATAGGCGGATACTTAACTGGACCTAATGGGATAGGGATTCCTGATATAAAGCTAAAACTTTTTTCCGTTTATTACAGAGATTTTGGTGGACCTGAGATAAATCCTCTTCCAGGACTTATTTCTGTAGATGCCACCTCTGGTGGCTTCAGAATTGATTTAGATAAAAATTTCTATAAAAATTATCTAAGAAATCATGATTCCGCTGGTTTATCTGATAACAAATTAATAAGAATTTATTTAGAGTTTTATAAAATCGAGGGTCAACCTAGGCTTGATCCCAGGAGTGTAATGAGGACCCCTCCTTTTTTCAATACTAAAGGATGCTTGGAAATCCTTTTGGATCGGTTTTCAGTCAGAATTCTAAATTTGCTCCAACAACCACCAGGACAAGCTTCCGATTCTAGATGGTGGGAAGATCTTATTACTAATCTCAATAATCTTGACATAGATTTATCTGTGATTGATAGTAATACGGTTAATGCGATTTTAATCTCTCCTTCTCCTCCAAAACCAGAGGTTATTCCTGTTTGCCCCATAGATATTGTCAACGATCTTTTTCCAAGCTTCAAACCAGCCAATCTCAAGACAATACTAAAAAATAAACTCTCTCAAGTAATTAAGTTTGGTAATACCGATCAAGAAGTCGATGACAGTTTTGATCCTATTCTAGTATCTCCAAAGATTAATGAACCGCTATGTGTTCCTCTTAAACGAATTTCGCTTGAAACTATCCTGCCAGGTGCTGGTAACCTCGAGAATAATGTTGTTTTCCTAATGGAGGAAAATAGACCATTTGTTGAAGGATTTATAAATGCTGCCAACGCTGAGATGGGTTCTGAGCTAGTTTTTAACGAGTTTTTCACCGATCAACGGGGTACCATTTTCCGATACTTTTGGGAGTCAACTACTTTAGAGGATGGAATTGACCCAATAACAGGAGCACTTGAAGAAGTTCCTCCCTCGGATATTGATGATATTCATACTTGGGATAATGAATTAGGGAAGAATAAAACCAAGAACATGATGGGACAAGACCTGACACAAGATCGAGATATCAGTTTAGTCTTAGTTATTAAAGGAGATGTTATTCGACGGTATCCTGATATCCTCGCTTATGCACTGAAGTGTGATGACTTCCTAACCCAGCATAATGTTAATAACTTCTCTGAAAGTGATGATAGTGTAATTCAAGAAATGATTGATCCTATTTTTCGTACCCGATTAGGTCCTAATATTTTGTGTATCGGTTTCCCTATTGCTAGAACTCAGCTCAAGAAAACACCTGAACATGACTTTGAATACTATTTTGTATTACAACAACCTCTTGAACTACCTAATTTCGGAGCTGATGTTATTGATCCAGATATTGATGATGACTGTGATACATTACTAGGTTCAAGTACCCCTATAGGCCCAGATAGCAAGCAATTGAAGTATGACCTATCATGGTCACACTTAATCAAGAGTGGATGTCTTGCATCTAATAATTATATTGATAATTTCTGCCCTGCTTGTTTTTCCTTTGACCAAACTTCTGATCCTACATCAGCCTCAATTGCAGCGGTCACATACCAACTTCCTATACGAGTTGTATATCACGCTTCGAGCTTAATTGATTTAAAGGATTAACAGATTCTGGTTATGTTCCTGAGCGAAGAGAAGCAGTTAGGATTTATAAACGATTCAATTTTCACCTATCAATAGAATATTGGATATTTTTAAAAATTTATTAGAAATTTACATAAAAATGTAAACACTTAAAAAGCATAAGAAAAAGATAGAAATATGTCTCGTCAAAAATTGTTTTTAATGTTAGTAGGTGATTTTGTAGAAGATTATGAGGCATTTGTACCTCTTCAAATTCTAGATTTCGTTGAACAAAAAGTACATGTTGTTTGTCCTGATAAAAAAAAAGAGGATACGGTTAAAACTGCTGTACATGATTTTTTAGGTGATCAGACTTATGCTGAAAAACCTGGCCATCTTTTAAAGTTAAATTATACCTTTGCTGATGTGAACCCTAAAGACTATGATGCACTTATTATACCTGGAGGAAGATCTCCTGAATATTTGAGATTAAATAAAAGAGTAATTGAAATTGTAAAGCATTTTATTGAGGAAAAAAAACCTATTGCTGCTGTTTGCCATGGTCCTCAAATTTTAGCTGCTGCTGGTGGATTACTAAATAAACATGTCTGTCCATATCCCGCAGTAGGTCCAGAATGTGTTTTAGCGGGAGCAATAGTAGACCCACCTGGTCCAACATTTACTAATGTTTCAATTGACGGTAATTTAGTGACAGCTCCCGCTTGGCCTGCTTTAGGAGTTTGGATGAGAAAATTCCTTATTACATGCGGTATACAATATTCCTTCCCTTAAAGTTGAATTTAGTTTAATATAATAGATTAATAATAAAAAGACAATTGAAATCTTGGATTATTAAGATAGCTATAGTTAAGTTTACTGGCATGTTAAAAAGGTTCTAAATTAAAAGATTTTAATTAGAAATTTTCTTATAAGTTTTTAAAAAAAGTACAGTTGAAATAAATTGAGTGATTTAATCAAAAGTCCAAATGAAGAAGAAAAGGTAGAGATCAAAAAAGAAGATAATGGTTATATTAGTTTTTTACTTGAGGAATATCGGTATTTTAGCGATTGGTTTAAAAGAAGTGAGGAAACCGGTGAAAAGAGATTGAATTTCTTTATAACATTGGTAACTGCTATTATAGCTGTCATAATGACTTTTATTACTAGTACTACGGAATTTCCTGAAATCCTCTCAACTTATACTCCCATTATAATATCTCTCCTTCTTTCATTATTAGTTTTAGGTATGCTCACATTTGGGAGGATAATTAAACGTAATAAAACTAGTGATGGATATAAAAAAGATATTGATCGCATTAGGTCATTTTTTAAGGCCAAATATAAAGAAGAACTACAAGATTATGAGTTTTACCATGAAATTAAAGGACGCAAAATATTAACTGGTGGAGTTGCTGATGTGATTATATCAATGAATTCTATTTTATTTGCGATAACAATCTTATTTCTAACATTTACTTTCACTTTATTGTTAAGAATTTTATTATTTATTCTCAGCTTCTTTGGAATTTTTATTATCTCTCAATACATCGCTTTAATACAATATTATAAAAAATATATCGATTTAATGAATATTGATAAACCCACTAAGCTTGTATTAAAAAAATATATTATTATCTTCTCTTTAAGTGGTGTATTCTTAGTTTTAATTATGTTGTTTATAATTTTATGGTTTTTTTATTATACAACTTCCAATATAGCAATTTTTTTTGAATTTTCTGCAATCATCTTAATTTGTTTATGTTCCATAATTTGGATTATTGGTTTTTGGAATTTAAGAAAACGATATTATCGATTGACTAAGAGGGTAAAAACAAGTAGCATGAGATGGGAATGGCGAATCTTTTTTAAAGAAAATGATTTTGATCTTTGGAAACATTTAGCTGAAGATAGTCAAGAGTGTAAATCAATAATTGATAATGAATCCGTAAGTAAATTTCATGATTATTATATTAATCTTGAAAATGCTGATTATGGTTTAAAAGAACGATGGATTCTCAAAAATGGAGACATTTTACCGTATATAGAGTTAAAAATTCGAAGGAAAGTAGATAGTAAGATTAAAACAGAGCTTTGGGAAAAAATCATAAGTAATGAAATTAAAAATTCTATTATCGAAGAAGAAGGATTAAATAAAAATCAATTACTAGATTTCTTACAGAAAGGTTTACATGATCCTTCTTTAGAAAATACAACTCATATTGAAAAAGTGCTGTCATGGATAAATAAATTAGGATTGAAAAGAATTTTTATTAATAAAGAGAGAAAGCAGATACGAGGAAAATACATTAAAAGGGATAAGAAATGGGAATTTCATTATAGTCATGACAGACAGAGAGCTCCACTCGAAAATACTAATGTTATTTTAATTGAACAAACAAATTTAATAAGTCTTCAAACAACAGATCAAACATTAAGAAAACTTAGATCAATTTGCTTGGAAACTAAGGAAAATGTTAAAATAATTAAAAGATTCATTAATAATTTCATTAAATTTAAGGAATATCATCTTGTAAGTTATCCCGAATTCATTAAAAATCCAAATCTCATTAATTAATATATTAAATGTGTTCTTATATGCTAAATTTATGAAAAGTAATGATTAGAGATAAATCTAATACGGAAATCGCGAAAAACGAGATAAATCGTAAAATTAAATTCCCATCAAAAAATAAGGTTGAATCCATTGAGGAAGTTAAAGAATTACGGGAGAAATATAAATCAGCCGATGAAGAGTTCAAAAAAATTAAGAATATGTTGGTAACCTCCCTTTTTTGAAAGATTAGTATTCGTATTTAATGCATTAAGATTTAATAAATTTAGACAAAAAGGTTAAGTTAATATCCTTAAAAATATTCAATTTATATTAAAAACTAATATTAGGTGAGAACTCTATTACACGAGAACGATGGGGCGCTTTTTCAGTTATTGATCATGTAAATGCTACAGCCTTAGTTCCTGAAGTATTACTTTATGATCGATTAGCTATTCCCGTCCCTTCAAATGATAAAGAAAGAAAACGATGGAGTAGAAGGAATTGGGATCCAGACCTTCTTGATCATCGTCTTGAGCAATTAGATGATCTTGCTGTAAAAGTGCCTTGGGATCTTAAACGTCAAAAACAATATCAAGAAAGGATGAATCGTTTGAAATGGATCGAATTTGATGCAAATGAAGCTATCCCTCTAAATATGACAAGAATGGTGATTGCTGAAGACCAATCAATTAAGTTATCAAGTATAGCAACCCATATCACAATTGTTGCTGCATATCAATCTAAAAATGATATCAAGGCAGATTTTATTTTACAAAAAAATCCTGAGAGATATTCTAATTTAGGCTTTCTTATTGGGCAGAAAATAGCAGTTCCAAGTGATAAAAATCCTGAAAAATCATTAAAAAAAGCAATCAAATTAGCAAAGAATTCCGATTTTATATTACACAGAAAAGAATTGTACGAATGGCAGGATGATATTATAAAAAAAAATATTGCTGAGGAAAATGCATTGAGAGAGTTAGATGAGTTGATTATAAATTATAATGATTGCATTAAAAAGGCTGTAAGAAAAGTTTATTATAAATTTGCTTTTACAATTGGAGCAATTGTGCTAGGACTAATTGGAGGTTTGTTTACTCCAATAGCTACAGCAGGGGCGTTTCTATCAAAATCAATTGTTGAAATGTCATTAGTTGGAAGCCCTTCTCCATCTTAGTTTAAAAAACCTTAATTAGAATAATAAAGCTTGTACAGATTATTATTGTATGTAAAAAAGTTGAACTCAAATATCTATAAATCAAGAACTTTAATCACTAAAATAGAGTTTTAATTATTGATTTTAGCGATTTATTTCTATACACACATTTAAATATGCATCTGAGATAACTAAACAGACTGGATTAGACCCAATTTTTATTTTTTCTTTGCGAATTTAAGATAGTTTTATATCTTAAGATGTGAATTGTGTATTAATAGGGAATTTATTTTTGAACAACCTCTATTAAAGTAAAAAATGTATAATACATAGGTTATTTAATGCTATTGTGAAGGAAATTTCTATGTGGATATTTGGCTTTAAATTTATTTAATTAATGCGAAATAGATAAATAGAGTACTTTACTTTTTAATATCTTCATTTTCTCTCTTTTTTAGCTTTCTTCAATTTTCCAAGGATATGGAGGGTATGAAGGAAAAATAAAGGATATTATTCTCTCATCTTTTCCAGTTGTAATATTATGATTTAGTTGAGATAATTCTTGATACAAATCCGCTATGTGTTGAAATTCAGGATGATTAATATTATTTTGACTTATTACATATGAGCAAACTTTATCATAATTAATACCATTATTATTGAGATATGATTTTACATTATTGCTTTCAAATATTTTCAGTATTCTCTTTGCTTTCTGATTTATTTTTCGTCCCCAGAGTATTATGATATCACTCAAATCCCTAGTGTTCCAAAATAAATCATCCTTTACCTCTATTAAGAACAATGTATTATGAAAAATGAAAGCAGCATCTACTTCAATAAAAGATCGTATTGTATAAATTTGATCAGGTATTAAAATTTCTTTAACTGGGAACTTATATTCATCAAGATTGTCCTTTAGGATACTATAACTTTTACTCGTCTTATTAGCATTTTTCAGTATTATTTTAAATGGTCCTGAAAAAGGGGATTTAGGATAATGCTCAGTTATAAATTGTTCAATTAGGTAAGAAATATAATTCTCGGCTCTCTGCCCTCTTCTCAGACCTAAATTATGTTGTCTTAATAATTTAGTTAATTTATACAGAAGTGCATCGAATAACCAAAAAAGAGAATAAAATACACGACCGAATCTATCTTTTATGAAGGGCTTTTCAAAGAGATCTAATGAATGATAAAAAAGAGGTACTCCAGATTTTAAAGGATTAGCTAAGGAAACATCTTCACTTTCAATATCATATAAAAATCTATGAAATAAATCTTCAGAAATGCCTTCTAACAATAAAAGAGTTTCTAATGTAATTTCATATTGATATTGAGGAGTATTGGGATTAAACGGAGCATTTTTAAAAAAATAATGAAAGAAATTACATATTTCAAATACTCCCAATCGCTCATCTTCACTTGCTAATCTTCCATAAATCTTCCTAATATATTCGACAAGATAAGGTAAAAATCTCTTTTTAAAAACAGGATCTGCAATAGCTGAAGCCACGGGCGGTATGTAAGAATAAAGATTAATCTCTTTCCCATCTTGATCCTTTGCCGGCATTTTTTGTTCTCTTTCTTTTTTAGTAAGAGATTGAGAAAATTTTGCCTTGCTTCTTTTTATAAACTCGATGTATTCGGGGAGCTCATAAAAAGGAATCGGGAAAAGAACATTACCACTAATAGATTCACCTCTTTCCTTTTTATTATCTCTTGCTTCAAAAAAGAAATTACAAATCTCACGGGAAGCGTTGTTTGTTATCTCGTCTATGTATTTAAAAATTCCATGTTCAGTACCAAAACTGAAAAAAGGAGAAGATCCGAATTCAGGTTGCATAGCATAATTGATAGGAAGCTTAGGTAAATTATCATATTCAGATATTCCCAATCGGTCAAATGTTATTCGTAATAAAAGAGAAATAATTCTTAGATATGTAGGTGTCTCAAGAGTTATACGATTTAACAACCAATCAAAGGAACGATTACTCTCTTCTATTAAAGTGTCATACATTATACGCCAATAGTCTGATCTTAAAATAAAATATGAAGTATATAGGGGTCTAATCCATGCTTCAGAGTTATATTTTAGCACTGGAGCATTTTTCAATTTTTTCTTAAGAATTTCATCAATAATTGCATTTGTAGAAATCCAATGTGTTCTACCACGAGGATCTCTTCTTATTTTAGCTATTGCTTTAATTCTATGAGGATCAATTTTAATTTCTTTACCTGATTTTATATCCTTGGTCCAACAACAATTTTTATACTTCTTATTACTTCCACAATAACAAGGATCGTTTCTTTTTAATTTCATAAGATAAAAAAGTGAAGTTCTTTATGTTTCATGTTTTTATTTTGTCTTTATAAGATGATAATAAATCTCGTATTTATTTTTATCTTTAAGAAAATGAAAATTTCTTAATAGAGCCTGCAAAAGAATTGGTTAAAATTAAAAAGAGAAAAACAAAATTAGATTTTGAACTGATTAAAACTAATCCAATTAAATTTGAAGCCATAAGAAGAATATGGGAAATTATTTAATATGTTATAATAGAAATTGAATAGATATATAATATTGAAAATGAATTATTTTAAATTCTAAAAGATAAAGTAATTGATTTTGTCTATGGTAGATCATTTAAAGATTAGGAGTTTTTATATTATATTAAAAAGAGAAGCTTAATAATGATTAAAGATATTAAGGATAATTTAAGAGTTTGATGAGAGAGTTGAATAAAAAAGAGTTAAAAGAATTTTTTAATTTACAGAGTAAGGATAAGATATTTAAAGATGTCATAACACCTAAATCTTGCGGTGGTGGAGATGGTTTCAAATATTTAGCCCTCCTTGGAGATTATGTCTTAAATCTCACGCTATTTAATTATTTTTCGAAAAAGGGGATTAAAAATTCGGGTGAGCTAACTAAAAAAATTCAATCCGTTCACAATGAATGGACACTCTGCCAACTTGGAGAATTTCTTGAAATTACTGATGAAATGAATCCAACGGATCCTAATCATAAGATTACTGATAATGAGCTTAAAGAAAGCGTTGAAGCACTAATTGGAGCAAATAATAAAATCCACGGACTTTCGAAAAGTGAATTAGATGTTGA
>JAHLWT010000165.1 GCA_019057775.1 Promethearchaeota archaeon
TTTATCTTCGTATATCTTAATCTGATTACTATATATCTTCGCCTGTTCACTCCAGTCTCTATCTAAAACCTTATCACGTATTTCGTTGTATTTTTCGATTACTTCTAAGTATGGAGAAGCTTCAATTATTTCTCCTTTTCTAAGTGCTTTTCTCCTTTTTAACTCATAATCTCGGACCAATTTCTCAGCGTTATCAACTAGTGTAGCAATTGTGTTTCCAAATTCCTCTTCTTCTTTTTTAATTTCAATGTTTTTTAATCTCTGTTTATCAGTCTTAACTTTTTCGCCTAATCTATGCATGTCTTCAATATCCTTTTGTCTTCTTGCTTTTTTCTTTTCAATTTCCCTTAGCCTATTATCCTTTGCCAATCTTTCATTGTAGGCTTGAATTTGAGTAACATAAATTGCGGCATCCTCTTTCCGACCCTTCACAATAGCCATTTTACTAGCTCTTTCATAAATTTTAATGATTTCTTGGAATGGCGGGTTATCAGCTATTCTTCCCTCTTTAATAGCTTTTTTCATTTCGATATCATAATCGCGAGCCATTTTTTCAGCTTTCTTAATCATGTCCTCTATTAACTTTTCGAAATCTTCGTCTTCTTCTTGTTTTTTCTTTTTTCGTGCTTCAATTTCCTTTAATTTTTCAAGATCTAAGCCTATCTGCTTATCTTCTTTTTTCATCTTAAGATGTTCTTCTGCTTCCTTTTGTTTCTTTAATTTACCAGCTTCAATCTGACGTAGTTTTTTATCTTTTTCCCATTTTTCATTATAAGCGTAAATCTGACTTGTAAAAATCGTTTCTTCGGTCTCCAAACCTTTTTCTACTACAATTTTTCTGGCTTCTTCATAAATTTTAATGATTTCGGGATACGGACATTTTAATTCAAATCTCCCTTGCCTCAAAGCTACTTCATATTCTCGAGCTAAACGTTCAGCTCGATTTGTCATTTCTTCGAGATTTTTTCTAAGATTTTGGATTTCTATTTCCTTACCACGGTCGATTTCATCTATGGTAGTATATATGTTTTCCTCGGTAATCACTTCAAAATCATCATTCTTAACTTTTAATAACTCCTTCGCTTCTCTCTGCTTTTTCTCTTTTTGAGCTTCTATTCTTCTAACTTTCTTATCTTTTTCTAATTTTTGGGTATAGATTTCTATTGTATTTTCATAAATCTCAGCTTCGCTATTCCACCCTTTTTCAATTAATAAATCTTTAATCTTCATATAAATTTGGATTACTTCTGGATATACACATTTATTCGCAATATTTCCTTCTTTTATAGCTTTCTTCATAGCTATTTCATAGTTATGAGCCAAATTTGAAGCTTCAGTTACCATATTATTTATTTGCACTTTAAAGAAATCTTCTTCCAATTTTTGAAATTCCTTATCTTTTAACCTTTCTAGTTTCTCTTTCTTTTCTTGTTCTTCTCTTTCCCTAATAATGTGATCAATAATTTCCTCTTGTTGCTTTTGACTTTCGACTTCTTGGGCTGTTTTAATTTTCTGGTTTTCTAGATTCTTTAGATATTCGGCTCTCTCTTTTTCTAATGCATCCATTGTATCATCAATTTTTTGTACCTCATAGGTCCAATTTAAATCTTGAAATAGTTTTGAACTCTCATAATATAATTTTATTGCATCTTCATAATCTTGATTTTTTGCCAATTCAGCTGCATTGTCGAGTAAATCATAGGCTTTAGTTGATATTTCATCTTCTTGCTTTTTTACATCAAGAAATTGTCTTAATTTTTCCTCTTTTAAGTCATCTTCTTTTACTGCGACTTCAGATCCTGGAACTCCCTCTTCTCCCTTTTCAGGGGTTTCTTTTTTCAATGTTCGCAAATATTTAGCTTTTTTATTATAACATTCTTCAATTAATTCATTAAGCTTCTCTATTTCATTAGTTTTATCAAACTGTTCATATATCGTCTCAATTTCATCATACATATCAAGGGCTACTTCAAACTCTTTTCTTTCTACTAGTTCCTTCGCTTTCATTAATAATTGTTCTGCTCTCTTTAATTCATTATCGTCATCTTTTTCTACTTGAATTTCTTCAACTTCTTTTTCCGGAACGCTTTCAATTTCTCTGAATGACTTTTCTTTAAGCAAATAGACATCTGATATTTTATCGTTTATAGCTTTTACTTCTTCCGCTCTATTAACTTGACTGTATAATCCAATTGCTTGACGTAAAATTTCAATACCATCATCATAAAATTGAGTATCTATTAAATGAAGCCCATGCTCCACTAACTCATAGGCTTCAGAAGCAATTTCTTCTTCCATATCAGCCATATCAGAAAAAAAAGCTTCTTGTGTAGGATCAGGATTATTCTCATCAAATTGATCATTTGGATTCTCGTTATCTTTTTCAGTCATAATAGTCATCTATTTAAGGAAAATTATAAATAAACGTATTGAACAACAATTCAATACAAGTTAAGCATAATAATGTTCTATAATTAAAAATCGTTAATAAAAAAATAAAAATTTATTCAATTATAAATCAAAATTACCCAAATTTTTGTTAAGATAATCATCACAAATTCTTCCTCCTTCAGTAGTTAAACTCCAACCATTAGATTCTCTTTTTACAAGGTTTAGGTTTTCGATATTGTTTAACAGAGTATGTACCTCATCTTCAGTTTTCCGTATATTAAAATCCACTCTAAGACTAAATATAACTTCGTCTATAGGTACAGGTCCTCCAAGCTCGTCTTCCATCACCCCTAAAGCTGCAATAATTTGGTTTTGTTCAGACATTCCAACATCCATATCGCTCGAAACTTCATCGAGCAACCATGGATTTTTATCTAACATTTTTTTAATTTTAGCTTCATCGCCAGCTTTGAATATCTCTGCAAACTGATCTCGAATTTTCTTTTTTTTTCCCATTCTACATCACAAAAATCTTATTATTTATAGGAAAATATCTTAATATTGTTGTGAATTATCTATTAATATAAAAGTAATAAAACAAATATTTTTAACCTTAAGTAAAAATTATGACAAAAAAATCATGTGAAAAGCATAAGAAGTACAACTATTACTGTGATGAGTGTAATGAGGCTACGCGTAGATTTGAAATACAACAGAAAGTAAAACAACTAGAGCGTGGAGAGTTCGAAATTTTAGACGCAGATGGAGGCCCTGCTAAGAAAAGGTTCCCTCAACTTGATATATTAAAACGAATACCTAAAATGCGAAAATATTTAAAAATTATAATCCCAATAATAGTTGTAGTATTAGTAGTACTCTCTATCTTTTGGTTTTGGCCAGCTTGGATAGGACCAGTCAATCTAAATGCTCAACTATATAAGAATAAAGCGGGTGGATTAAATTATTATGAATTTTATTTTTTAAATTTTTGGTCAATTAATTTCTTTTTTAATAAGACTGCGTTGATTGGTGCGATTATTGGATGTGTTATAATGAGTTTACCACCAAATCAAAACTTTTTAGCATTAATTGGAACCAAATTAAGATTCGGGAAACCTTCACGAATAAAATCCCTTATTTTCTGGTGGACTGCTGGATTCGTTCTATTCTATCTAATCGGAATGGTTCTTGATTTTGATGGGCGATTTTCGTGGACTATGTACTTAATAGAAAAGGGAGAGTATCAAATCTCTCCGCTGACCGTGTTTTTTGACGCTTTCGATGTACTTTTCAACCAAACAAATATGAATATTGAATTCATTTTTATTTATGCAAGAGCTTATCTGCCAATAATTTACTATATTTTTGCAATTTGTGGTTTTCGAATAGCCCTTAACATTGTAAGTAACTATTATTTAAGAAGAAATGATTATAATGTTATAACAAACGCTTTCTTAATTGCTGGTTTAATCTGTGGTGCTGTATTTTTCTCTTTGCCTACTTTTGCTCTAAATGGAGTACAATTAATCCAAATGTGGTCATTTTTAATAGGTTTCTTTCTTTTAATAGGAGCTAGCATTCCATCATACATAATTGGACGCGTAATTTTAGCGAGAAATCCGAGAAAGAACATTTTACTAAAAAAACAGATGATAAAAATGGGGATAATTGTTGGAAGTTTAATAACTATAATTATTCTTCCTGCTATATTCAGCGTTGGGCCTATGATAACACTAAGTAACACATCTGTTTACGAGGAAAATGTATGGGACAAGAGGATTAATAGGGAAATTATGTGGACTCGAGCATGCGCCGGATTAGATATGTTTGAAGAGAGACCTATTGAAAACTTTACCTTATCATCATCTCCGGAAAATGATACCCTAATGATAAACCAAATACGACAATTCGATCAATATTATGCTGTTCAGAGTTTAGCAGCAAAAATAGGTACAACATTCGAAGGTTTAGCTGATTCTGATATAGTATATCTAAATGGAACCGAATACTGGGTCGCTCCAAAAACGATTAGGTTATCCCAATTTTCAGGAGATCCCGTTAAAACAAATACTGAGTTATATGATCATGTAGAAGGATTCTTAGCGTTGGATACGTCAACAGGTGAATTAATTAATGTTACTTCCATTTTTAATATTGCTGAAGATTATCCCATATTTTTTGGCGAATCTGAAAGCGCACGTTTTTTAGAAACGCAAGGATCTATGGGGGGATTAGGGGCTTATGATAATAGCGTCTTACTTGGAACGGATTGGAGGGGTGGAATCGAGAATAATAATTACTTATATGAAGGTGACCCAGACGGAAGTCTCTCTGGTTTAGAAGCTTTTTGGTATACGATAAGTCTCGAACTGTGGGGATACGTTTTTGAAGGTGGAGAAAAAGATTATTTAATTAATAGAAACGTTAAAAATCGCGTACAGGCTATTCTTTTACCCCAATTGAAGACAGACAGAGATCCCTATCTAGTTTTTGATAGTCAAAATGAAAAAATGTATTATGCCGTCTCAATATACACTTCAATAAATATAGGTTCATATTCCCAATCTCCAATCTTAAGATTTTTAGGTACTTGCTTAGTTGATGTGAAAGATGGTGAAATGAAATTTTATAAAAATCCCGCGTTAGTTGAATCTGATGCTGATCCAACTTATGATGTATGGAAGTATTATATCAACATTTATGATTGGATAGATATTGATGATGACCATGCACCATGGCTTAAAAACCAATTAAGGTACCCTGAAGACCTATTTGAGTCCCAATTAAGAGCTAATTATATATACCATGTACGAGATTTAAAAACTTGGAAAAGAGCAGATGATTTTCACGAAAGACCAGAAAATGGAGATCTCTTTTACATTGAAACAAATCTAGGAAGCGGTATTGAATATGTAGGATTGGATTTAGTTGAATACAAGGGTACTGAGGCACGAACATTAGCGGGGATGTATGTGGTAAGGCATGGAGATAATTTTGGGGAAGCATTATTCTATCATACGAGAAATTCTACTGAAAATTTAATTGGTCCTAAAACTGCTAGGGATACATATGAAACTGAAGCAACTCAGGAAATATCCTTAATTGCAGGCGCAAGAATGGGAAATACATTATTATATCCTCTTGGAGGTTCAGTGTATTATTATATTCCTACATATAGTACTGTTGGTGGCTTGCAACAATTAAAATTAGCAGGTTTTGTGGAAGCATTTACCAGACAGGTGGGTTACGGAGATGAGGCTGCTGAAGCGTATGAAGCATTAGGAAATTTCGGACCAAGAACATTTACATTAGGTTCTGATGCCGGAAATCCTGATATAGATGGAATAATAACATTAAATTGGACAGAATCAAATTTCGCTGAAACATACTCAGTTTATAGGAATGATACACTGATTATTAGTGACTTACCTGATACTCAGGCGAGCTATACAATTTCGGGACTGAGTTCCGGAAATTATGAGTTTTATGTAAAAGCTTCAAATGAATTTGGTAATTCTACATCAAATAGTATATTAGTCAATGTAAAAATATTTCCAATCGCTTACAGCTTTGAAATTGAGAACTTAATGTCATTACCAAACGATCCGGCTAGTTTTAGAATAGAAATTGAAAATTTCAATGAAACTCTCTCTGCTCCGGGGTATAATGTCAAAGTGAATTTATCTCTCTATCGAAAAGATGGTGGAAATTTTTCTATTTTAGTACCTTCAAATCTGTATCCCTTTGAAAATTCCAGTTTTAATTATGGTGTTTATTCCGGTATTAATTTTACAATGGTAAACGATATACTATACTCTGGTGAAGGGATTATTTTAAATGGCTATGTAAATAGTACAATTACAGATATAATCATTCGATACAGATGGACCTTAATCGTTGATGACATTATTATCTATACTTCTGAAGAAAAATTCATAACAGTAATTTAATTTAATTTTTAAATTCCTTTTTTTATTATCTCAAACTCAAAAATAAGACATTTAGAAATTGAAAATCATAAGAGAAGATTTTTTTTAATTAAGAAAAAGTAAGTTAGTAAGTAAGAGTTTATTCTATTCTATTAAGAAATGCTTCTATTTCTGATTTATTGCACATGTGGAATTTCTTGTCTTCTGATTTGATATAAGCTAATCGAGTATCATCCTTTGTTGGGTCCTCATCAACAGATTCCTTGAGGGTCTTTAAGGTCAAATTCATAATTTCTTCGAAGGATAGATCAGGTTTATAGTTTTCTCTTAAATATTCTCGAGCAGTCGCTTCACCATTGCCAAGTGCATAGGCTTTAAACGAACGATAAATGCCACTGGGAGATGTTGTATAGATTTGTGTTCCCATTGCATCGACTCCAATGAAAAACAAAGCACAGCCAAAAGGTCTGATTAAGGTTCTTAAGCTAAATGCTTAAGTTTTCCCCCAAATTGGCTATATTGCTGGAGTATATCAGCAATACTTTTTGCTAACATATTAAGCCGAACAGGTTCATCATATGTCAACCTAAATGATTGAGCTTGAACTCTGGCATAACCAATAAGTGTACGGGAATCAGCATGTAATCCCGATATTGCAACTCCGATATGATCATCAACCTGAAAAATCTTATCTATTGAATCCGCGTCCATCAATATTGACGGTATTTTTATCTGAGCTGCTAAACAAACCCCTTCTTTAGATTTTATTGCAATAGCTATTGTACCCCGCCTAACAGCTTCTAAAGCATATTCCACCTGATATAATCGTCCTTCTGGTGAAAAAACAGTTAAAGCACGATCATATTGTCGAGGACCTCCACCAAACATGTTATTTTCTCTCTTTAATTTAATATTTTAAAAATTACAATTTAATATAATTATAATCACAAAATCCTTACCAAAATTTTAATTTAATGTTTATAACAAATAAAAAGTTAAATCTTATTGGTGCTTTTTAAAATTTCTAAGGTCATCTGAATAAATACAGGTTCGATTGAAATACCCTGTTTAGCACTTGTTTCAATGTACCCAAACGCATGTAGTTCATTTTTTAATGCTTCGCCATCTTTCTTACTTACTTCTCTTGATCCTTCATTAGCAAGATCAATTTTGTTTCCTACTAACACACACGGTTTATTATCACCCATAACTTTTTCTACTTCGGCTTTCCACTCCATTAAATTTTGGAAAGAGCTCCGTCTGGTGAGGTCGAAGACGTACACACAACCGGTGGCCCCCCGGTAGAAAGGTGGTCTGACAAAGCTAAAATGCTTCTGTCCTGCGAGGTCCCAGAGCTGAAGTTTAACAAGAAAGTTCGGATAGTCTTCTAACTCCACTTGTTTTGTTGAAAAATTCGACCCTATAGTCATTATATAATTTTCCTTAAATGCATCCTCACAGTAGCGAAGTACCATAGATGTTTTCCCCACTCCGCCATCGCCAACAACTACGACTTTATATATGAAAGATTTTGTCGAAATTTATTTTCTCACCGTTTCAGTTTAATTAATTTAACCCAATACATGTTTCAAACCATTACTTCGAAGTGATTAATTTAACTCCAAATAAGGAATTTTACATGTTTAGTATATAATATATTTGATTAATAATAATTCTTATATTAAACTTTTATTTTTTGAAATTGAATTTATTAATAATCAAATGACACTCTAGGTATTATTGAAAGGATGATTATTCATTTACTTTCTTATTTATCAAGTTTTTTCTCCATACTTTTCTTGATATATTCAATATTTTCCTTCAGAGTTTCAGCTATTGGTTCGTCAGTCATATCAAGGGTACCTAAAACCTCTAGTGCATCCTCAAATCGTTTCAACGCTTCTGGATATTGTGCTCGTTTATAGTACATTCCGGGGATATTAAAGAATTTATAAGAAACCAGTTGAAGTGCCATTAAAAGGATCCAAGAAAAAATACAAATTGTTAACATCCACTCGAATAAGGGCATGGCTGGAACTTTTAGCCCAAATGTAATTAAAAGGAGTATCAATAAAACTCCAATAGCAAATCCAAAATAAGCTAGATAATTTTTAAATACTGGGCCCTTATACATTGTAGCTTTAGGAACACTATACATTAAAATGCTATAGAGGACAATATATATGCTAGAACCAACAAAACTAACCATAGCAACAAACCCATGAAATCCATTAAAAAATGAAAAATAAGATCCAAATGATTCAGGGATAATTCCAACTAAAGCAATACAGACACTAGAAAAAATTGATGCTCCCGTTGCCATTCTTCTAATGGGTTCCTTTATATTTATTAATTCTCTCTCGAGATATATATAAAACGGAATACATAATGAACCACCTATGGTAAAACTAATACTGAACAAAGCTTTCATTTCTTTTCTCGCCAATGAACTCACAGTATTTATTAATGGATTATAGTTTGGAGTGAGAACGGCTGTTATAATTAACATTATAAGTGAAGTTAATACACCAAAAAGTCCAAACAACACTTCCATCTTATTTTCAGATTGAGCTACCATAAAGATTTCACCTTAAATTATTGTATTAATATAAGTTATTTTGAATTAAAACAGTTTTGTAATATAATATTCAATACAAATTAATATTAAATTTTTGTGTCATCTTAACCTTATGTAGCAAACTTTAAGGGATAATAATTAAAAGAAGCTCTCATATACTTGGAAAAATGTATTAATTTGATAAAATTCAATAAAAAGTAAAATTTTAAATAAAAAAAGTAGATAATTATAAGTTAATAATATATCTTAATCAAAAAATAATTGAAGTCCAACAAAATTAACGTCTAAATAAAAAAGTGGAGGATTGAATCAGAAGTGGAGAAATTTATTTTTAAAATAACAGTTATAGGAGATGGAACGGTAGGCAAAACTTCCTTAATAAAAAAATTTACACAAGGGGGTTTTGAGGATGATTATGTTAAAACTATTGGAGCTCAATTCTCTAAGCACGAAGAAGAGATAGATGGTGATGTTTGTAAGCTCTTTTTTTGGGATATAGCTGGTCAAGACACCTTCCACTTCCTGCGCCCAACTTTTTATAATGGAAGCGTTGGCGCAATAATTGTATATTCCCTAGAAGAGAATACCTTTGGCAAAGAAAGTTTCAGTCACGTTAAGAACTGGCATAATGAGATAAAAAAACATTGTGGAGATATTCCTGTGGTACTATTCGGAAATAAACTAGATTTGGTTGATGAAAAAAATTTGGATGATAAAAAATTTTTCAAACTAATACAAAAACGTAATATTGATGGCTATTATAGAACATCTGCTAAAACAGGAGCCGGTGTTATTCAAGCATTTCATTCTCTGATTAAAAAATTACATTACAAGTATAAATTGGAGAAGGAAAAGCCCATCCCTGAGTAGAATCTAATTCATTAAAATAATTAATTACATAATAGTTAACAAACTCATATAGTATTTTCTAATGAAATCTACTAAAATATTTTTTTAACTTTTTGGCGATGAGTGATTTAAATATAAAAATAGAGAATCTCGTCCAACTTATCATGGATTCAAATGATATAGTAGCGCTAACAGGTGCGGGAATGTCTACCGAAAGTGGGATTGCCGATTTCAGAAGCCCAGGTACAGGCTTATGGGAGAAAGTAGATCCCTATGAATTTGCTTCTATAAACTCCTATATGGCAAATACAAGTAAGAATTTAGCTTTTATGTTAGAAACGGGGCGGACTATTTTTCGGGCTCGGCCTAATAGAGGGCATAAATCCTTAACAAAGCTTCAAAAGATGGGAAAATTACGAGGGGTACTTACACAAAACATTGATCGATTACATCATAAAGCACATACGAAAAATATTGTAGAATTTCATGGAAACGCCTATGAAGCGAAATGTATGAGCTGCGGTCAAATATATGAAATAACAATGATGGTAAACCAAGTAATGAAAGGGAAATCTACTCCTTCTTGCAAAAAATGTAGTGGATTATTAAAACCAAACGCGATCTTCTTTGGAGAACCCCTCGAATCTGAGACGCTCCAAGCAGCTGATGAAATGATTTCTAAATGCGATTTATTATTAGTATTGGGGAGTAGCTTGGTTGTTTATCCCGTTGCATTTTATCCTAAAAAGATAATATCTAATGGAGCTAAGTTAGCCATAATTAACATTCAAGAAACTGATATGGACTCCGCAGCAGAGGTTGTAATTCATGAAAAAATCGGTGAAATTTTTCCTAGAATTGTTGATTTAGTTAAAGAACATTTAATGAGTTTGAGGTGAATTGTTAAAATAAATAATTCAAATAATGTATTTTTCTCAATAAAATTTTTTAAGTGATTCTAATTTGGATTTGATTTCTTGTTAAAGAGAAATTAAACTAAAAGCGTGAAATAATAGATACTAATCTATTAAAAAATAAGAAAAAAAATAGAATTTAATCTATATGTATATCAATTATATCTTTCATCGCGTCTAAATACGGAACTTCTATTTTTAACAAACCATTTTTATAAGTTGATTTTGCTTTTTCAGGATCAACCGGACAGCATAATTGATAAAGTCCCCCATAATTGATTGTGTCAGTTTCACCATATACAATTAAGTTTTCTTTATTCATTTTTAGTTTAAGAGTATCTTTCTCTACACCAGGAAGTATGACTTCAATGATATAACCAGAACTATCGTCATTATCAAACATACAAATTTCAGGAATATAGACTCTCTTCTTGGGTTCTTCATCAACTTTTTCTATTTCGGTTTTTTTTTCCTCTTCTATTGATTCTGCCATAACATTCACTTTATTGTTTTTTTAAATAATATTACTAACATAAGATGAAGAACTAGACATTTCTATATTCACATGATAAATTATCAAATAAGCATACCAATAAATTAAAAAAATTAAGCTAGTTTTGATATTTACTTTTATAATTTAGTTGGCTTCGAAAATTGAAGATATAGCTATAAACAAGGAGATTACAAAATTAGTAAAAAAAAATAAAAAAAATATAATATATTCTATATAATTGATATCCTTGACGTTAGACTTTATTACATTAGTTCTATTTTCTCAAAATCTTCTTATCCACTTTCCCGACAGCGGTGAGAGGTAATTCTTCAATAAATTCTATGATTTTTGGAACTTCATAAGCAGCACATTTTTCTTTGGCAAATGCTGTTATGTCTTCCTTTAGTGCCTCTTCATTACCATCATATTCATATTCAGAATCAATTTGAATAACGACTTTTACAATTTCAGAGCCAGGTCTATCAGGATTGGGAAGACCAATAGCAGCAACCATCCCAATTGCGGGGTGTTGAGTTAAAGTATCTTCTAATTTTGTAGAAAACACCTTAAAACCACTAACAATTATCATATCTTTGGTTCTATCCGCAATACGCACATAGCCATCCTCATCCATTATTCCAACATCTCCAGTATGCATAAACCCATCTGAGTCTATGGCTTTCTTCGTCTCTTCAGGTTTATTATAATAACCTTTCATTACCATTGGACCTTTAATACAAATTTCACCAGGTTCCCCTAAAGGAACTTCTTTTCCTGTGTCTGGGTCAAGTAATTTGAAATCAACATGAGGAAAGGGCAATCCAATGTGCCCTAATTTCTTTTTACCTTTTGAAGGATTACCAATTGTTAGTGGTGATGTTTCAGTCATTCCATATAGCTCTATCAATTTACCTTTTCCAACCACACTCTCAAATATTTCTTGAGATTCTTTTGGAAATGGTGCTGCTGCTGACATTGCGTAATCAATCATATCTTGGTCAATTTTTGTGAACTTCGGATCTTTTATTAGCATTTGGTAAAGGGTTGGAACATTTGCTAAAACACTTGGTCTATATTTCAACATTTCCTTAATAATGTGACCTGTGTCTCTAGGGTTTGGTATTAGAATTTGACTCCATCCAAGAATAATGGCATTTTGACAGGTAAATAATCCTGCAATATGGAAGAATGGGAACCCCGATAGTGCAAAGCCTTTGCCAAACTCCCAATTAAGCCAATGCTGGAATATCTTAATATCTGAGATTGAATTTCTATGAGATAGGATTGCTCCTTTTGGTGGTCCTGTTGTACCTCCTGTATATTGGATAAAAGCAGTATCATCAGGTTTTAATTTCACATCGGGTAACTCTCCAGAATAATTACCCTTTACATTCTTATGATAATCTAGAACGGTAATTCCTTCTAATGGAGTGACTTTTCCTTTAGGGATTTTTCCCACTGCTTTTCCTAATTTTGCAAGTATTTTAGGCATGAAGCCACCAACACTAGTAGCAATAATTAATTTTAATGCGGGAATCTTTGTGTAAATTTTTGTAATGTGGCCAGCAAAAATGGCATCTAATGTAAGAAGTGCTACTTTTTTATCTCCAGCCCCTAAATCATTCAATTGATATTGAATCTGCACTGCGCTAAGAAGCGGAGAGACTCCTGAAACGATCACGCCTACTTTTAAGGCACCTAAGAAACCAATAATATATTCTGGAATATTAGGGATATTCACTCCTAATTCATCTCCTTTCTTGAAGCCATTTTCAAGTAACATGTTAGCAAATTCATTGGAAAGTTTATCTAACTCTCTGTAAGAAGTTTCCTTTCCAAAAAAATAGAATGCTGCTTTATCCGGAACCTCTTCGAATGTCTTTCTAATCGCTTGAGTGTATGTTGTGTTAAATTCCTTTGGATCTCATTCACCAATCCCATCATCATAACTCTTCGTCCAAAATCTATCTTTATACGACATATTAAAACATCGTTTTTTTATTATTATTATTTTATATAGTTGATGTGCCTTATTATAAAATTTCTTTGCAAATTTATTAACTTATGAAGTTTGATTTAAAAGGTTCTTGAAAGTATAATCCAATTTCTAGCTATATTATGGTTACTTAGAGAAATCCTTAATGACGTTAATCTCGCATTTCATTTTTTTTAAGTCCCAAAACATTAAAATTTTATCTATATGATAGAAATCTTCCCGATTCCATCATTTCACAGGGTTTAAAATAAGATAATCCGGTTTTTTCAACCAGATCATCAAGTTTTTTTGACCATTCCATGTATTTTTTTTTCCCTTGCACAAAAGGTCCTTTGATAAAGAAACCATTAAAGATGACTCTATCAATTAGCTTATAACTGTCTACTACTCCTTCTTCCAATAGCCTGCAACCTTCATTTAATTTAAGCGCCTCGAATATCCCACTATCATAGTTTTTCGTTAAAAATTCTATTGTTTTAGGATCTACCGATGGGAGATTTTTTGTTGGCACATTTTCATTCCAATCGTAATAACCCTTCCCTACTTTCTTCCCTAACCTTCCTTGCTTTAATAAATTCGTTAATCGCTCTCCAGGAGCAAACTCAGGGGAAAGATTTTTCTCAAGATATTTCAGAATATTATAGACAGTGTCTAAACCAATTTGATCATACAAATCATGTGAAAATCCAGCAGCATCTAACTGTTCAAGAGAAATTCCATTAGTAATTGCATGGTTTATAAACCAATCAAAATAGAGCATTTCTGGAAATGAAATTCTATTTCCAATTAACCCTGTAGATTCTTTTTTAAGTTGGACAATGAACCTTTTACCGGTCAAGCATGGGAATTTATGAGCTATTTCCTGACCTATTTCAAGAGCTTTATCCGAAGACTTATCCCCTGGACTGATCTCAATTAACATTCCAAATATCGGAAAAAAGGTGTGAAAATGCATACCTATAACTTTTTCGGGCCGACCACATTTTTGGGCGATTTTTGTTATACTCATGGCTGAAGTATTTGTTGCTAAAATTGAATGAGACGGTGAAATTTCTCCCAATTTTTTGAAAATATCTTGTTTTAGCTCTATAATCTCCGGAACTGCTTCAATTACAAAATCTGCATCTGCAACTCCCTTTGAAAGGTCAACTTCTGTATTTAATCTGCTCATGATCGTTTTAGTGTCGACTCCATGAGCGATAATACCAACATATTCGAAGTTATTCAACACGCTTTTGATGTCAATACTTTTTTTGAAAATATCGGGCATGTCGGATTTAGATAGGAACTCATTGAAGTTTTCTTCCGATTGAAGAGATTCAATTCGGTATTGAATCATCTCTCTTGTTTTATCGAGAATTTTAGTGTCAAGATCAATTACCGTTACTTTCTCATACCCAGCGAGAAGAGCAACTTGGGCAAAACCCACACCTAAAGTTCCGCCACCTATTATTGCCAAATTCTTTATATCTTCTATAATAACCAATTTTAAGCTTCTTTTAAATAATAAAAACATCAAGATTTTAATTATTTAATGATTGTAAAGATTTTTTCTAGGGAGGATTTAGATTCCTCAATGTAAAATTTTTACTTTTAGTCACCCCTCTCTGTCTCTATGAAATGAGCTTCCTTTTAAAAGCTAGATTTTTCTTAAAGAAAGGAATGGAATTCTCAAGATAAAGAAAAATTCTGCGAATTTTAGAAAATTGTCGGTGTATTCTTATTTTATTCTGAAGAATTGTTACTTTATATGATGACGTTTGATTCAGGACTCAAGGTATATAGAAGGAACAATCAATTGCCACTCATTCCAAGTGGAGATAAAACTCTCGATGACCTGCTTTCTGGAGGATTTCACAGAAATTTAATTTATTTACTCTATGGAGATAAGAAATTAACAACAAATATTTTACTAACAACTTCCGTTATAGTCCAGAAAGCTTTTAACAATGGAGGGTTAGGGGAAGGAATCAAAGTCGCTTTCATCGATGGAAATAATCGATTCAATCCATACAATGTAAGCAAATTTGCGGTTTCACAGAACTTATCTCCTCGAAAGGTTCTAGAAAACATTTTAATTAGCCGAGCTTTCACCTGGGATCAAATGGTTGAAATTTTAGAGAATAGGCTTTCTACACTTGAAGATGTGAAAGTTGTTTTGATCTCGGGGATTACAACTTTGCTTAAAAGCTACGAAAAACAAACCTTCGAAGATTTGCTAGGAATATTAGACGGGATTAAAAAAATTCTATGGAAAAAATGCCCGCTCATTATTATAACTGCCCCGCTAAATGAATATTCTCTTTTTAGACCCAAGGGGGGAAAAATCCTTTCTCATTTTGGAAGTGTATTAGTTATGATAAAAGACGACGAGCGTTTCACTGAGTATTCTCTTGTTCAGCATCCTTATCTGCCTGAAAAGCGATTGTTGAAATGGAAAGCTCGCAGATCCAAGAAAAAACCTCCATTAAGAAATATGACGTTGGATTGTTGGGTCTAATTTTCTTGCGTTTAACCTTTCCGTAAGGTCTTCTTATCAATCTTGCCAACTGGAGTTAAAGGTAGCTCATAAACTATTTCAATAATCTTAGGAACTTCATAGGGTGTACAATTCTTCTTAGCAAATTTTATTAGATCTTCTCTAATTGCTTCATTATCTCCATTATATTCATAATTTGGGTGGATTTGGATGTAAGCCTTAACAATTTCAGACCCAGGACGCTCAGGGTTTGGAGTTCCGATTAATGCAATCATACCTACTGCTGGATGCTTAGATAATACATTTTCTACTTTTGCAGAAAAAACCTTAAACCCACCTACAATTATCATATCTTTTTTACGATCAACAATTCTGATATATCCCTCTTCATCCATAATGCCAATATCACCAGTATGCATATAACCATCTTTATCTATAGCATTTTTGGTTTCTTCTGGGTTATTAAAATATCCAGGCATTACTAAAGGACCCGCTACCCAAATTTCTCCCGGTTCGCCCAAAGGTACTTCCTCTCCGTTCTCTGTGTTTATTATTTTTAATTCAACATTTTGCATAGGTAATCCGATCGTGCCTAATTTTTTTGTACCTTGATATGGATTCATAGTTGCTAGGGGAGATAACTCTGTCATACCATAGACTTCTAATAATTTATTCTCTCCAATAATACTTTCTAATTCAGCTTGGGATTCTTTTGGGAAGGGAGAAGCAGCACATAAGCACGAATCTATATTAGAATGATCAAATTCTTTGAATTTAGGGTTCTTCATTAAAAGCTGGTATAAAGAAGGTACGTTTGAGACAAATGTCGGTCTATATTTTTCAAATAATTTTATTATATAATCAGTATCTCGAGGATTGAGAATTAGTAATTGGCTACAAGCCGCATAGATGTCAATTTCACATGTGTTCAATCCAGCTATATGATAAAAAGGGAATGCTGAACACCCTACATCTTTACCTTTCCCCCAATTTAACCATCGTACGAAGCTAATTACGTTTGAAACACGGCCTCTATGATTTAACATCGCTCCTTTTGGTAAACCAGTAGTTCCGCCAGTATATTGAATCCATCCAATATCATCTGGAGTACAATGAATATGTCTATGCTCGCTTGAATATCTCTCTAAAATATCTTTATGAAAATCAATTACACTCTTTCCTTTTAATGGAGAGATTTCTACTTGTGGAATTTCTCCATATGTTTTTATTATATCCTCATTGATTTCAGGTAAGAAACTAGCGACGTTGGTAGTAATGACCAGTTTCAACTGATCTATATCTTTAGCAATTTTAACTATTTTTTCTTCATAATTAGAATCTAACGCGAGCAAGGCAACCTTTTTTCCACTTGATCCTAGGTTAGTAATTTGATATTGTGTCTGAACTGCTGAAAGAAGAGGTGATACCCCAGAGATAATACATCCTGCTTTCAAGGTTCCAAGTGCAGCTATCGGGAATTGTGGTACATTAGGTAAATTGATTCCTACAATATCGCCTTTTATAAAACCATTTTTATTTAGCATATTAGCAAATTGATTTGAATATTTATCCAACTCTTCGAATGTTATTTCTAGTCCATAGTATTCTAATGCCATTCTATCTGAAAATTCCTCAAAAGTAGGCTTAACCAATTCTATGTAACTCATTTCAAAATCTTCAGAATTAAGATCTTTTACCCATGGATCCCAATTCTTTCGCCAAAAACGATTTTCATAAGGATTTTCCATTCAATAATCACTTTATGTTAATACCCTTATTGTAATTCTTTCTGATTTCAAATAGCTTCTCTTAGTTCTTTTCGAGGGTAAGGGGATCCCCGCCTCTTTTAGTCTTCTTTCCTTTATAATAAAGAGTCGACTTTTCCTCGCAAATCTTATTCCATTCTTCTAATCCAAGCTTCTCTATCATTAATAAGTTATATAATTTTGAATTATGGGGAAGAAACTGTTCAAAATGTACAATGGGTTGAAGCAATTCACAAGGGAAATCGTTACATTCATAACAGAATTCGTGTCCCTTACTTGTAACACATTCATAAGTTTTACATAAGGGACCCTTTAAAACTTTACCTTCTCGTTCCCTACAGCCTTCGCATCCAAGACGTTCTGATGCCAGGCATCTCTTACAGTAGATCCCGCAGGGGGCATGCCATCTTAATAATTCTTCACTCATAATAAGGCCTAAAATTAGTAATAATTTGTGTAGCTGTAAGTTAAAAATAAAGTTTATGATTCGGTAATGGATATTTCCATCCCAAAAGTCTTAAAATGCTTACTTATTCTAAGATATCTAATCGATGAAAAAGATAAAATACGAATTTTAATAGTTTAAAAAATTTCTTAGACACTTTACTAACAAGTGTATTAAAGACTGCAAATGAACCATCTTCTTTTGAGTGTAATGAATTTGAGAAATCGGGATAACACAATGCACCTGTTTTCCTTGGAGGTTTTCCTAAACTCTTAACCTTCTCCCATTCTCCATTAAATTCTCTTCTAGCCTCCCATGTTTTATCTGTAGTGATTATTATATCTTTTCCATTCGATAACTTTATTTCACCATATACACTTATTGGTCCCAAACCTCCAATAAAATCAGTATTTTCAATTGTGACTATGTTATCTCCTTGTTTTAAATAGTCTAAAATATTGAAAATTTTAATATTATTTTCTAAGATGACATAATTGAGTGAATGACGTGTAATTATATAACCAATATACTTTTTATTAATATGAAGTTTCGCGAAAGTGCCTGCAATAACCTGTAAGGATGCTTTTTCTATATCTCCCTCAATTCTTATGACTTTCCTATAAAAAGTGGTGTGAACTCTGTGTAACTCTTCAGAATTTAAAAAAATTAATTCGCTTTCAATATTCGGGTTTTTCCACTTCATATTATTTTTTATTTGTTCAATTTTATCATTATAGAAGTTAATTAGCCACAAATATTGGATTTTTATTGATTTGAAACCATCACTTTTTGCGCATTTTAACCACAAAGTTTCATATTCATTAAGCAGGAGAACCAATTCTTCTTTTAGTTCTTCAAGTTCCTTGACTTTCTGTAAATTATATTTATTCTTCACTGGAGAATACTTTATTAAAGATTTTGAGTTTATTCTTTTTTTACAATAAAATCTAATATGCTTAGCTACAAATGCGAGATTTTTAATGTTATCTTTATTTTTAAGAACTTCGCTCTCCAATTCTTCGCAATCATTTATTATTTCATTCATCGAAGAAATTACTTTTTCAAATCTCTTAGTATTTAAATTCTTTTTATATCTTTTAGTATTCTTGGCATAAGGATGAGCAAAAAAGTGATTGTAGTAGCCAGAAGCTCTTGTATGCAAAAGATTTTTATCTTGAAGCGAACGAAATTTACTAAATAAGGATACTAATTTGGAGCTTTGAATGCCAAAGAAATGAATAAATACACCTTTCCAAAAATGTAAGAGATTAAATTCTTTTAAAGGATCCCAACCAACCATAGCTGAGAAAATAAAAGCATAAAATCGATTCTCCCTAATTTCTTTATTTCTATAATCACCCCAACTTGAAGTTATTTCTCCAACTGCACCATTTTCATAACCATATTTAACTAAATTTCTTATATTTTTCTCATATTTATCAATGGAGGGGAAGATACGATTATAATCCATAATTGAAGGACTAGTTATGATTTGGAAACCATATTTCTTGATTTTTTTTAGAATTGGATGGTCTGTTTTAGTATTGTATTTCCAATACATAATTATTATATCCTTAGGCAAACTCTTAAGAACTTCTTCATATTTATAGATAACATCATGATAGATGATTAATTTCTTATAACCATGTTTTTTCACTATATCATATACCTTTTTGTAATGATCAAGATACGCTTTACCAATACCTACATTCGCAATTAATTCTTTTGAAGCAACTTTACCGACATCCCAAATTTCGTCTGCTCCAATATGGAAATACTCTGATTTAAACGCATCGCTTAATTCTCCAATCATTTCATCTAATAATGCGTAAATATCTTCATTAGCGATATTCAAACTATTTGAACCCGGAAATTCTCCATATTCCCAATAATCAGGATGACATAAAATATTCTCCCAGTGACCTAGAGTTTGAAAAATTGGAATGACATCAATAAAGTACTTTTTTGCATAATTATGTAGTTTAACTATATCTTCTTTTGAATAGGATCCGCGATTTTTTCCTATCTCCGGATGATTTGTAAATTTAAACATATCTTGCATATAGACTAAATAATATTGATTGATTTTATAGTGACTCAATTCTTTAATGAATTTTTTTAAATTATCTAAAGTAGCGGCCTGTCCCCGTGAAATATCATCAGAAACTCCTCTAATCTTCAAAGCAGGAAAATCTAATACTTTAACTTTATTAAATGATAATTTGTCAAAACTTGAATTTAGTAACTGAAGAAAAGTCTGAATCCCATAAAATAACCCTTGATGCGAACGAGCGTCTATAAGAATTTCAGATTCTGTACAGACGATAATGTAGCCTTGGTTAATAAAATTTTCTTCATTTTTAACTTTATTAAGAAGATTTTCTGGAAAATGACTCGTTTTATAGTCCAACATTGATTCCAAATTCGGAAAATCGTTAACATTATTAATTTCTCGAACCTCTAATTTTTCCTTGAGTCTCGAATTTGTTAAAGTATCCTGAAATTGCTCAATAATAAACAACTGATCAGATTCCAAATCTGTAGTTATTCTGGATTCTTCAGTAATTTTCAAATTTTGAAAGTTATCTACTTTTATATAACGAGGTTGTGGAATTAAGAACATTTCCCTTTTGCTATTCTCGGATTTAGCCAAGTTATCCAAATAAATAAACATAATATAATTTAAATTAAAGGAAATAAAAACCTTAGCGAAATTTTCTGTTTTTCAGTTAAATCTTCTTCTTAGTTTCTCAATCCTCCTACAACTGGTATTTATTTTTATTCAAAAATTAGAAAATTTGCATCGTACTTTCTTTTTAATCTTGCAAAACACTTTTTTTCTGGGATATTGTATAAAACTGAAGTGAAAAATATGGGTAGAACAGTACCTTCTTTTAGACCGGCTTTGGAGCATGAAATTGAAAGCTGGAAGGACTTTAAAAGAGCTTTACGTCCTGGAGACCAAAAAATATTTAATAAATTAATGAATTTTGCTCGAATTCATGCGGACGCCGGCAGTTTAAGTGCCCGTCCTCTATTATCGGAAGTGTTATTCATCTCTTTTGCCGTTGAACAAGAAAAAAAGATTGAAATGCTAGAAAAAAAGGTAGAAGAACTAGAAAAAATGATTAAAGGAAAGGAATAAATTGGCTTTTCAAGAAAAATTTGATGGGTGGCTTTTGGATGCCACAACTTGTAGTGATGGACTTATTCTCTGGGTGAAAACTGTAAAAGAGCAAAAAATAGTAAAAATTTTCCATGAATTCTCCCCTGAATTTTTTGCTGTTCCAAAGAAACATACTGGTAAAGACTTTAAGAGATTAATAAACATCTTAAATTCGCATCCCGATGTTAAGAGTGTAAGAATCTGTGAAAAATATGTCAAGCTAGAAGACCACAAAAAGACAAAAATTTTAGCAGTTTCAGTTGTCAAGCCTTCACTATTTAAGAAAACAATTAAAGCAATTGATAAAATATGTCTTTTCACACTCTATAATACAGATCTTCCCATCTCGCAAATATATTTCTACGTAAACGATCTCTTTCCAATGTCCTTTTGTGGCTTTCAAGTAAGCATTGAAAAAAAGAAAAAAGGTAAGAAATTTCAAATGCGGCTTTTGTCTTTAGAGTTAAAGGATGATAATGAAAAATTGTTTTATGATTTACCACCTCTAAAAGCTGTATGGTTGGATATAAAAATTCAGAAAAGTGGAATAAGATCTTATTATAATGACCCATTAGCCTATGCAGAAATAAGCATCGTTGAAAAGGATGCTAAAAATAATATTCCAAGGGCTGACGGGGTAAGAAAAAGGAAGTTTCTGATCGACTTAGCTGATGAAGCTGAAAATTTGAAAATGATTAGCAAAGTAATTGAGAAACTTGATCCTGACATTATCTTAACTCGGGGAGGAGATGAGTTTGTATTTCCTTACTTGGCGGCTCGTGCATCTGAAAATCATGTAACAAAGGATCTTTACTTTTCTCGTAACAAAACGCCATTAAAAAACTGTATTTTTGATCTTTCAGGTGGAACAGATCATTACATGTCCTATGGAATAATAAGGCGCCGATCAAAAACTCAAGTCTACTTTAGTGGGCGCTTTCATTTGGATACAACATCCTATGGAAGCTTGCATTTTAGTGATGGAAATATACCAGGAGTCATTGAAGTTGCGAGAATCTCGCGGGTGCCATTGCAAAGGTTATGTCGAATAACTATAGGAGGCGCACTGCAATCAATCCAATATTATAATGCATACAAACTTGATCACCTGATCCCTCCTTTCAAAAAGAGCCCAGAAGGGTTTAGAAGTGGGATGGACTTAATACTTAATGACCGGGGTGGGCATATTTTCGAACCTTTAATCGGAATTTTTGATAATGTCGTTGAATTGGATTTTTCTTCAATGTATCCTTCACTCATGGTAAATTTTAATATTTCTTCTGAAACTATTAATTGTAAGTGTTGCAAAGAAGATGGCACTGGAATCAAAGTGCCAGGTATCGACTTCCATATCTGCTCTAAACGAGAAGGAATCATCTCAAAATCGATAAGCTTACCATTAAGAAAGCGTCTTAAGTATAAAGAATATAATAAAACCCATGATGATCTTCGATATAAGTTCACAGACATCGCACTAAAATGGGTGCTCGTAGTAAGTTTTGGATATTTAGGGTTTAAAAATGCTCGTTTTGGTAAGATTGAGGCACACCAAACTGTATGTGCCTTTGCTCGTGAGTTTCTCATGCGTTCTGCTGAAATTGCTGAACGATATGGTTGTAAAGTTGTTCATGGGATCGTCGATTCAATGTGGCTCAAAGATACGAAAGGGAGATCTTCTGAAGAATTTGAAGCAATAACTAGAAAATTGGCTGACGAAATAACCAATAGTACTAACATTCACATGAGTTGGGATGGATTGTTTGATATCATCGTTTTTCTTCCCTCTCGAGCAGAACCTGATATTCCTGCACTCAGTCATTACTGGGGGATGAAAAATGATGGTGAGATAAAGGTGAGAGGAATAGAAGTAAGACGTAGAGATATACCAAAAATCGTGAAGGATGCCCAATATGCATTTATTGACGTATTCCAAGGAGCAAAGACTGTTGAAGCATTTCATGAAAGAATCCCAAAAGCTAAAGAAGTACTCTATGAATATGTTGCAAGAATAAATTCAGGTAAAGTAACTAGAGACGAACTTACTATTCGTCAGAGAATTTCTCGCAAACCCTCTGAATATAAAGTGAATTCCTATCAAGCAGTTGCTGCCCGGCAATTAGAACGATCTGGGGTAGTCGTATCAGCAGGGAAAAATGTAAGATACATCATTCTAAACGCGGAGGCAGATCCAAATTTTCCAGAAAAAAAGGTTATCCTTTCAGATTTGTATGATGAGAAAAAGCACCAATATGACAAAAAAAAGTACGTTGAATTCTTAAAAAGAGCTTTTGAAAACATATTTCCTTTTAAATTCCCAGAACTTGAGAAGTTGCTTACGTCTGATTTTAATACGAAATCTATCCAAAAAGATCTGACTTGTTTTATTGAGTGATTCTATTATTTCTTGAATGAAGATCAGAAAAAAAATCATTTCAGAATTAAAGTACTTCCCTCAAATATTGGTTTCATTCCTAGCTGAGTTGCTTTTTCCTGCATTTCCTCCTCAGGGAGATCATTTTTGAAGCGGCTGGCAGCATCGAGTAGTTTAGGCAAAAGATGAATGTCGGAGCTTGTATTGAGGAATATTCCTTCCCTTTTCAAAACCCAATGAACGGCACGGTCAATATCGTTTTGGTCCTCAAAAGGTTCGTACCATGTGGTTCGGATCCTTTTGCTATCACCCCAAGGACGGCGTGCTAGAGATTTTATTGTCTGAACCGCTACATTATGATCCTTGCATATTTTCAAGAGGCTTTCAAAGTCTGCAGCGTACTCAGGATTTTGCATCATTACGTAGTTAAATGGCAATAGAACTGTGTCAAATTCAAAATGCTTCAAACTTCGCTTATGCATAGCAGCTACAGTATATCCATGCCCGGTCACCCCAATATACTTTACCAATCCTTGTTTACGTGCTTCAACAGCGGCTTTCAAAGCTCCATCAGATCCCATTACTTTTTTCCAGCTATTTGGGGACGTCAAATTATGGAATTGAATTAAATCTAGTGAGGATACTCGCAAACGTTCAAGTGAATTATGGATCTGGTCAAGAGCATCTTGATAAGAACGTCTAAATACTTTTGTGGCAAGGAAAAACTTGTTGCGATGTTTCTCCATCCAACGACCAATGCGTAATTCTGAGTCACCGTACCCTGCAGCTGTGTCTATATGATTTATCCCATATTTAAGAAGTACTTCAAGTGTTTGGTCTGCTTCAGCTTGTGTAACATTACTAAGAGCTGCAGCTCCAAAAATAATTCGTGTACTCAAATGTTCAGTGTTACCAAATTCCTGCTTAGCTATCATTTTCTCTCAACCAATAATTTTACTCATTTTCTTAAATTTAAGTAATTAGTTAATTAAAATTACAATAGTTTGAGAATTTAAAACTTTTGATCCTATTTTGAAGAATTTAAACCGATATATAGATTGTGAAAAAAGGAAATAGTTAAAAAGAAATTAAATAATAAAAGGTTGTCTTATAACGGTTTTCATCCTAGTGGGGTTAGCTTTTCTTGGATCACTCAGATAAATTTCGTGATGTTTATGTTCATGACCTTCAAAAGTTCCACCTTCCTTTTTGATGAAATCATGCACTTTTTGAACCGTAGGACCTTCCTCAGAATAAGGACCAATATGCATGATTTGAGCAGCTTTTCCTTCTTTATACCTTTCTAATCTGAGTTTAGGAAGTAATTCTGAAAGTTCAGGTTTCTTCTCTTTAGTAATTGAAATTGATTCATTAATCATATCTTGAGTAATCCAATCGGGTTGCATTATCATCATCGTCCATTTCCATTTATCACGATTTCCTTCGGTAAAATCGGCCATATTATCAGCCCACCAGAGACCTTCCAAGGGAGGAACAACATAATCTTTGTCTTTTGCTTTACTCAAGAACTTTGTTTTAAAAGCGACAGGATATAATGTAGCAAGAGCATCTTGATACTCTTTCGAATCGCCTGGTGATCCCATTCCATCAATCATTAAGAACTGCATTTCAGGTACATCTACTAAGACAACTTCTTTTGGGTTTGGTTGGTAAAACTCCTTCATAGTTTTCTTAAAATCTATTTTCGCCGGCATTATGTTTTCACTTTCTTAATTTTTTGGCTGGAAACTGTTTGTTAGACATTTATTTGAATTTTTTATCGCTGGAACTTCATATCCGAAACAATCCCCTTTTAAATCGTCAATTGTTTTATAAAAATTACAATCACGACAATATTCTATCATATATTTCACCTAGAATTAATGCACTATGAAATGGAATATCAAATATTTTTGTCGGATACTTCTCTTATAAACACTACGTGAAAGTTCATACTTATATATTTTTGTAAAATTCTATATTTAGTTCTTTCGGTACGTATTATAGATTGAAACACTTAAATCTAAATATACAAATTTGTATTAAATATTTGATCTTATCAGAAAATTAATACTCCGTCTGAATTTATCAATAAAAAAATAGCTCTTAATATCATGTCAAAAACAATTTCTAATTATGATTCTTACTTTGATTGGGAATTATCGTTAAAGAGTAGATCTGAATCAGATAAAAATAATATGAAAGAATCAGTTAATTCCCTCGGTATGTCTGAAAATTACTTTAATTATTTTATAAAAAAATGGAAGGAAAATAATTTAAATTAAAAATTGTTGTAAAGTTTTATACTTCTTCTCCTCTGCGCTTAGCTTCTATCTCTTTAAGGTCCTTACGAAGTACTTTTCCCACAAGTGTCTCTGGTAATTCTTTACGCCACTCTATAAACTTAGGAACTTTGTATGGGGACACATTTTGTCGACAGAATTCCTTTATTTCGGCTTTAAATTCATCTGATTCTTTATAACCATCTTTTAACACAATAAAAGCCTTAACTTTTTCACTTCCAGGAAGGTTAGGGTCTGGAAGTCCTATTACGGCAGCATTTTCAATAGCTTCGTGTTCAAATAACACATCTTCGACTTCTCTGGGATATACTTTAAATCCACTAACGATAATCATGTCTTTCTTTCTATCAACAATGAAAAAATATCCGTCTTCATCCATTCTGGCAATATCCCCTGTCAAAAGCCATTCACCAATTAATTGATTGGCAGTTTCTTCAGGCTTATTCCAATATCCTTTCATGACTTGAGGTCCTTTTATCATAATTTCACCTGTTTCCCCTTGTGGAACAATTTTAGTATAATCATCAGTATCAACTATTTTAACCTCAGTATCGGAGAAAGGAAGTCCAACTGAGCCTATTTTTCTTACACCATTTATAGGATTTATAATAGTTACTGGTGATGTCTCTGTCATTCCATATCCTTCAATTATTTTGCCTCCAGTTCTTTCTTCAAATTCTTTTAAGACTTCAGGAGGCATGGGGGCAGCACCAGTATTACATATTCTAATCGATTTAAGATCCTTAGCATAGTCTTCAAGATCATCTCGTTCCAATAAACGCATGTACATTGTCGGAACACCGGGGAACATAGCAGGTTTTGTTGCTCGAATTATCTCAAATAAAGATTTTTGGTCTCGAGGATCAGGATTCAAAGCAATAGTATTCCCTACAGAAATCACGAAATTCATACAAATAGTTTGACCATATATATGAAATAGTGGTAAATTTGTGAGAGCGGTATCTTTACCCCTCCGTATTTCTGAAATATTCCACTCGTAAATAGCGGTACAATTAGATACAATGTTATAGTGTGTAAGCATTGCTCCTTTTGGTAATCCTGTAGTCCCTCCTGTGTATTGGAGGCATGCTATATCTTCTTTAGCATTGAATTCAAATTTAGGTGGATTAGGTTTTGTTTTATTAACTAAATTAAGGAACTGTATTGTTCCTGCTATTTCAGGGGGATTTTTTTTACCCAATGGATTAGCTAAGGGAGCATAGTCGAATAAATTCGTTATTATTATATGCCTAAGCCGTGTTCTATCTTTTATTTTATTTATTTTCTCTACTTGATTATCCCAAGCAATTAATATTTCGGCTCCTGAATCATTTAACTGATAAGCTAATTCGTGCTCAGTATGGAGAACACTAACTGCAGTAGAAATACACCCTGCTTTTAAGATGGCATAATAACCCATTATGAATTGGGGAAAATTTGGGATCATCATAGCAATAACGTCGCCTTTTTTAGCCCCTAAATTAACTAGTGCAGTAGCAAGTCTATCGGTTATATCTTTTAATTTTTTATATGATATCTTGTTTTTTAAGAACCAAATAGCTGTTCGTGAGCCAAATTCTTTTGCTGAATTATCCAAAAACTCATAGATATTCATTTCAGGATAATCAATGTGACTTGGAACACCTTCTTCATAACTACTTAACCAAGGCTTTTCAGCGTAGGGGTTTTCACTCATTTTTTTAATTTCCTCTTATTTTTTAATTTTAGTTACCATGTTGAAATGTTATATTTAAAAAAAAGTTAACACTTATTTAAGTTATTTTTCTATTTTTGATTTGTCTTAATCTTCTACAGATTGTTCTGTAATTTGATCTATTGCATTTAAAGCACTTTCGCTAACGTAATCGCAAACATCGTGTACTAAATTATTCAATCCTGAAATTACACTATCAGTATTAATTCCTATTACTCCTAGTGCTTCAGAAGCTCTCCATCTTACATCCGGATTCCTATCATCTAAAGTTTTAATCAATGTGGGAATCGTATTCTTTGAATCAGAACCTAGTTTACCTAACGAAAGTGCAGCTTCCCTTCGAACAATATATTTAGGATCATTTAGAGCGTATTCTAATGCATACACCGTATCTTTCGAATCTATTCCAATTTTTCCTAACGCTCTTGCTGCTTCTACTCGTATAGAAGCTTTTTTTGAAAGTGGATCGGTGAAAAATGTTAATAACATTCTTTTTAATGAAGAGAAAAATGATTGTGAATATTCTACCTTCTGGTTAGGATAATCTAATTTATTAATAACAGTCGGTATTGCTTGGATGGCATCTTTTCCAATTCCACCTAATGCTGAAATTATTATTCGTTTCATCTTAGTACTAGCATTATCAAGTGCTTCATTTAAAGCTGGAATTGATTCTTTTCCAATATTTCGAAGAGCATCAGCAGCTTTACCTCGAACAGCTTCTACATTATCAGTAAGTAAAAGAGAGATACTATTGATGATTTTAGGATCAGCGATTTTAATTTCGCTCAATGCATCTATTGCTCCTTTTCTAACTATCGCATTTTTGCTTGTCAATTTATTTATAAGATGTGGAACAGCTGCTTCTCCTATTTCTGTTAAAGTATTTATAACTCGATATCGCACTCTCCAATCATTATCATCCAAAGCACTAATCAAACTTGGTATTGCTGTTATAGTTTCTCTCCCTATTTGACTAATTGACTGAGCTGAAGCAGTTCTAACTTTCCAGTTTACATCTTTAAGGCACTTCATTAATTCAGGGATTGCTTCATGAGCCTTTGAACCTAAATCACCGAAACTTTTTGCTACTTCCATTCTCACATCTTCATCTTCATCATTGCATGCCATAATTAAACTGGAAATTGATTGATCCGTAGCATTTCCAATTTTACCGAGAGCAATCGCAGATTCTTTTCGGATTGATACTTCCTTATTACTTAATAATTCTGATAATTTTGGTATTGCATTTTTAGCAATGCTCCCAATCTTCCCCAATGAGCGTACTGCTTCGCGACATATGCTCCAGTCATCATCTTCTAAGAGTTCGATTAACTTTGGGATTCCTTTTTCTGATCTTTCCTCTAAGAGTCCTAGAACGTGTATTGAATTGAATTTGATAGATCTGATTTCACTGCTTAAATGTCTAATAACTTCATTAATTACCGATGAGTCTTTTTCGATCCTTGATAATATGAGATCAATTCTAGCATCTCTTAACAATTTCTCTACTGGAGCTGACATTTTAAATCACCTAAATTCCTAAATAAACTTGTTTTATTCGAGGTTCTTTTTCCAATTCCTCCTTAGTTCCTCTCATTTCTATTTTCCCTTCTTCAAGGAGATGAATATTTTCAGCAACATGCATTGCTAAAACTGCATCTTGTTCTACTAGTAGGGTGGTCGTACCTTCTTGTTTTATCTTTTCGATTGTATCAAATATTCTTTTCTTTATTTTTGGAGCCAATCCTAATGAAGGCTCATCCAGCAGCAGAAGTTTTGGTTTTGCAATAATTGCACGTGCTATGGCAAGCATTTGTTGCTCTCCACCACTTAATGTTCCAGCTCGCTGTTTTCGTCTCTCTTTTAATCGGGGGAATAGTTCATAAACAAAATTTTTCATCTCCTTATACACCTCCCTATTTTTTAGGGTGTATGCTCCCATCTTGATATTATCCTCCACATTAAGATCGTAAAACAATCTACGACGCTCAGGACAATGAGCAATACCTCTTTTGGCGATTTTATGAGCTTTCATGTCATCTATTCGTTCCCCGAGGAATATAATTTTTCCCCGATCTGGTTCTTCTAAGCCAGATATAACTCTTAGAAGCGTTGATTTTCCAGCTCCATTAGGACCAATAACAGCATCAAGGGCTTTTTCTTCTACTTTTAAATTAATCTCTTCAAGTGCCCTTGCTTTCCCATAATAATGATACAATTTTTTTATTTCAAGCAAATTCCGCACCTCTTCCTAAATATGCTTCAAGCACAATTTTATTGTTTGCTACTTCTTCTGGAGACGCATCAATAATGAATTTCCCTTGATGCATTGCAATTACTCTAGGTACTAATGCCATGAGCTCCCGTAGTACATGACCAGTTAGAAAAATAGTAACTCCATCGTCATGCAATTTTTTAATCAAATCAGTTATGCCTACTTTTTCTTCAAATGAAAGACCACTAAACGGTTCATCAAGAAGAAGTAATTCTGGATTAGTTCCAATAGCTTTGCCAATCTGTAATTTTCTCAAGTCTCCATGAGGTAAAACTACAGGAGGAATTGTAGCTTTATCCACAAGGCCAATAGACGTAAGAATTGAACTTGCATACTCCTCCGTACCAATTTTTTTTGAGACAGCCTTACCTCTTTTTGATAGACACGAGACTGATACGTTGTCAAGTAAACTTAGAAATTTAAATGAACGTACTAATTGAAACGTTCTAGCTATTCCTAGATTTACAACTTTATATGGTTTCAATCCAGTAATATTCACTCCATCAAAACGAATTGAGCCCGAACTGGGCTTTTCGAGTCCAGAAATAAGATTAAACACGGTAGTCTTTCCAGCACCATTCGGTCCAATTAATCCAACAAACTCCCCTCGTCTAATTTCAAAACTAAAATCATTAACCGCTGTTAATCCACCAAACCTTTTTGTGAGATTTTTAACCTCTAATATAATCCCCATTTTTTTAACTCACATCAATATATATTAGCTTCATAAATTATTTTCCTAATAATACATCCCATAGATCTTTTAAATTTTCTAATATAGGTTTTAAAATACCACGTTCAGCAAATCGAACAACTAGAACTAAAACCAGAGCAAAAATTAGTTGTACAAAATTTGCTGCCCCGATTTCAATAAGAATATATTCAAGAAAAATGAAGAAAAATGCCCCCAATGCTGACCCAGAAATTGTTGCCAATCCTCCTAAGGATGCCATGAGAATAGCAAAAAACGAAATTGTAACACCAAAGTTTCCTGTTGGGTTTACAGCAGTATTATATAAAGCATAGAAACAGCCTGCTATTCCAGCAAATACCCCACTTATCATAAACGCAATGATTTTATATTTTGTTATATTGATTCCTGATGCCTCCGCGCCAGTCTCATCATCACGAATGGATTTGAAAATCGTTCCTAATTTAGATTTACTAATCTGAATAATAAGTATAAAGGATATTATCATAGTAATAAAAACAATAAAATAAGTTATAATAGAGGATTCAGATAAATTTGGGAGACCTGAGATTCCTTCAGAACCAAAGAAAATAAAAAATCGAAGGGGAGCAAGTGATCCTAATAAAGATAGCTTTAACAAAATTAAACTAAATGCAAGAGTTCCTAATGCTAAATAGGGCCCTTTCAATCTTAGAGCTGGAACCCCAATTATTAAACTAAAAAAAACTGCTCCCCCTATACCAACAATAATTGATAACCAGATTGGTAACCCTTGTAACTTAATAAAATAGGCACAAATATAACCGGCTACTCCGAAAAAAATAGCATGCCCAAAACTAATTTGTCCTGAGATTCCAGTTAGTAAATCCCAACTCGCAGCAAAAATGGCATATATCATGGCAAGCGTTAAAGTAGGTATAAAAATTTCTACAAAACTTAGATCCGGAGAGAGAAAAGGAAGTATTATTAAAAATACTAAGCAAAATAAAGTCAAACCACCACTAAAAGTTTTAACCCATGACTTTAAGTAATCGGGAACATTCTTAATTTTTTTTTTTATCCTTCCTTTTTTAATCTTTTTGGGTTCATAACTGATCTCTTTTATTTTCGTACTTTGCATTTTTTTAAATCTCACTAATTAGATTTTCATTTATAGAAATTATCTTACTTCTTTCTTTCCAAATAATCCTTGAGGTCGTATTAAGAGCATTATAACAATGATTATGATGGGCACTAAATGAGCCCATGAAGGGCCATTTGGGATAAAAATACTGGTAAAGCTTGTAATAAATCCTATAATATACCCCCCAATTACACTTCCGACAAGACTTCCCATCCCTCCTAAGATAACAACTGCGAAAGAATTTGTTAAATATCCCCATCCCATAGAAGGACCACTAAGCGCAGCAGCAGGTAAGTATAACGCAGCAGCTACTGATGCGAGGAATGCTGATATCATAATGGTATATAAGAGAATCCTGTTAGAGTTTATTCCCATTAAAGTTGCTGCTTCTCGATCTTGAGACACAGCCCGAATAGATTTTCCTAATTTTGACTTATTAATAAATAATGCAAACAAGGATACAATTATCAGTGAAACAACGATGAGAAAAATAAATTGATTAATCATTTTAAAACCAAAAACTTCTGAAAATCCGTTAACTACGATATACTGATTAATTCCATAAGATTCCGTTCCATAAGCAATCAATACGATTTGTTCAATGAAGAAGGCTAATCCAAAAGTAATTAATACCACCCCAACTGAAGTGTCTTGTAAAGGTTTGATAAATAAAAGATATGATAAACCTCCAATAATAGTTATAGTAAGTATTACAATAATAACACTTACTATTTCTAACCCAGGCATAAATTTTAGAAACCACAAGAGTAAATATCCAGTTGTCATGACATAAGCTCCATGTGATAAATTCATTATATGCCCCACACCATAAGTTAAGGAATACCCAAGAGCTATCAAGGAAAATATTGCACCATTTAAAGTCCCATTAAATAAGAAGTTTAAAATATCTAAACTCATACACATTCTCTCATATTTACTATAAATTATATTTTATCTCATTTCTTATAAAGCTAATCTTTTCATTACATTTAGACAAAAATTTAAGTAAAAAACATCAAAATGAGAAACCTGAATAGAATTTATTTTCCAATAATTATATTGTGATCAGTAATAAATAAATGTCACAAATCAGTAATAATTCTTGCCAAAAAATTATTACTGCCCACTATCGTCAGTAATAAAAAATTGTCAAAAAATTGGCACTTTTTGAAAGTTATTGTCTTCCTCCTTTTTGACAACTGCCTTATGGTCAATAATAATTAGTGACATTTTGAATTTGAGCGTGAATTTAAGGCCTTATGACCTAAATCCTTTATTATCACCAATTTATCAATTTCATTTATAATTTAATTCCAATTAAGTCATGCATGCTAAATTATAGCATGATAGGTGAATTAATAATTGTAAGAAAGAATAACAAAAAGAAAGAATTACACCAAAGAGCAAAAGAAATGTATTATAATCAAGGACGATCAATTGAAGATATTGCAGTTGAATTAAGTAAATCGAAGAGAACCATTTACAGGTGGTTAGGTCTTGTAAATCAAGAACTTTCGCCCGTCTCCCACCAATCTAAAAAGAAATCGGGACGCCCTAAAATATATCCGCCAGAAATTATCAATCGAATCATCGAATTAAAAAAAGAATTACCACAAAGAAGTGCACCATTAGTGCATAAATGGCTGAAAGAAGAGTTTCCAGACGCTTGCCCTTCCATCCCTTACATTCGAAAAATCATCCGAGATCAGGGGCTTAGTAACAATACAACCGACCGAAGGCAAGGGTATCGTCGCTTCCAGAGAAGCAAACCCAATGATATGTGGCAAGTTGATATAGCCGGGGTTCAAACAGTAGGTCATTTGAAGCAAGTATATTTAATTGCATTACTCGATGATCGCTCGAGGTACATCGTATCAGCGCGATATTTTAAGGACCAAACAGCTCCTAACGTGATTGTAATCGTTCGAGATGCCGTTCTGGCATATGGAAGACCAAATGAGATTCTTGCCGATAATGGCGCTCAATTCAAAAATATTCTTGGGGAGCTAGCAACAAAATATTCGAAGCTGTTAAAATCTCTCGGTATCAAGCCCATCTTTGCCCGCCCATATCACCCACAAACTAAAGGAAAACTGGAAAGAT
>JAHLWT010000166.1 GCA_019057775.1 Promethearchaeota archaeon
TTAAAGAAAAAAGAATAAAATTATTAAAAAAAAGAATAACTTATGAACTTAAGAAATTATATAAATAAATTTCTCTATAATATATGCCATTTATCTAAGAATACTGAAGGATCTACTAGCTTTCCTCGAAATATTAAACTGATCCTTATAATATATTGCCAATTTGATTTCATCTGTAGAAGGGTCAAACAGATTCTTCTTTAACTCCTTATTTTTGTCAATTTTTAGCACATAATTGAATTTAAAAGCTTTTCCAGGCTTCAATTCGTTCAGTTGAAGAAATTTTGGAAAACTTTCCTTTCTTTGAAAATTTACATATGAAGGTGTTTTAAGCGATATCGCTAAATCCTTAAAATCGAAATTTGAAGGATTTATTAATTTAAAATTTAAATAAATTTCATTTCCAATAGTTTTTATATTTTTAAAGAAAAATATTTCCTTGGAATCTGATATTACATCGGGTTCAATTTGCTGTAAGTGTAATTTGTCATTAATAATTTTTGCCTTAAGCTTATTTTTATTAATATATCTAAGTATTCTATCTTTTAATTGCTCAATATCTAAATTAATATAGGAAGAAAGAAGATCAAGTTTAATTGGGTTAATAATTTTAAGATAATACTTAATTTGGTTAAGGAACAACTTACTTTCACTCTTTCTTATGAATTTTCTTAATTTGTTAATTAATAGCTCTTTAGACACTCTAAATTTATTCAAGTATGGACGAATATACAAGGTAAATCTATTATCTTCGAAATTTTTCTCTTTACCAATTATGATATCAATTTGCTTTTCTGTTTCTTCAAAATAGTTTTTTATTTGGGTAGAATTCATATCTATTAATTTTTCTGCATCTGAAAATTCATTTTTTTTAATTAGAACTTCTATTTTATTATTCAGGTTATGAAAATTATCGTTAAACTTCTTGATACCATTAATTCTCTCTGAAATGATAGATTGGATATGACCTTGAAGAATTTGCATATTTATTTCATCAAGCGAAGTACCAGTTAAAACGTTACTTGCCGCTTTACCTTCAACTAACTTGCAAACGACCTGGTTAAGATACTCCTGAATTTCTATCTTTGTTTCGATCCATTTTCTTAAAAGGCTTTTAAAAATATCATTAAACTCTATATTGCTGATTAATAATTCTCTAATATCTGCATCCAATTTAAATAACTTACGTCTTACTTGAGTTATATTAGTAAACTTGTCTTCTCCAACATCTTTTAGTTCAAAATTAATTACATCAGTTTCAATGTTTATATCGATGTCATTTTCTTTTGCGTATTCAAATTCTGCTTTCAATACTTCAATTCGCTTGTTTATTATATCAATATCTTTTTTCAAAGTCGAAATAAATTCTAATTTTTTCTCTTCACATATTTCAGAGATAAAACTCTTAATTATGCTTAATTCTTCTATGATTTGTATCCTAGTTTCCTCCCAATCTTCAATCAAATCAAATGCTAATCTTTTATATTCAAATTTATTAATTAATTGATGAAACCGTTTGATCTTTTTTAATATTTTATTATATTTTTCAGTTAATTGAATCTCAGTTTGATTAAATTTGAAATTGTTAATATACGAATTTAATTTTTCTCTAAATTCAGCGGGAATTTTTTGAAATTTGATAATAGTTTTTTGAAATATTGATAATTCATTATTTATTCTTTCTATAGAATCGTCAATATTAGGAAAAATAGATAAAATATTTTTTAAAGTGGAGTTAATTTCATCCCGCACTTCTAGATCTTTCTCAATTTTTAGAGATTTGGTTAATTCAATCGTAATCCAAACTGATATTTTCTTATTCTTTAAAATAAACAAAATACTTTGCAATAATATTATAGTTTTTTTCCTTTCTCTCCAAAAGCGAGATTCTAATTGATATAATATTCTAGTAATTTCATTTTCGATTTCAATCTGATATTCTTCAAATAATCTTTTAAATACTAAAATAATTCCTTCTCTTATTTTTTCAGAAGGATTTTCAAGTTCTTCAAATAAATATGGGAAAATATCGGTAATATTTTTGCAACTCAAGTGAAAAATCGCATTAATTAATGAATTCCGGTAATTAGAATCATCCTTTTCTGATATTGAATGTAATAAATTAGCCCAGATTTGATCAAAATTATTTTCTGCTATATTCACAAGCGCTTCGATAACTTTTAATTGAATACGATAATCCTTCTCTTCGAGCAAACTAATCAATTTTGGAATAATCGATATGATTTCTGACGATTTCTCTTTACCTATTTCACCAAATAACCAAATTATAAGTTCTTTTACTCGATTTTCTTCATTATATAATAGATTTAATAATACATAGAACAATTTCTCTTTTGTTAGAAAATAAGAACTATGAATCTTCAAAAGTTCTGCTGCCGCTCTAGCAACATCATCATCTTCGTCTCGAAGGTTTATTATTACCATGGAAAGTAGAGGTTCTAAATTTTTAATCTTTGTATAATCTTGATTCAATATTTTCTGTATCGTTTTAATTACATTGAGTTTTACTTTCCAGTCATTATCCATTAATTTTTCTGTGTATTCATCGATAATTTCATACAACTCATCTAAGTCGATATGCAATGAAAGAATTAAGTTTCCTAAAATTTTTACTGTTAATCTTCTCACAGAAGGATCTTGGTCATATAATCGTGCCCGTATTTTTTCAATTAACTCAATTAGTAAATTAGGCCTAAAGAGACTGATTTGGTATGAAATTTCTAAGGACACCAGTCTAATCCACGAATCAGAATCATTAATAAAAGGAGTAATAAACTTTATTGATCGTAAAGATATGGAAGAAGACTTATCACATATTAAATTCAATAAACTAAGGCTTCTGTAAATTAACTCTTTATCAGAAATTTCATAACTGTTAATGATTTTAAAAATTTCTTCTGCAGCTTTCTCATTATATCCGTTTAAGATTAAACTTTCAATATTTTCAGTATCTAAAGATAAAGATGTCAAAGTAGTTGATAGGTATGTGTTTTTTAAATTTTTTCCTTCAAAGATCTTTTCTATCTTCTAGTATAAATAATTTATAAAATAATTATGCCAAGAACAAAATAATTTTCTATTGAATAAGATAAAAAAAGATTAAAATAGTTTAACTTCTATAGTATAGCCATATTTTATTCAAAAAGTTCAATAATAGCTTGCCCGGGGGTTGCTACTCTTTTTCGGTAAGTTAGAATCCCCTCTGGGACTTCCTTGGTTTTTACTAAACCTCTTTCAACGTCTTTCTCAGTTATATATCCTCTTTCACCAGCTTCGAATTGTTTTACAATTTTGCCGTCCCCATCTTTTATATCAACATTTGTTATAGTTGTCTGTACAACGTCAAAATGTACTTTTTTTCCCTCAATTTTATTAATTGTAGCCTGAGTTATGAGAAGATCTCCACACCTTACCATTCCTCTTAACTCTATAGATGTATCAATGAGGTTTCCATATTTACCATATTCAAGAAAATCTTCAAATAATTTTGAAATAAACCCAAAACTAAATAATCCATGAGCAATTACACCTTTGAGACCTGCACGTTCTGCAACAATATCATTAGTGTGGATTGGATTAGTATCTCCCGACGCTTTTGCATATTGTTTTAAAAGGTCTCTTGTAATACCATCAAATTCACTTTTTAAAACTTGTCCTACAGTTAGATCTGAAATTTTGACCATTTTAATACCCTCCTTTTCTAACACCAGCTGTAATAACAACATTACAGACGGGTTCATTGTTTTGATTTATTACTTTTACTATAAATTCAGTAAATAGCATCATATTCTTTTCATTTAGCCAAACTTTTCCACACTTACCAGTTGCTTTAAGCTTATCTCCAGGTTTAATATCCACACAACCTTTCCAATTATATTGATTAGCGGTGTGTAGAATTTTACCGAGATCACGGACAACCTTACGCTCTTTTCCATCTTGCTCAATTGTAATACCAAGTACTAATTTGTATAAAGCTTTAATTGAGAAGTAGTTAGCGAAAGCATGACAAGCGATAACTCCTTCTTCTTCTGTTCCCACATATTTAGGATCAGTTATTCCATAAACCTTTGCAAAATTAACCAATGTTCTATATCTAATATTAAATGATGAAGATCCAGGAATTTCCATTCCTTTCATCGTGTTAATTAGAAGTTCTGCATTTTTTCTCATTTCTTCAATATCCATCTTGATATCATCTCTTTAAATTTTAAAAAATGGTTTTTTACGTTTAATAATTGCATATATTACTGTTTTCTTAAAATCTTTTCAAAAATTTAAAATATTATTTTCGTATAAATTTTATCTTTCTTATCTAAAGAATCATCAAAGAAATCAAGAATTCTTCGTGTGTTTGCATTCCCATTGATAATATAACAAGGAATGTTGTAAAGCTCGATAAGATATGTTAAATAATTATCAATTGGCTCAGAGCACATTTTTAGACGATTTAAGTTATTAGTAGTTTTAGCTAAATTTCCAGCCTTCTTTAACGCTTCAACTTCTTGAGTAGTAATTTTTCTAATTATTTTCATAGATTCATTATAGATACCATCAACATTTTTAATTAAAAAGCATTTTTCCAATTTCATCATTTTCGCTAAATATAATGTAATGGAATCAGAAGTAACATCCCACTTATGAGGTAATTCATCAGTTTTCCTCAAAAATTTGAAGGGGAGGAAAATTGAAATTCCTTTCGTAAATTCCCCTAGTTTATTAAAATCATCAATTAGTGTAAGTTCAGGAAATTTTTTCTTTAGATCTCTCCCATTATGATCCATAGAAATAATTCCCATCCAATGAGCTAGATCTTCGTTTAAATCTAATGAATCATACATTTCTCTCACAAAATTTGCATAAGATCCTCCCCCTGGAATTAAAATAATTCTTGTCATAATATTCCTTACAATTAATTGAGTTATTTGAGAAATGGTTGAATGAATGTTTTCTAGATCTTCCAAAATTTTTCCTCCTAATTTACATATTATCGTGTAATAGCTCATATCTTCCCAATCACTTTATAATTGATAATAAAATGCTCCCGCAACAGCAAAAGCCGATGAGCTAGTTTCATCGGGAATTTGTGTTATTTCCTTATAACTATAAATAGTATAATATCCTAGATTTTCTAGGGTTACTCTAATTAGGAAATCAGCTGATAATCCCGTTATTATAAATCTTGGATTTTTTTCAAATTGAGGAAATCTTATTACTAAGTCATGCATTAATAGCTGAATTTCGTTAGATATTATCTCTTGCTGTTTTTCATATATATATTGGGCAATAAGATCCAGTTCCTCTTTTGAAATGCTCTCGATATCCATACAGATTATTCTTGAAAGACGGGCATAACAATCTTCTAATGATTTGGATCGCTTATCTGCTGTATCGTTAATATATTGCTTTTTAGTAATGTTATTTAAAATTCTATGAACATCAGAAATTAATGCGAATTTTTCAAAAGCTATGCGTATTTTTTTTCCTTTATAAGGAACAAAATGAGTTATTGATGGAATGGTTGCCCTTAGCCCACCTGTATATATTAACTCATGATTGTATAATCTTTCTACATCGGTTTTTCCTTTAACTACAGGACTAGAATTAAAAATAGGAATAATATCGACTGTAGTAGACCCTGCATCAATTAAAATGCATTCACTTATAAATTTTCCTAAAAATAATGCAGTAGAAAACCAATTTGCGGCAGAAATTGATAGAAATTCATTTTTCGCTTCAGAAAATTGGAGGAATTTATATTTAGTACTTATAAAATACATTTTCTCTTTTTGGAACACTTGCTCGAGTGCATTTAATATAGTATAAATCCCCTCTCTTTTTGTCTGAAACGCATCTGAAAGCTCAGCAGTAATTGCAATTGCAAAAAAATCTATATTATTTTTAAAGAGGAAATGTTTTTTTTTGAGATTTAGTTTAACTCGTTTTAACATAGCTGGGATTTCAGTTATAGTTTTTTCCCAGAAGGGAAAAAATTCAATATAAGAAGTACTATTCTTTATATTGTCTTTTTCAAATTCTATTAAGGCTGCTTTTGTATTTGCGCCACCAATGTCCAATCCTAAAATTTTCATAGGAATCAACTTTTAAATTACCAAAGTCTAATTTAAAACCTTCCATAACCTTTTCTATTCTACTAAACATAAAAAAGTTACTTACTCACTTAATTTGTTTTTAAAATAGAATGAAATGACGTACCTTATTCTCGATCTTCGTATCTCTTTTTTAAGGTTAGAATCAGATTATCGAAATTTTCTCCGGTAAGGGCATTTGTCAGATAGAACTGGTTATCATTAAGATTCAATGCTTCCTTCAGATAATCAATCTCAGAGTCTTTAGCTAAATCCATCTTATTAAAAACAACAATCATTTCTATTTGGCCTTCTTTTGAAAAATTTTGCTTTATCTCATGAAATAATTCAATTTGAGAGTCAACTGGGTATCCTGAAGCCGGTGTTGGGTCAAACACGAATAAGATTAAATCAGATATTAGTCTTAATGCCAAAATTGCTTGTTTCTCAATATTATTTCTTTTAAACATGGGCCTATCTAAAATTCCAGGAGTATCTAGACATTGTATTTTAATTCTATCAAACTTTCTATCAATATTTAAGTGCCCCATTATTAATTTTTTTGTTGTAAAAGGATATTCTTGGACTTCTATCTTTTTGTTAGTTGAAATATTTTTTACAATACTGCTCTTTCCCACATTAGGATATCCCGCAACTACAACACATGGCATTGTATAATCAATTGAAGGAATCTCTCTTAAACGCCCTCTAATATCATTTAAATATTCCAGATTTCTATTTTGCTTATTTATAATAGAAGAGATCCTTCCAAAAGCAGATCTTCTTAATCGATCACCATCTCTTGGAATTTCAATTCTCTTCAATCTATTAATATATTCTCTTTCTATTTTTCTAAGAACAGGTAAAATTCCATTTATTTTACCTAGTGTTAGTTTAAATTCATCGATATTAACTAATAATGAAGCAAGTTCTTTGTAAAAATCTGGAAGTTCCTCAATTATGGGAACCATTTTTATTATTTTAAAAACCTTTTCTATTAAAGTCTCAGCCGCAGTTTTTATACGTCTTGATTCTTTTTTTTTAGCCTTAATTATTATTGGAGCATTTTTCGAAACTTGAGCAGAACTTTTCATTGCTCTTTTAAAAGCTATATCCAATAATTCTTTTGAATTTGGAACGTGATAAAATTTATTAAACGGATTTTTCATAAAAAAATCAAATTATACCTTATAAAAGATAAAAAGATTGATGTTTTATTACATTTTGGTTCGAAGAAATGCTATTTTGTTCTCTATCTCCACAATTTTTTCTGATAAATCTAATGTATCTTTTGGAATCGATTTATATATTTCCAATATATATTCATATCTCCCTATAACTCTTGGAATTTTCCCTAATTTCTCCTCTCTTGCCGCTTTCTCTAAAAGCATTTTGACTTTTTCAAGATTTTTCCTCATTTCTGGAGGTAAAATAGTTTGTTGAGCTTGTTGCTTCTCTCGCACTCTTTGCTTCTCACTTAATACTTTTTCGACTCGATTTTGAAAGTCCTGCTCACTCTTTGTTCTTAATGTTGTCCCTTGTATTTCCCGTTTAAGTAAATTCTTCACTCTTGAGATTCGTTGGTTTAGCATACCAATTTTTCCATGAAATCCTAATTGGGAATAAAGAGCTTTCGCTTCTTCTAAGAGGACGACTGTTGAGGAAAAGTTTTTTTTCTGAAATTCAATTTTTGATTGATTTTCTAAGGTTTCTGCTTTTTTTTCCAACTCGTCATAAGGTCCGGGCATAGGTAACACATAATATTGATTATTTATAATACTATACTTCATCAACAAAAATCTTAATTTCGATATAAAATAAAGATTCTAAGAATTAAAAATTGCTTTTTATTGATTATTGGTTTTTAATCAGACCATAATTTAAAAATTCTTCACGATTAACTTACTTATATTAAATACTTAATTGAGAAAACAAATGAGTAAAAATAAAGTTGGTATATTAGGAGCGACTGGCGTGGTAGGTCAAAATTACATTAAATTATTACAAAATCATCCTTGGTTTCAAATAACAGACGTTGCTGCTTCTCCAAGGTCATCAAATAAAACATATAAAGAAGCTGTAAAACACAAGTGGCAAATGCCCTTCCCAATCCCACATAATTTAAGAAATTTAATTGTGAGAGATGTACAAGACTTGGAATCTTTGGATCCCGAAATAAGTTTTGTTTTTTCTGCTATTAATTTACCCAATAAAGAAGATATCAAGACCGTTGAATTTGAATACGCTAAAAAAGGAATTCCTGTAATCTCAAATAACTCCGCACATAGGTGGACTCCTGATGTACCAATGATAATTGGAGAAATTAATTATGAACACATCAATGTAATCCCTATTCAGCAACAAAAGAGAGGATTTACCAATGGTTTTGTTGTAGTGAAACCTAATTGTTCATTACAAAGTTATCTTACACCAATTTTTGCTCTTGAAACGGCTGGATTTAAGATAGATAAATTAATAATAACTACACTTCAAGCAGTTTCGGGAGCGGGATATCCTGGAGTTTCTTCATTAGACATGGTTGATAATATAGTCCCTTACATCGGAGGAGAGGAAGAAAAAACAGAAAAGGAACCATTAAAAATTTTAGGAAAAGTAGGAGAAAGTGGAATAATAAATGATGGCTCCATACAAATTAGTGCGACTTGTACAAGAGTTCCCGTTATTGATGGCCATACTGCATCTGTGAATATGAAATTCAAAGATAAAGTTCCTTCAAGACAGAAGATAATCGAAATTTGGAAAAATTTTAAATCCATTCCTCAAGAATTAGACTTACCATTTGCTCCAAAGCAACCTATAATTTATTTAGAAGACATTGATAGGCCTCAGCCACGAAAGGATAGAGATAATGACAAAGGAATGGCGGTAACAGTTGGTAGATTAAGAGAGGATAATGTCTTTGATTATAAATTCGTATCTCTTAGCCATAATACAGTGAGAGGTGCTGCGGGAGGTGCTATATTAAATGCTGAATTGCTAGTGACAAAAGGTTTTATTAAATAATTAATAATTTCCTTAAAACTCATGTTTATCAATCATTATTGGAAGTATGAGTTTTATAGTCGAAATAATTCTCTTCTTTTTGATTAATTGATAAGGGGGAATTTCGGGGTAAATTCTAAAATATTCTTGCTTTTTCATCATCTTTAATAACTTCATTTTTGAAAAGGGTGCTAATTTAAAATGGTTAAAAAACAGACTCTTAATGGCATTTTGAAGTAGCATTTTATCTAACATAATCACGGATGAAATAAAACCAAATTTCTCTGAAGCTTTTACTTTAATCCAATTTAAGGAATTACTATCATTTCCTGAGAATATGTTATTTTTGTTAATTAATTCAATTCGAGTTAAAGTGTTTTTTTCTATTTCTAATAAAAAAACATCCTTGGTTATAATCTTCAAATAATTTTGTTTATTACTTTTAGGTTTTTTATGATTTTTTGCATCTGTTATTAATAATAGAATTTTACAATTTAACCCAAAATAAAAATTAATGAAGCTAAAGATTAGATCAGGTATTGCCCAATGAGAGAGTTTACGTAGATTAAAATTAAAACCAAAAAGTCTGATGAGAAATCTCACAAATGTATTGTAGATCATTGGACGAGGAGCCATGTCCCAGTGTTTTTCAAAACTTCTATATCCAAAAAGAATTTTTTGCATTAGTAATTCTATATTATCTTTATTTATTGGAATACACAACTCAAACAGATTTGAAATGAGATATATAAAATTACTTAACTTAAAATAGTAGATTTTCTCTACTTGCAATTTCTCCTGAATTAAATTCAGTCTATTTTTCAGATCTAAATTATCTATTTCAATACCAAGTTCATAAGGAGTGAAGATTTTTAGTGTTAAATCTGATTTACCTGATTTTAGTATTTTTTTCTGCAGAAAAAATATTACGTTTAAGCTAGTTGATTCAATAAGGAAGGAAATTTTCAATTCAGGTAAAATAGATTCAACAAAATTAAATAAAGTATTAAATCGTATTTTCTTCAGTAATTCTCCTATTCCAACGAAGAAATTTTGAAACACCGGTTTTGGATAAATTAAAAATAAGTTTCTCTCAAATAGAGTTTGTATTAAATCTAATATTTGAGTTAGAAAATCCTGTAAAGAAAGAGTTCTTACACCTTCACAATACTTATTTATCAAATCTATTGCTTCCTTTTTAAATATACGTATGGATGATATCCGTATCCCAGTTTCTTTCACAATTGCTGTTTGCAATGTATCAAAGAAGTTATCTAAACGTTCAATATCGATATACTTTGAACGTATTAAATCTCCAGGGAGAGATTTGAATGCTCCATGAATTCCGGCTTTTTTGGTTTCATATAGATATAAGCCTAATACTTTATTTTTTTTATCTTCTTTCGAGATCACGATATCAAGAATGTTTTGTTGGTCATTTATGAATTTTGGATAAATTAATTCAAAAAAATGATATAAAATATAAAGATTAATCCTGATAGGACTTAGTGGGAATCTAACTTTTTCATCAATCGTTTTTGGATTTTCTAATTCTTCCACTCTCTCATTAAATTTAAGGATTTTTAACCAATTTTCTTTGAAGTTATTATTGATCAGTTTTTAAAGCGCCTCCCACATTTTTAAATTTTTACTAGATTTTCCAGAAATCCATAAATTATTAATTTTACTAAGAAGATTCAAATTCGGAACGTTTTTCTTACCATAATAATTTAAAACTAATTTTATACAATCAAAAACACGAGGAGGGCACCCAGGTAATTCTAATATTTTCTTATTTGGTTTTTCTTTTTTTGTAACAGGTTCTTTAATTTTCCTTTCTTTAGATTTCTTATTTTCTTTCTTTTTTTTTATATCTTGTTTAACTATATTTACAATTTTTCTGAACTTATGATTTACAGTGCTATCAATAGAGCAATCGCCAAATAGGATAATATTGTTTAAATTTTCTGGTTCTGTAGGATTTTCACCGATTAAAAATGAATTATACACATTATATTTCAGATCTTTTACCATGTAGGTTTTCATAAGGTTTAATAGGTGATAGGCCTGTTTAAAGCAGCCGGAACAATATTTCCCGGTATTTAGTTCAAAATTCCTCACTCGGATATCTTTAAGATTAGAAACGCATAATTGTATATCTGTCGTTATTTCTCCAATCTTCTCACCAAGTACTTTAATACTAGAAAGGGCTGGTATGTTAATATTTCTTTTTCTCGCTTCGATTATTAACTCATTCTTATCTATATCTATATTCAATGTAGAAAGAGTTATAAGATCTACAGCAACCCCATTTTCACCTGCTATTATAAATCCCGGCTTTAATAGGTTAGAATCTTTGTAAATGTAAGGACCTGCTCCTTCTAATATATAAAACGTATCATTGATAACTAAATCAGGTTTTTTTATGGTAAAAACATCTAATATATGGGAAGCTAGATTTTTTCTATATTTATCATGTGATACATACTCTTGAGCCGTATGCGAATCATTCTCGATTTCTTGATGTATTGGTGCAATATTAGAATAGGAATTCATAAGAGATAAATTGCAATTAAACAAAGGATTTACGTTAACTTGGTTTACTATTATTAATTTATCTGAATCAAGAATAATTTTTGGAAAAAGGTACTGAGTATCATTTACCTGAATTTTAAGAAATGAAGCATCCTTAATTTTTTTTAATTCTTCTGGCTTAATTGAATTTTTACAAAATATATCGCTATTATCTAAGTAAACTAACTGTGCTCCTAGACTTTCAAAGTATTCTTGAATCCCTAAATAATCGAATATCACTTTCAATGGAATTCTCTTTAGGGGAAAACTCCCTAGTAATATTTTACTTGCTCCAGCTTTCTTACAGGATGTAATTATTGCCCCTAATACTTCAGGATTTGTATTTATAGGAAATCCTCCAGGCAAAGTTACATTAAATTTTATAAAAACCTGATCTCCCTCATTAATAAATTTCGATATCCCTCCAAGGGTTTCAATACTTTTTAAAACGCATTCCCTAGGGCTATTACTTTTACTTATTGCTACATCAATTTTCTTTGATTTTAATTGATCAAACATTAAAATGTTATACAAAATTCATTTAATAAATGGATAATCTAGAATAATGAAAGAATTGAATTTTAAGTTAAGTGAAATATAGATTGTTGAAAATTAATGTAGATCTCAAAGGAACTGACATTCCTTTAAAGACAATTGGGATTGATATGGGACAGAGCCTTACTAAGATTGCTTATGTTGACGAAAATCGTTTGAATTTATTATCTCTTTCTACTAAAACTAATATTTCTAAAATAGAAGAAATCATTAAAGATAAAAAAGATAATTATACAACATTCAATTTTACTGGTGGAAGATGTTTCAAGTTATTCAGAGATTATTCTAAATATTTTGATGTGAAAATTTTTAATGAATTTGAAGCAAATGTCAAAGGGATTGAATATTTATATTCATTGGAGAAATCTAAAAAACTTCTCTTATCATTGGTAGTTACAATAGGTACCGGGACTTCTATTTTATTAAAGAATGAAACTTATAAGCATCTTGGAGGATCTGCGATGGGTGGCGGATTTTTCATGGGATTAATTAAACAGATATTCAATTTGAATGAGTTTCAAGAAGCTATTAACCTAGCTAAAAATGGAGATAGGTATAATGTTGATTTAAAAGTATCAGACATTTATGATTCTGAAGATAACAGGATAGATCTGCTTTTTAGAGAGTTCACTGCTGCATCATTCGGAAAAATTGACAATAGTTTTGATAGAAATTCTTTAAGAAAAGAAGATTTTATAAAATCATTAATTTGTGTAATTGGTGAAAATATCGGAACAATCGCAGTCCTGATGGCAGAAAATAATAGTGTGTCTAATATTATTTTTAGTGGTGGTTTTCTGAGAGAAAATAGACCTTTAAGAAAAATTCTCTCATTAATTTGTAAAGTTAATAAAAAAAAAGCAATATTCCTAAAGAATTCAGAATTTAGTGCTGCGATTGGAGCATTACTTTTATAAAATGTACGCCGATTTGGAGATTTTTACTCATCGAATAGTTATTCTAATAAAAACACTATAAATCGGCGCATGTTAAATATATCTTAATTATAATTAAATGTTTTTATAAATGAAATAGGAAAAAAGTAATATATTTTAAAATATCAATCTTGAATTATATTGTTTTACGTGCCTTGTGAGTGTTTTTCAAGTAGATCATCGTTAGTTTTACCCATCTTTATTGCAAGTTCAGCTATTATCGCATCCAAATAACAGAATGCAATTTGTTCAAACATCGTCCCTTCCGGTGTGAGTATTGCTGTATCACCTACTGCCTTATCCCTCTTAGATCTCCCTTTAAGTTTAATTGTTATGTCCCCTAATCTTCCAATTACTGTTTCTGGATGAGAAGTAATTGTAACAATACCATAAGGTTTCACGGTATTTACATAATTGTTAAGTAGGCTAACTACAATTCCAGTTGTTCCAGAACCAGAAAGCACAATTAAGATATCTTTTTTACGGAGAGCTGGCATACTTGCAAGGTTTGTCACGATATGTACTTCAGCACCTAAATGCACTAATCTAGTAGCAAAACATTGTAAGATGAAAGCACTTCTACCTGAAGCTAACAAAAAAAATCTACGTTTGTTAATTACTCCATCATGTACTAAATCAATAAATTTTTGAGTAAATTCAAAATTATTATCTAAATGGTCAATATTCGCTTCAATGTTCTTCATAATTAATTCCATTGAACGAAATAGAGTACGTTTTACTTCCCCATTTACCATTAACTCATTTGGTTCAGTCATATTCAATTATTACTCATTCTTGATGGTATAATATAATATTAATAGTTGTAAATTCAAAATATACATTTTGATTGTCACCTATTCTCAACTCAAATTTATAAATACCATTATCTTCACTGTATCAGATTATTAAGAAGAGAAATATTTATATAGTTAGGAACCTAACTATCATTATATTAACAATTTTTAAAATTGTAATTGTAAAAAAAGAATTGAAAAAAAATGACTGAAATTGATCTTGAATCATTTAATTTTAATGAATTTGTAAATAATACTCGTATCTTTATAGATAAGGATGCGTGTAATGGTTGTGGCCTTTGTGGGGAAATTTGTCCATTTGGTCTTCCTCATGCTATTCATTCAGGAAAATTTGAAATAACTAAACCTGAGTTATGTACACAATGTAGCGCATGTAAGAGAAATTGTCCAACTCAAGCAATTATATTGAATGAACAAATGGGTTGTGGTTGTTTATGGAACGCTCGGGGAGTAGCAAAAAACGCAAAAAAAAATCAAAATGCGTGTGGGGCTGAAAATGCCGAAACGACAAATTCGACTTCTTGTTGTGGTTAAGAACTTCCTAAATGATAAATATGCCTAAAAATAAAATTCAGCCAAAAGCTTATTTATTCCCTCTACCATTAGCCATTGTTGGTGCAAATGTAAATGGGAAACCAAATTTTGAAACGGTCGCATATGTGGGGATTGTTGAGCATAAACCACCGCTGATTTCAGTAGCTTCTTATGAAACTCATCATACAAATATTGGTATAAAAGAAAATGGAACTTTTAGTGTAAATACTCCATCAGAAGATATAATAGAGAAAACTGATTATTGTGGGTTAGTATCTGGTAAAGAAATCGATAAATCAGAAGTATTTGATGTTTTCTATGGAGATCTTGAGACAGCTCCAATGATTAGTCAATCACCGTTAAATTTAGAATGTGAAGTTGTTAAAGTCTTAAACTTAAAGGATTTGTTAGGAATTGAAAAAGCTCATGATATTTTTATCGGTAAAATAGTGGGGGCTTATGCAGATGAGGAGTATTTAACAGATGGGACACCAGATATTATAAAATTAAAACCTTTAATATATTCTCTTGGAAAATATTGGAAAGTGGGTGAAGAGCTTGCAGAAGCATGGAAAATTGGAAAATCTTTAGAAAAATAGTTTAATTTAGATTAAATTGGTACAAACTACTTTAGATAAGCATGAATTTCAAGGAAATCTCCTAAGTCCGCTACCAATCATTCTGATAGGAACACAAGTTAATGGAAAGCCGAATTTTCTTGTAATTTACTCATATGGAGTAATTGAAATTAATCTCTTCACTATAGAACTAGTTCTAAGATGATTTCAACTATTATTTGTAAAAGAAAAAGAAAAAAATATTTAATTTTTTTTAACCCATAAAAATTGGTTTATTTGTATTTAATTGACAGAAGTAAGTCATTCTTCGTTATCTTTTTTCTATTCGCATGCATTGTAAATGTTCTTGCTTGTTCAGTTAAAGAAGTAGCAGTCTTTTCTAAATGATCGATTAATAAATCAACTGCATTACGAGCAACTATTGAGGCACCTTGTTGTTTCATTAATCTACGAATTGGGCTCCATGCGAAAGAATGTTTCTTTTTAGCCATTTTTTATTCCTCCAAAATTTTTGATTTAAAATTTTAAAACTAAGATTTTTAATTTTTTTTTAAGTTATAATTAATGTTTCTTAGATAGTATTATATCTGAAGAGTTATTTAAATGTTATGCCAAATGAGAAGAATCTGAACAGTTAAATTAAAAAAAAATCACGACAAAAAATTTTTGTTATTAAAAAAGACTCAACATCAATGATCACTCAATGTTTGATCATTCTGAAAATATTAAGTGTTTTTGTTAGTATCACCCTTATTCAATTATGATATATGAAAAAATTGTTTTATATCTTGGTTTCGCTATAATTTAATAGCGAATTAATAATTATAAAATCAAATAAAGTTATCCTTAATTAAAGTAGTATCATTACTTATGTGATCATATAATGATCAACCATTCGAAAATAATGATTCAATTTTATAAAAATATTAGTAGTTCAAATAGTACATTTGTTTAATTGGTTCTTAATCATAGTTTTACTACGACTTAATAGAGAAATAAAAAATTTTTAATTGAAACTAATAATTGTATTTAAGTTATTTAGAAAATTCTATTCTGATCATATCAATTAAGGTACAACTGAATTAAGAAGTAAAAATTATTTTCAAACTTGAGCTTATTTAGCTCATTGAAATATTAATAATGATAAAGATATAACGGAAACAAAATGTCCTTATAATTAATAGACTTAACTATGATTTTATAATTTAAAAGAAAAATTTTAATTAATTCTCTTTATTTATACTACCAAAAGATACTTAATTGAATAATTTTAATTTGGTGAAATTATGAGTCAACAAATAATGGTACCAGGCGCAGTGGGTGTAGCTGTTAAATGTAAAGATGGTGTTGTGCTTGGAAATGATAGACGTGCAACATGGGGATATACTATTGTTAATAAATCCACAAAAAAAGTCTTCAAGATAACTGAAAACATAGGTATCACGTGTTATGGACTTATTGGTGATTTTCAGATCCTTGTACGTATCCTACGAGCTCAAGCAAACTTGTATTACTTGGATGCTGGTGAGAGTATTTCTACAAGGAGTATGGGGAAATTAGTGTCCAATTACTTGTACTCTAGGAAGATGGCCCCTTTATACACCAATTTAGTTATGGCGGGAATGAACAAGGATGGACCTAAATTATACACTCTCGACGCACTTGGAAGTCTGATGGAGGATGAGTATGGTACTGCAGGAACTGGAATGTTATTATCTATTGGGATATTAGAAGCTGATTACAAACCTGGTATGACTGTTGCTGCTGGGGAGAAATTAGTAGAAAAAACAATCAGAAATTCAATAAAAAGAGATGCAATGAGCGGCAATGGTATCGATCTCCTAACAATTACGAAAGCAGGATCAAAGGAGAAATTTCTCGAGATAACCGAATTAGGAGAATGACTTGTAAAAGATTTTCTTCTTTTAATTTAAAATTTGACTCAGCAACCAATAAAAATTTATTTTATGAAAGATTTCTAGCTAATAAGTGCCTTTTTACTAATGACGGGTTTAATAATGCTAAGTTTCACTAATAATACATTTAATCATACCAGAGAGATCCATGGATTTACGAAATATGAAATTTTAGAAATCAAAGAATATTTAATGAAATTAAAAGCGGAGAATGTTGATTCTTCAATAATTCATGATTATATTAAATCAAAACTACAATTCTCTACAGTAACTCTTGAGTTATACTCAAAATATTTAAAAGAATTAAGTACATTTGTTGAGATCTATATAAAGACTTCCGTTAGTCCTGATATTGATTCAATTTCAAAGTATGTTCATTTTGAAAAAGAAACCTTAGAAGATGTAAGAGTTATCGCAAATAACTTACAGAATCTTAGCTCAAATATCCGAAATATTAAAAGAATTACAAAAAATACAATAATATTAGATGATTCAATAGTAATTATTGACTCTCTTCTTGAGAAAACCAAAGAACTGATCTCCTCTTTAAACCCTTCTAGTAAGGAAGCTAACACACTCTATGACGAAAATATTCATTTATGGGTTGAAATTAACCGAATTAAAAATCTCTCTTTTAAACTAAATGAAATTCCATCTAACCTAAGAAACTGGAATGAAATTTCCGAACTCAAAGAATTCATAAGTAGTATAAATGATAAAACTTCCAAAAAAAGAAAGAAAGATAATAATGATAATATCCTGATATTTCACTTTAATGATATCTACGAGTATTTTTTATCTAAAGAAGAAATTCGGATAAAATTTTATTCAGATTTAATCCATATACTGCATTCTAATAAAATTTTTGAAGAATATCATGGTGAAGAGTTCATTAATGTCCTTGAGAGAAAGGAGATAGCTCAAAATCTAATGAAATTCATCCAACCACTGGTTACTCAGGTAATAGAAGATTGCCTTCATGATATCATTCAAGAATTTGAAGAATTAACCTTAAAAGAAACAGACACGGCTCTCAATTTTAAAGAATTGAAAAACCAAAAGATAAGCAATTATCTTCCCAAAATTGTCGATTATTATATTCTAGGCTTAGAAAGAAAATTCCAAGAAACTATTAATGATGTAAACGAAGCAGAGAAATTTGAGGAAATCGCTAATTACTATTATAACAAAATAGATAGTTTATCTTCGAGAATTGCTGATGTTGATGATTGGGTTATTGGGATAGAGACATACCTAAGTCCTTATGATAACATAACATCAAGTTTTAAAAAGATTTTTTCAAATGTGTCTTCTGAGATTTATCGGAGAAAAAATGAGTACCTAACTTTTATCAAAACCGTTAAAGATGAAGAATTAAGAATCCAACTAAGGAAATTCGTTTCTCAAAAAATAAATGAAGTTAATGATTTAATCAGAGTTTATGAAGATGAGGCTTCTTTAATAATAAAGGAAGAATTTCCTCAATTAAAAAGGATTAATGAAATCTTAAATGAGTATTATTCAAAAATTCAGAATTTAAAAGATGAAGTGTTCAAAAAATTAGATTCTGCTAAGTCTAATGACGTTGATATGTATCAAATTATTAGATTATGGGAAGATAATTTTAATCGTAAAAAACAGCAATTAACCTTTTTAATCTCTCTTTTGATTAATAAATTATTCAAGAACTTTAAAGAGTTAATAGACAAAGAAGGAATTTTATTTGCTACGATTACTGAAATAACAGAACAAACAGAAAATTTTGAAGGATTACCTCTCAACTTTGCTCTTTCAGCATTTTTAGCAGAGAAATTAACTGAGGATGAACTAAAAGAAAGAATTTCAGAAATTAATAGTAAAATTAATCAATTGAATAATTCTCTAGGTCTCTATCAAGTAGAATTATCAAAATTGGAAACAATTTTGACTAATCGAGTAAAATTAAGAAGAGGCATATCGAGTTCCGATGTCCAATGCACAGTTTGCCATAAATATATAAATTTTGTCAAAGATAAAATAATTAATTGTCCCTTCTGTGGGAGTACATATCATTATCTCTGTGTAGCTTTCTGGCTCTCCAAGTATAACTCATGTCCTCTCTGTCAAAATCACTTTTTAGAACCCTATTCAGCGATTTTTGAAAATGGAGCAGATTACGAGTTGTAAGGGTATAAAAGTCTGAAATTCTATATCAAAATTTACTTAATTCTATAATTAGTTTCCTTTAATAAAAAAAAAATACCAAAATTATGTACTTGGAGGAAATATGAAGATGTTAATAATTAAAAAAGTTCCTAGGATTGCCATAAACAACCCACATATAACTAAAATGTATCTATAGACTTTGTAATTTAGGGATTTTCCTCCAAAATAAATAAAAACAGAGATGGGCACATACCATATAAAATCCCCTAATTCATGGCCAAGGAAAAACAGTAAAAGCCCAACTGGATTTCCAAAAGACACATTTAAATCGATCATAAGTTTTAAACCTGCTGCTGCCCACCAGAACTCCCAATAAGGATTAGTTATCGAATAAAAAATCCCTCCTAAAAAACTATTACCTTTAAATCCAGTTACATCTCCTTCAGAGAGTGTGAAATTCATCTCATTTTGCTTTTTGTAGGCACTTTTTATTACTATAATCCCAAATACTAATAAACAACTCCCCCCAACTGTCCCTAATAGTATTAGGAAGATTATATTTTGAAAAAGTAAAGAAGCTCCTAATAGGAGCAGAATTATCAAAGAAAATTCTAATGTTGCATGTCCTAATGTTATAAAAAGCCCAGCTAAATACCCTTTTTTACTCTTGAGGGATTTAAAAATAGTAAATGTCAACAATGGACCCGGTGAAAGCGCTCCTGTGAGAGCAACTATAAACGAGATTGCCAGTATTTCAATCATATGATTTAGCTATTGAATATTATTAAATAAAACAAGAAAAACCAGAATATTCAGGAATAAATAGAAAGGATTAATTTAAAACTCTCATAACTACTGCAAGTACTACAACAACTACAAGTATGATAGGTATTGTTAGTATTAGAACCCAAAAATAGCCTTTAAGAAATCCCTTTCTTATTGAAGCAATACCATCATCCCATTCTTCTCTAGTCTTATCCTGCCAATTTTTTATATCCAGATTAACTTTTTTTGTGTGAGCTTCCCATTGCTCTTTTGTCTCTATAGTTCTTTTTTCTATATCTGCATTCCATTCTTTAAGCTTTTTGTCCCACCCTTGTTTAGCACCTTTAAAAAAATTATCAGCTTTATCCTTATTTTCATTCCAAGTTTCTTTATTTTTCTTGAATTGATCTTCGAGTGATTTTTGAAATTTATCAAATCCTCCTTTTATTCCTTCAGTAAAATTTTTCCATCCTTTCGAAAAAGGCTTCTCATCTTTTTTCTTTTCTTCAGAATCTTTTATATTATTTTCATTACTCATAATTTTTTTAAGTTTTTTTAATATTTAAATTCAGTAAATAAATTACATTTAGAATACTAAATTATATTATTTAATTAACTTTCATAATTTATACTAACCATGAAGTTTAATCTTATACAAAATACACCATTATACAGTGCGTTTTCTGATATTGGGAAGAGGATTTTCTTACCAGAAGGAATTTTTCATTGGTCTGGAAGGGCAAAGAAGGAGGCAGAGATTATAGGAACTATAGGAGCAGCTTACGGATTCGAAAAAGATTTTATTAATGGGGGGAGTTCAGATTGGATGCCATGTTATATCAAAGAAATTTCAGATTATTCTAATTTAGCCATAAAAGATATTGTTCCATACGCCGCAATTGGAGGTGTGTTGAAAACACGTGAAATTTGGAAAGACTGGTTATTAAGAAAATCATTATACAACAAAACGACTGAACAAGAAAAATACAATAGATTAAATGATTATATCACGACTCCAGAAATTACAAGTGGTGTAACTAATGCACTTTTTCAATGCTGTTCCCTATTCTTGAACCCTGATGACTCAATTATCATTCCCGCAAAGAGGTGGGGTAATTATGATAACATTATCGAAAAGATTATTGGTGCGAAGATCGAATCATATAATTTCTTTAAAGGAGGTAAAATCAACCTTAAAGGTTTGAAAGCTTCAATAGAACACGTAGCTTCAAACCAAGAAAAAATCATTCTATTATTAAATTTTCCTAATAATCCTACGGGATACGTTCCTACTATAGAAGAAGCTAATAATATTGTTACTTTATTGAAAGAGAGTCAGAAACGTCTAGGAATGCCTATAATTGTCTTTGTTGATGATGCGTATGAGCCGTATATTTATAAGGATGATGTGATAAATAGGTCTATATTTTACGATCTCCACCAATTAAATGAAGATGTAATCCCCGTCAAGTTAGATGGAATTACAAAAGAGCTTCTAATATATGGCGGTAGAATCGGTTTTATTACCATAGGATTAAAACCACACTGGGTAAATAACGAAGAGAGTTTGAATGTACTAAAAACTGAAATTAATAATAAATTGGAAGGGTTTACAAGGGCTACAGTTTCAAATTGTAACCATTTCTATCAAATATTAACCCAGAAATTGTTTGTAGAGAATGGTATAGAGAAAATTATTGAATCACGCAATAAGGTAAAAGTAATGCTCCAAGAACGATATGATAAAATAAATTCCGAAATTAAAAAAATACAAGATCCAGAGATTTCAATTGATCCTAACTCAGGGGGTTTTTTCCTGTTTGTAAACATTAATCCCAATAAAGTCAAGGCTACTGATTTTGCGGATCAGTTGTTAAAAAAATATAAAGTAGGTTTGATTCCGGTTGAAAAACCAGATTATAAAATCAATGGAATTCGAATCGCATATTGTTCAATTGACATAAACCACATACCAGAATTGATAAAAAGATTCAATTTAGCCTTAAATGATTTTTAATATCAACTTTTTCACTTAATATTATATAAATATTATCTGTATTTTTATCAAAATTTTTATAAACATAGTTCTATAATGTAATTAAAAAAAAAAATTTATAAAATTAGTTGATGAGTATGAAACTTTATCTTATCGATCAAGGCAATTTAAAAGAAATCAAAAAAAATATTTTTAGCTCAGGGGACGTCTATCTTGTAGATGCTGATACCACGATTTTTGTATGGATTGGTAATAAATGCTCTGTTGATGAAAAAACCATTGGAGCAGCTCAAGCAAGGACATTAGATCAACAACGTGGCGGAGCAGCAAAAATTATTACTGTTGATCAAGGCCAAGAATCAAAAGAGTTTATGTCGACAATTGCTTCTTTAGGGGCTATGAAAATTGTAGAGAAGAATTATGCTAAAACATTACTCAAAGATGTATCCACAGGAGATTGGGCTGGATTTAACGAATGGAAAAATGTACTTTACCGAGCATCATCCGAAGAATTTGAAGACATTAATGCAATGAAAATGATTCAAGTTCCCTTTAAGAAAGAATCATTAGAGTCAGAAGATTGTTTTATTGCAGATTTAGGTAATAAAGTCTATATTTGGCAGGGAAAGGCATGTACAGTTAAAGAACGTGTTAAAGCAGGTCAATGGGCACGTGCCATAGATGCTGATAGAGCAGGCCTCCAACAAGAAACAATTTTTGAAGAAGGAGATGATGCAGAATTTATTACAGCATTAGGTAGAGGAGAGGATTATAAAGAATCTGACGCAGTTCAATTAAAAGCGGAATCAGTACTAGAAGGTGAAGATGAGGACGATAGAGTAGCAAAAGCAATCCAACCAGAATTTAAATCGGAAGTAAAAGATGTGTCACCTGAAGATGTTAAAGCAGATCTTGAAGAGGTTAAGTCTTCTGGAGCAGCACCAGGAATTCCAGGAAGAACAGATAGTTCCATTTTAACGGTTTCTCCAGCTGAAGGAAGAAGGAAATGCCCCGAATGTAATAATGATAACCCAGTTATGATTCATGAAAGTGTTGATAAAAGTAATATCATATTGGACTATCCACGACTTTACGGAAAGAAGTTTACATGTGGCCAATGTGGCGTTATATGGCGGGAGAGATAAGTAATTTTAAATTTTATTTTTTATCTTTTTTTAATTTAATAGTTAAAAAGTTAAGAGGATTTATTGTATATTATACTTACACTAAATTTTTTTCATATCTCGGCGCATAAGTTTAATCTTCTTCTTTAATTCAATTATTTCAGCTTCTAGCTTAAGTTTATCATTTTTTACTTCATGAAGCTCAGAATGAACTCTTTCTTCATTATGTTTAAAATCATCTAATTCATTCTGCAATTTTCGTTTCTCATCTGAAAAACTTCTGATTTCCTCATCTCTGCCATCAAGCATGTTTCGCATACTCCCTAATTCTATCTCGAATTTACCGGTAAGAATTCCAGAATTTTTATGAGCTTCTTCTAGTTTTTTTTCTAGATGGTCAATTAAATCTTGGTTTGATAATATTTTTTGATTTAATTCTTCAATTTCTACTACTAAAGTTTTATTTCGCTCAGTTTTCTTCTCAAGGTCTTTTTTCATTAGATTTACTGTTTCAAATTGTTGTTGCAGGTTTTGAATCTTCTGATTTGCGCTTTTTAATGAATTTTCTAAGGTGAACATGGCTTTCTCTTTTTCTGTAATGATTTCATCTTTCTTTTCTAAGAGAACTTCAAGTTTTTCGAACTTAGATTTTTGAATAGAATCACTTTCAAGGTATTGAAGTTGTTCCATTAAATTATTTATTTTCATGTCTTTTTCTTGGATTATTTGATTTAAATCTACACTACTAGTTTCACTTGATTTAAAATCTTCAATCTGGGATGCTAAATCTTTTATTTTATCAATCTGATCATTAATAATCCTATTTAATTTTTTAGATTGCTCATCAAGCAGAAGATTTAAATTTTCAATTTCATCATTTTTACTTTCAATTGTCTCATATAATTTCTGAACCGCTTGGTCTTGAACGGTTTTACTTTCGCTCTTTTTTATTAAATCTTGAGTATTTACTTCCAAGCGATGGATTTTTTCATTTCTTTCATTGATCTCTCCGATTAATCTTTTATTTTCTTCCTTAAAGAATACAACTTGCTCTTGGAGGTTCTCTTCGGGCAAGAGAGGTTCTTCTTCATCTTCTTCTTCGATCCAACCTAACGTAGAGAGCGCGTCAACGATTGATTTGTCATCACTATCCTCTTGTCGTTCATGCTCGTTTGACATATGATTAAAGACACCACTTAATAAATTAAATTTTATGATTTTTTTATGTTTGAATAATTAATAATGATTAATCGTTAAAAACATATTTTCTATCAAGGAAAAACTTTGTTAAATACCCTATTGATAATGCGACTACAAAACTAATTTCTAATGGTGTATTTAGAAAATTTGATAATAAGAACTGAATTCCGATATTTTCAATCGTAGTTAATATCGCAAAACCAAAATATTTCATAAATTCTAATGAAGTTTCTTTTAATTCTTCTCCCTTCTTTTTAAAAACAAGGTATTTATCGAGAAAGAACTTTATTATATAAGTAATCCCTACAGCTACAATCGAGCCTACCAATTCTGGCATATTAAATGGGTCAACTGAACAATAAAATGTGTGAATAAATCCAATATCTCCAAAATTATCACATATAAAATGGGCTATAATTATTTGATTGAGTTTTTGTATAATGTAATTAAGAAAAATCATTAGTATAGCGAAGGCAAAATAGGTTGCCATCTGTTTTTTAATGTTATTATCTTCAGTTTTCTCTTCTGTCATAATTTTAATTCATTTTAAAACAAATTCTATTAAAAAAGCTATAAAATTTTGAAAAGATTTTATTTCTCGACGCGATCTTTCCATGAGTTGCTCTGGTTGGAAGATTTCTGGTTTTCTTCTTGAGGAATAGGAGAATTTTGATCGTTTAATTGATTTTGTGATGGAGAAGAGAATGCCCCAGTAGCTTGAGAGGAAAATCTAGAATCCGGTTGAGAAAGTGAAGCCATACCTATTATATCCCTTAATTTGTTTTGAGACTTTGTTTCCTTACCTGTTAACTTCCTATAGAGTCTTTTTATTCCATATATCGATAGACTGAAAGTGATGGAGAATATAAAGTAAACAGATACCCAACCCCTACCAAAAATGAACCAAAAGGGTAATAAATTAGTGTATTTACCATATATTAAGCCAAGAATCGCAAAAATACCGATAAAAATAACACATCTAACGCACATTGGAATTAATTGTTTCTTCATCATTTTTTTCATGAAAATCATTGACTCTTGTTGTAGCTGTAGTAGTAACTGAGGATCCCCAAGTAGTTGAGCATTTCTCATGCGATCCTGTAGATTTTTTGCTTGTTCTCTTAATGCTTTGAGATTATCTTTTCTTAATCCTAATAGTCTGTTGAGGATCATACCAACGATTATCATAACGATGGTAATGAACATTATTTGAATAATTATTGCTCCGTCTGACATATATTAATCACTATATTAGAAAAACTACAGTCAAAATTAAATTTTTTGTATAATTAATATTCAAAATTAAAAGATTTAAACCAAGATCAAAATATAGGTCAATTACAATTTGGGTTATCTCAAATTGCCATTTAAAAATCCTCTAACATATTTAGCATAAAGAGTTTTCCATCGTGTTGGGATTGATGATGCTATCGCGCAACCTAACCGACAGTTTTGACAGAAATCATAGTTATCATGTACCTTCATGATTTCTTTTACTTCTTTTGAGTAATATATATCATATAAAGGATATTTTAAGGCATTGAAACTTGTGATCGGATGAATTTTACAGGGATAACGAATAAAACCATCATGACTTATAAACAAATAAGCCTCCGCCACATAACACCTTAATATTTTTTGGTGGTATTCTGGAAATCCACCAAATCCTCCACTTTCAACTATTTCAACGCTTACTGGATCCGTTAAAATATTTTTATACTTTTTTCTTAATGAACGAATTATATTTGCCCAAACAGAAATAGAAGGAATGAATTCGCGAATTTGCTGAATTTTATAACTTTTATCTGGAAAATCCCTTATGATATCTTCACATGGATATATTTCAATTGTACATCCCAATTTTTCAGCAAGCTGACACATTTCCTCTAGAAGGTGTATATTATCTTTCATAACGACGGTGCTAAGAATAACTTTTATATCATTCTTATTGGCTAAATGAATGGATTCAATAACTCTATCAAAAACTTTAATACCTCGCATTCTATTATGTAAATCTGCTGTGGGGTAATCTAATGATAGTAAAATATAGTCTAAACCTTCTAGTTTGTTTTCCTTAAGTAATTTAGGTAAAAGATATCCATTTGAAGCTAAGCCGTTCATAAAATTATGAGTGACTCCTGTATGATATATAAGTTCTGGAAGATCCTTTCGTAAGGTTGGTTCACCACCTGTAAGAGAGAGAGCAAGAACTCCTAAATCAGCTATTTGATCGATTAAACCCTTAATTTGTTCAGTGCTCATATCAGAACCTAAGTCTGAATCAGGTAAAGAGTGAATTGAACAAAATGGACATTTTCCATTACATCGGAGGGTTAATTCAATCTGAGCGGAATAAGGGACTTTTCTACTCGTAAAATTGTTTAAAACGAAATTCTTAATGTAATTTATCCCTGTTTTTAATCTAATTTGAGGAATTTAAACGTCCACCGCTCAATCTGAATTAAATTTTCGATTTTAAATTAAGGTTTTAAAGTAAATTGATATTAAAAACCTAACTAAAAGGAAATATAAGAAAAAAATGATTTAATCTTTTGCATTTGTATTGTATTGATTCTTAAAATAAAAATAAAAAAAATAGTCAAAAAAAGGTTTAAATTTAATTATGCTTCAGTTCCGCATTTTTTACAGATGTTCTTCTTAGCATAAATCTTAACACCGCCCATCTGATGTAAGACTTGCGATTTATCTTCTATTGTATTGAAAGCAGTACCACCACATTTCGCACAAGTTCTTCTACCCTCTACTATTGGTTTTTCAGCATATTTCTCATCCATTTCTTGTTTATCAACAACTGCAGAAGGTTTAATAGTAGCAGGAGCTGGCGATGGTGCTGCTGAAGGTGTAGGAGTAACTTTCACTGGGGCAGTACTAGCAGTTCCAGGGCTCAATAATCTATCAAGTTTGCTATCTATTCCTTCAAGTAACTTTAAAACTTTTTGTTCAAATTCAGACAATTTAAATTCTCCTCTTTAAATTTTTAGACTAAAGATAATTCTAATAAATAATCAATTCAGTTTTTATATATTTTTTTAAAAACACAAGAACTCAATATCAAAACTCAATAGTGAGGTTCATCAATTTCTTTGTTTAACAGGTGTAAAAATTTTAAAAAAATCCCGTTTGGCCTTTATATTACCTTGAAGTTTAACAATAATTTTGTTTCCTAAAAGATTTACGGCATGAAAACTATTATATGAATTTGCAAATCCTAAAAATGAAATAACGTCTCCATTATTCAGATTAGAATCTAATTTTGATGAATCTTTTACTCTTAAATAGATGCCTGATGTAATATCAGTTAAGTTATTAATATTATGAATACTTGAAAAGGAGTAAGATCCTGAATATTTTTCTACTACATAATCAAACAGTTGTTTTAAGGGTTTTTTCTGAATTCTAATAATTTCACCCTTTATGCCTCTTCTAGCTATTAGAAGTGCTGCTATTGCATGATCGACGAATCCTTTTGCCTGAACTTCATTTACAAGCTTTCCTTGTTGCAAATGAAATAATGCTTCTTTAGTGGTCTTAAATTCATCTACCAGATAAATCTCTGGAGGTTTAAAGCGATTTTCTCTCAATAATTGAGTACTAAATTCGTTCTTATCTGAATTAAAATCTGTTTTTACGCATTCATAGTTATCACAAGGAATGCTAAAATATTCAATAAGAGTATCAATAATAAAGTCTGAGCCTGGCCCTTTACCTATAAAAATTTTATTTATTGAATCTTTTTCACCTCTGAGAAAAAGTTCTAGCTCATGGATTACATGTTTTTTAGAATTGCGTATAGTTCTGGGATCTTCGAGTTTCTTTTTTAAATTTACATGCCACAATGAAGGTAATTCTCCTTTTTCTATAAGAGAGAATCCAATGTGTCTAGTACCGGGATCTACTGATAAAATAACGTCATTTTGTTCAAATCTAAACAAATTCATCTCAGCTTTCCCGTTTGAAACTTTCATTAGTGAATTGAAAAACTCTTCAAATTCTTCATTTCTAATTTGAAGAAAAAATGAATCATTTTGAGAGTGGTGTAGTACTTCGATGCGATACTTTTCGATAAGAGGATATAAATCATGATAATTTGCAACTTTAACAATAACATCTTGGTATGGGAATAATTTTAATATTTTTGATTTTTCAATAGCTTTAGCAATTGCTTGAGCAATGTCGTCTTCATTCCTCCCCGAAAATATCTCAACATGAAGTCCATCAAGATGGTATGCTTCATAAGCTGCTGTAGCGGCCAAAATATCGTAAAGTTTGACTTCTTGTTCACCAGCTCTAGTGATCGTGAGACTTCTTTTACAACGAGGGATTATTCGAACTGTAGCTGAATTATGTTTTGCTTTGTTATCCGAATTGATGGTGATAACGCCTTTAATTTTAGAACCAATCACTTTAAAATCAATTAAATCCTCTAACATTTCCTTCAAAAATTCAAATTGTAAATCCCCAAGAACTAAGATGGTTATAGTCTTCTTTTCATAATAATAATCAAACGAAGGAAGTAATTTTTTTATCGTATTTAATATATCTAATGCAAGTTTGAATTTTTCTGGATCTTCTATGTTGATGTAAAATTCTTTACTTGGATGGATCTCAGACAACAATCCTTCAATTTGTGAATTTATAAATTTACCCTTATAATATTTGGCACCTAAATTAAAAACAATCTCGATATTTAAAGCTATTTGAATAATTTCTCCTTCAGATGCTATTGTTAATGGAGCACCTCCCAGTGAGAAAATATGTCTAATCCTAATCTTATCGGTTATCCAAGTGGTTTTAACTCTTCCTGATAAAATACCTATCGTAATTAATTCGCCAATTCCTTTTTTTTGGTGAAAACCAAGAACAATAAAGGAGAGATCTGAAGTTGCTTTATCTCTTAATTTTACATAAATAGAAATTTTTTGTATCAATTCTTCTATTCCAAAAAATTTTTTTGCTGATGTTTCGACGATAGGTACAATTCGAGTAGTTAATTTCTTTGTTTCCTCCCTGATTTTTTTTAGATTAACACTTCGAAGATCCATCTTTGTTGCCGCGATTACGATTGGAAGATTTTTTCTAACAGCATTCTCGAATAACCAATAACTTCTTGCTTGAAATCCATCCGTGCCAGATATTACCAGAATTAAAAGATCCGCAAACTCAAGCCCTAATGCAAGACCCCCCTTAAAATCAGCATGACCAGGACTATCTAAAAAATTGAGTAAAATATTTTGTTTCTTAAATTCAAATTGTATAACTTTCAGAGAAACTGTCGTACCGTGAGCAATTTCATAGTCTAAAATATCCGGAAATACACCACATATCGCTTGAATCAATGAACTCTTACCATGCTGACTATGACCTGCAACAAGTACATTTATTACTCTGTGTTTTTTTTCCATTTTGATTTAATAAGCTAATTTATAATCTAAAATTTTATAATTTCAAAACTAAAGAGATATTTTATATAGAACTAATAACTTCGTCGTGTTAATTCAATTTTTTCAAGGTAATCGAGTATAGATTCTCGTATTTCGACTGCGGGTCCTATAAACTTAGTTTTCTTAACGTATGAAACGGCATCCCCCCAACTCCATGTTGGATTCATCTTTAATAACCAAGCGACTATTATCGAACCACTGCGCGAAATCCCCATTGAGCAGTGAACTAGCACTTTTCCATGATTGCAAAGATGTTGACCGATAAACTCCAAAATTTCCTCTAAATATTCATGTGGGGGATATGAATCATCTGGAAATCCTTTGTGTAAATATGCGAAGCCTAGAGGTTTTGGATCATAAAGTTTTTCTTCCATTAGATTTACAATTGCGGTAATCCCTATTTTTTTAAATTTCTCAAAATTTAATCGTGGCCAATAAGCACCTATATACAAGTTCTTATGAACTTCGAAAATCTTATCTAACTCTGGAATAATAAATCCTCTAGCAAATTCATATAGCTTATCTCTGATCTTAATTTGAAAAAATATAAGATACTATTAACAATTTTCACATTTATAGTTCAAAAAATTTTAATTATTCTAAGAATTTCTATATACAAAATATTTGAATGAGTATTCAAAAAATTTTAAGATTTAATATCTATAAATAAGAAGATGATAAAAATATGTTTGATAAATCTAATTGTTCTAACTGTGAAAATATTGACTGTTTAACACGATGTCAATGGATGGATTTTAATGATGTTGAAGAAGCAAGAATAGAAATTAATAAGTTAATTAATGAGGATGAGGATTGTCGAATATTAAAGGAATGTATGTTATGTTTTGCATGTGATGAGTATTGTCCTTACAATTCGCATCCTTTTGACATGATAAATGAGTTACAAGAAAGATATCAATCCCAAAATCTCTTACCTGCCATTATTCAGAATTCTATTGATATGTACAAGGCAAAAGGAGAATTTGTAGCACGTCCGATTGATCCTAAAAAACCGGTCTTAAATAAATGTGCCTTCCCTAAAATGAATGCAAGAGAAATGAAGGGCCCAATCTTTGATGATCTTCAATCTGTTGGTGGATTACATTATTTTTGCCAATTAGTATATCAACATGTCACAAAACCTTCCATTATCATAGAACGAGTTCCAATTATTCTTGAAAATTTCAAAAAAGCAGGTGTTTTAAAAGATACGGAAGTCATCTGTTGGCATGATGAGTGCTATGGATTATATACCTCTTATTGTCAAAGAAATAATATAGAAGTACCATTCAAACCAGTACATATATTTGAATATATCTATAATTATCTCAAAGATCATGAATCTGAAATTGCTAAATTAGACTTAAAGGCTGCTTATCAACGCAATTGTTCGAATCGGTATGTTCCTGAGACTGATGCGATCCTCGATAAAATTTGTGAATTAATTGGAGTAGAAAGGGTTACAAGGAAATATGATAGAGAAAATGGAATGTGCTGCGCGGCACCCTTTGGAATGAGGGGCCATAAAAATTTGGTACGTAAAACACAAAATGATAATGTTCAGGATATGGTAGATCATGGTGCTGAAGTATGTATCTTCAATTGTCCCATGTGTAAAGATACACTAGAAAGGAAGGTAACTGGTAAAGGGATGAAAGGGTATTTTATCAGTGATTTAGCTCGGATGGCACTTGGAGAAAAATTAGATTATTAAAAATTTAAATTTCATATTTTTTAATTTATTTCAATATCTAATTGATCTAAGATCTCTATAAGATCTATTACTTCAAGACCCATATTATACTTTTCATTTGCATCTGATAAGTTCGTTTTACAGAATGGACATACTGAGGATACTACAGATGCACCTGTTTCTTTAGCTTCTTCTAATCTTTCTTTTGAGACTTCTAATGACCATTCGGGATATCCTATCCTTACACCTCCACCAGCGCCACAACACCATGCATTTTCTCTATTTCTTCGCATCTCTAACAATTTTATTCCAGGAATTTTATTATACACTTCTCTTGGGGACTCATACAACCCAACATGGCGACCCAAGTGGCAAGGATCATGATAAGTTACTGTTTTTTGAAATTCTGAATTAATTGTTATTCTTCCTTCATCCAACAGTTGTTTAACTAATTCAACAGTATGGAATACTTCAAAATCATAACCCGGATCCATTTTTAACCAATCTTTCTTTATAGTGCGGTAACATCCAGCACAAGAAATAATTACTTTTTTAGCGCCTGTTTTATTTATCTGAGTAATATTATAATTCATAAAATCTTTGACTGGATTTATTTGACCAGTTCGAATAATGGGGCTACAACAACAATGTTCATCAATTAATGTAAAATTTATGTTAGTCTTTTTAAGAAATCTTAATGTAGCATCTCTTAAGTTCTTCTGTCGATAATTAGAAGTGCACCCTATAAAATAAACCCATTCTGCTTCATCTGGTAAATCATATTCTCTTTTTAATTGTGTATTATCAGAATTAGGCTCTCCATATGGATTAAAATTCTCGATATTTTCAGTTCTTTCTAGTAAAACTTTTTGTTTTTCAGGACAAAAACCATTCTCAACAGCTACAGCTCGAGCAGCTTCAATAATATCAACAAGAAAATCATTAAATTTTTCATATCTACAATTTTCTGTGCAATTACCGCAAGTTGTACAAGCGTAGAGTACATTAGATAAATTTTGACTCCATTGAAGATCACCGTTTATTATACCATAAATTAACCACATTCTTCCCCCCGTACTATAAGTTTCAAATCTAAATCTTTTATAGCTTGGACAATTAAAATCAGAGAAATCATGAGTAAACTTACAATAACCACATCGAAAGCACCTATGAACAATATTTTTCCAATCTTGATACGTTTCAGATGTCATTTTTATTAAACCTCCCAATTTCCGGGATTCATAATTCCTTTAGGATCAATAGTACTCCGAATTGTATTTAACAATTTCTTATAGTTAGGATCCATTTTTTCAAGAATTAATTGTTGTCCTACTAATTCTGCTTTCCAAGGAATACCACCTAATTCTAAAGCTAATTTATTAGTTTCATGTAGAGCATTTCTAGCGTTTTCTATATCTTTGGGATCGGCACGATTAAATGAATAGGAAAAAAACATTACAATATTATGAGTTCCTCCAATAAGTCTTGAACCTAAAGTAGGGACAATTCCGTACTTTTTAGCAATTTTAGCACCTCTTCTATATGCTTCAGGAATTTGCTCTAAAGGCATATTTGCCCCCACATACTCAAATCCCCCTCCTTTTCTATAGTCTGCTGCAGCGGCAGCAAAAATAGGTTTTTCCAAATAAGCGTTTCTAATTCTTTCTGGTGTTTTCATATACCGAGCTTTACTCTTACGATATATACGTTTAAAAACCTTAATATGAGAATCTATTTCCTCTTGAGATTCCCCCGTAACATAAGCAATGATGAAAACATATCCTTTCATCCAATCTGGTTTGTCTTGCATCCCAAGAAGGATATCTTCAGCTAGACCAGTTTCCGTAAGCCTTAAAAGAACATTTGGAATATCTTTTAGATCCTTCAATAATCCAAATACGACTTCCCGAAATCGTGTTTTGTTAAATAATTGGATTGACAATTTAGTGATAATTCCCATTGTTCCAAAGGAACTAATAAATAAACCTATAAGATCTGGAATAGGCCCTCTTGCAAACCAATACTTAGAAACTGCGCAAGAACCAAGTTTACAGATATCACCATTTGGT